>CAITDR010000341.1 GCA_903891165.1 uncultured Pseudomonadota bacterium
CGGCTCAATGTGTTCCAAACCTCGCCTTTAAGGCCCTCAACTCGGCCTCTACCTCCACACGGGCCCGTAGCTCGGCCTCTGCACGCAGCTCGGCCTCCAACCGGCCCCGGTGCTCAGCCTCCGCCCGCGCCTGCTCAGCTTCCGCCCGCGTCCGCTGGGCTTCCGCCCGAGCCTCTGCCGCTTCCAACGCCTGCTCCGCCTCCTCCAGGGCGACCTGCTGCGTCCGACGCACCCGGTTCTCTTCTTCGCGCAGCATATAGATCAGGTTTGCACGCGCATCCTCACGGAATTGCTCGACGGTGGACATAGCTACCTCCATGGCAGGTCGTTGTAATTCTTTAGGAAGCTCCTTCCACTTTCCCCCTTCCGTAAAGAAGCGGATCCAGCCGCCCAACGGGCCGGCCTCCGAACCCGCCTCCAGGTGCAGCTTCCGGGCCTTGGGCAGCTCAAAAACGTGGATGTCCAGATCACCACAGAGCTGCTGCCCGCTGTGGATGTCCACAGCTTGAAAGCGATGGTTCCATGGATCGGTAGACCACAGCTCGTCATCCACCAGCCAGATGGCAACTACCGGGCGTAGTGCCGTGTGTACCTCGCCCTTCTGAAGCTGCGCGCCAAAGATCCGTGCCCAGTTCCAGAGCATCCGCCGTCGTAAGGCGGCATGGTTCCAACCCTGCATCTCCACCTGGAATTTCCGGCCCGTGCTGTCCTCTGCCAGAACATCCACGGTAAAGCTCTTTTCTTCCAGAAGTGTCGCAAAAGGGGTGGGGTTGAGGATGGTGACCTGCACGATCCGCTCGGGGGCGAGCACGCAGTTCAAAAAGTCCAGCAGCACATGGGTATGCGCTGGATCGCCCATGATCGCCTTGAAGACCAGATCCAGGCTGGGGGAGATTTCGAGGGGAACGCGGAGCATAGCCATAGAGTAGCGGCGGGGGAGGAGAAGGGCAAGGGGTGGAAGAGTTCTGCGCGTACCGGGAGCCTTTTGACCACCCCAGAGCCAACCCAAAAGCGCTTGCGGCGCTCGGGCCGCACGCGCTTTGCGTGGTATGGACAGAACTCCCCTTATCTCCACCCCTTCTCCTGAATGAGGCCTCATTCACTCGGATTTACACCCCGCCAGCCCCCCACCTCCTCCTTCCGCTGCCTCGCCCCCCACCCCCAAACCCAATAAGCCCCCTCCATGAGCCTGCGCGACTCCTTCCTCAAAGCCGGACTGGTCAGCAAAAAAGACGCCCAGCGGGTGGAGCAGGAGCTGCGCAAGGAGCAGAAAAAGGCACAGGGAAACCAGGAAACCAAGGCCGAACGCGAGAAAAGGGAGGCAGCCGAGATCGAGGCAGCGCGCAAGGCACGCGAGGAGGAGCTGATCCGCCGCCGGATCGAGGCCAACGAACGACAGCGAAGGGAGATCCTGGAGATCTCCCCGCGCCAGATCCTTCGGGCTCACCGAATCCGCTACCGGCCGGGCCCCCAGAAGTTCTGGTTTCGCAGCCCCAAACCGCCCGAAATCTGGCGCCTGGACCTGCCCGAGGGCTTGGCCTACGACCTCCGCTGCGGCTTTGTGGCCCTGGCCTGGTGCGACGATCAGAACCCCGAGGTGCTGATTGTGGATCGCGAGGCCGCAGCGCGGGTTCGTGAGCTTCGACCCGAGCTACTCCTCTTCTGGAACGAGTTCGGAGCCGATCCCGATCCCGCCGAGCAACTCCTCGGTGCGTTATAGGGCGCCATGCCTCTGGTTACCGTACGACAGGCAGTCCGTATCCTCCAAGAAGGGGGCCTGGTGGGCATGCCCACCGAGACGGTCTACGGCCTTGCCGGGCTGGCCACCAATCCCGACGCTGCACGCCAGATCTATGAGCTGAAAGGCCGCCCTTCGGGACATCCTCTGATTGTCCACCTGGACCACTACCAGAAAGTGGCCGCCCCCGACCCCCGCGCCGATCTTCTGGTGCGCGCCTTCTGGCCCGGTCCCCTTACACTAGTGCTCTGGCGACGCTGGGAGAATGGCCACCCGGTGATTCCCGACGAAGTAACCGGTGGACAGGATACCGTGGCCGTGCGTTTGCCCTCTCATCCCCTCGCACGCGCCCTGATCCGCGCGGTGGGACCCATCGCCGCCCCTTCGGCCAACCGCTTCGGTGCGGTCAGCCCGACGACGGCGGCCCACGTGCGGGAGGCCTTCCCTGGCCTCCCTGTGGTGGATGGTGGTCCCTGTGAAGTGGGCGTGGAAAGTACGATTGTGGATCTCTCCAGCGAACACCCGTCGATCCTTCGGCCGGGCGGGGTCACCGCCGAGGAGCTGGAGCGCTGGCTGGGCCCCTTGGGTAAACCATCGGATGTGCCGGTTCCCGGTACCCTTCCCAGCCACTACGCGCCCAAAACCCGCGTGGTGCTCTCCACCGACCCCGAAGGTGTGGCCGCTGAGCTGTCAGGGCGTGGGGAGCGTCCGGCCATTCTCCGGGCACGTCCGGTCGCTGACTACGCGCGTATTCTGTATGCTGAACTACGACGCATGGATCAGAGTGGCTACTCGGTGATCGTGGTAGAGCCTGCTTCGGACCAGGGTTTGGGAGCCGCTATCAACGACCGCTTACGACGCGCTGCCGCCTCTACCAACGCCGCCCAGTAGCAGCGCCGCTCAGTAGCAGTCCGAGTCGGTCTCCACCTCGACCTGGGGCACCGACTCCGCAGTGGCCACCAACGGGAAGCACTCCTGCCCACCCGGGCAGATTCTGCACTCCAGCACATCGCAGAGATCCTCGCCGACAAGCTCGGAAATCGGCGCGGCTGCCACCAGCGCCTCCATTCGCAGCGCTACCAACGCCGACCCATCGGCGGCAAAGGTACCGGACAAGGTCGGCCACCACAGCGGCACGGGGCCATCCACTCCGGAGAGCCACCCGTCGTGAGCGGCCGCACTGAACCATGGATTTTCCAGGAAGGAAACGTGCTGAAAGTGTGTGGGCTGAGCGCAGCGGTGGCTCTCCTCCTCCCCCTCTGGAAGTGCCGTCCACAGCTCCAGGCCCAGCTCCTGCGGTTGGTGAGACACCACCCCCACCATCAGCCGGGGTCCACCCAACAGGCTGCTCAGCAGGGCGCCCAATTCTGCAGGTTCTTCCCAGGTTGCGGTGGCGAGATCCAGCCCGTAGACCTTCCCGCTCAGGTCCACCTGCACCTGGGGATAGCGCGTGGAGAAGCTGGTCAACAGGCCCGTACCACAGACCTGGGCGCGCATCAGAAAGTCGCTGCCCTCTTCCAAAGGAGCTGCTGGGGTCCACCGCAAAAGACGGCCTCCCTCCAGGATTTCCAGCTCTCCCTGTACCCCCACCAGCTCCAACTTCGCGTCCGGCTCCGGCTCGGAAAGGCGTAGCTCCAGCACCGAATCCACCGGCATCCGTGTGGACCCATCTTCAGGAAAGCTGCTTTCTACCTGCACCTCGCATTCCTCCACTTGCGCAGCCGAGTCGCCGCCTCCCGAATTCTGTTCGGGCAGCGTGTCCACCGCGGGATCGTCGGCACAGGCGAGGAGGAAGAGGAGCACGTTGTCAGGATAGCTGAGAAAAGTTCCGTCTGCTGGAAAATCCTTACTCGATGCCCCAACGAACGCGCATCAGCTCGCGGGGGAAGGCCATCACCGCCGCCTCACTCACTGCCCAGGAGGGAATCGATCCGCCTGCATCCGACTCTGCGGCGTAGGTGATGGTCCCTGCAGTCCGATCGTAGCGCCAGGTGCCGTGGTTGTAGGGGGTGTAGACGGCGTCGTCCTTGTGCGCATTGAGTGCATCCGCGTACGGTCCCGTAAAACTACCGTCCGGGTTCACGGTGTGCTTCACCAGAAACCACTGGATCTCCGCCATGCTATCGCTACGCTTGGTGACCTTCAGGGCGATCACATAGTGGCGGGACTTCAGCAGGCTGTTGCCCCCCGTACGCTGGTACACCACCACCGCCCCATCCGCCGTCCGGCCGAGGCTCCGACAGTCCAGAAGTGCGGGCACCCCGAAATAGGTCGCCGACTTCGGGTAGTTGTTTCCATCCAGGATCGCGGCGATAAAGGAGTCCACTCCTACATCTTTGCCGTTGGTGGAGACGGTTACCGACTTGCCCGGATAGCCGGGCTGCACGGGCACCAGCTCCTGCGCAAAAGAAGAGGGAACCACAAGCTGGAGGAGGATGAGGAAGAGGAATGGCATCGTCGCCTTATAACCCGCCACTCCGCCACGGCTTCCCTCAGGGAGGCGGGAGAAAACGCGCCAGCTCCCAACCCTCTGGCACCGGAAGACCGTCTAAGAGGGCCCCCGCCACCACCTGCGCCGTCAGCGGCGCCAGAAGGATCCCGTTGCGGTGGTGACCACTGACCACATAGACCCCTTCCACCTCCCCCAACATCGGCTGACCGTCGGGAGAGGCCGGACGAAAGTTGCTCCAGCTGCGGGTCATCGGGGCATCCACCAGCCAGGGGGCCCCCTGCCGCACCACCTCGGCCAGATAGGCCAGCCCCTTGGGCGTTACCCCTCGTTCAAAGCCCACCTCTTCCATGGTGGCGCCTACCAGCACCCGCCCGTCTTTCCGGGGCACAAGGTAGCCTCCCTTACAAAATACCACATGCGCCAGCTGGCCCGGCGCGGCACGCAGCTCCATCACCTGTCCACGCACAGGATGGACGGGAAGTGTCGGAATCCCCTCCACTTTCCCGGTCCAGGCCCCCGCACACAGGATGGGCTTGCCGCTGATGTACCCCCCCCCATCCAGCTCCACCCCGTCCGCCCCCACCCGCCGTACCGGTACCCCGGTGACAAAGTGTACCCCGGCCCGTTCGGCCGCCTGCCGCACCGCCACCACCAGCCGCGGCGGCTCCACCGAGGCCTCCTCCGGTAGCCACCATGCACCAGGAACATGGGAGAGCGATTCTGGTAAATCCGTCGTCCAAATGGATTCTACATCGGGACAACTCTCCGCCGGATCCTCCCCTTCTCCCACCACCCGGTACAGCCCCGAGGGCCACAGCCCGCTGCTCAGACCGGTGGCCTCCTCCAGAGACTGCACCCAGGCTGGATAGAGCCCAAGGGAGTGAATTCCATACTTTCGTGGCAGATCCTGCCCATGTGCTTCCACCCGTGGAGCAAGGATACCTGCCGCCGCCGAGCTGGCCTCGGCCCCTGGGACGGCCCGCTCCAGCACCGTCACACGTTGGCCTCGGCGCGCCAGCTCCAGCGCCACCGCACAGCCCATCAGGCCACCACCCACCACCAGATATCGCATGGGCATCGGTTAACCTGCACGGGTCGGGTCCGGGGTCGGTCGTCGGACCGCGCCGTCGACGCAGCACACGGCGGGTTTTTGCCCTTTGAGAGTCCCCCTCCCCCTGCACTCCCCAGGAACCCACCATGATCGCCATGATTCCCACGCTCTTCCTCCTCACGGCCTGTACGGACGACGGCAAGACCAGCCCGGACGACAGCGTCGCCCCCGAAATTCCGGTGCTGGGGGATGGCGATGGGAGCCCCGGATCGGTGACGTGGACCTACATCCTGGGTGCCGAAGAAGAGCTGGACGACCCTCGCGATTTGGGCTTCGACAGCTCGGGAAATCTGTGGATCGCCAACCGCAAGGATGACCGCACTTTTATTGTGTTCGATCCAGGTAGGCCCACGCAGAGTTTTGATCGCCGACAAGAGGGCGCTGCCGAGCATTTTATGGAGGAGACGGCCGCGATGTCCTTCGACACCGGTACCCAGTTTGCCACCTGTGGGGAAACCAACAACACCTACAATGGCCAGGCACCGGGGAACGGCTACATGGGTCCGGTATTATACACCACGGACCTGAACATCTTCGGAGTGGCCAACCCGATCGGGCTGGGCTCCCACCTGGACATGACGCATGAGACCCCCCTCTGCGTCGGGATCGCCTGGGAGACGGCCAACGTCTACTGGGTCTTCGACGGCGCGCACGGCGCCCTGGTGCGGAACGACTTCCAGGCCGACCACGGCATTGGGATGGATGAGCACTTCGACAGCATCGTCTACCGACTCTCCGAGCCGGAGGTCAAGCGGGTGCAAGAGGCGCCCGGCCATATGGTCATCGACGCAGAGACGAAGATACTTTATGTTGCCGATACCGGTGGAGGACGTATTTTGTGGGTGGACACCACCTCCGGAACTGCAGGAAATAACCTGCGGGTGCATGACCCCGGTGTGGAGCATCGGGTCTGGGACGGGGTGGACTGGGGGGTGGTGGCGGAGGGACTGGACCAGCCGGGGGCCCTGGCGATGGTGGGGGACCACCTGATTGTGGGCGAGTGGGGCAACGGGAAACTCAGCGAGCTGGATCTGGATGGAACGCTTCTTCGAAGCCTGGATACCGGCTTCGGGTCTCAGCGGCTCTACGGCATCGAGATCGGCCCCGATGGACAGCTCTGGGTGATAGACAAGGACAGTGGTGTCTACCGGATTGATCCCTGATGGGCTGGTTTTTCCTCGCCTGTGCCACGGGAGGGGCTGACAAAGACAGCCCCCCGCCGGAAAAACCGCCGGTACCGACTGTATACTGGGCTACAATTTCTGGATCACCCGCGGAAAGCCTGGGAAATGTGGTCGAACGTGGTGGGGATCTGGACGGGGATGGCCACGCGGATGTGCTCGCCGCCGCCTACCTGGGCAACCGGGTCTGCGCGATCTTCGGCCCCCTAGCGCCGGGGGACCAGCTTCTGGACGAGCTGCCGGCGGCCTGCCTGGAGGGGGAGGAGGCCCTGGACTATGCCGGCTATGGGTTGGCTGCGCCCGGGGACATGACCGGGGATGGAGCGGGCGATGTGCTGGTCAGCTCCATCGGCAATGCTGAGGCGGGACCGAACGCCGGGAAGGTCTACCTGGTCCCCGGGCCTCTCAGTGCGGGGACATCGTCTCTGGGAAATGTCTTTTTTGCTTCCTGGCGTGGAGAAAATGCCTCGGACTATGCGGGAATCAGCGTGGGACCGGCGGGGGATCTCAGCGGCGATGGGGAGGCGGATCTGCTGGTGGGGGCCTCCGGCTATGATGGCGAGGGGGGCGGGGGCGGCCGGGTGTATCTGCTAGCTGGCCCATTCACAAAAGGGATGTTTAACCTGCAGGATGCCTATGCCTCGGTGACCGGACTGGGGCTGCCCCCTGCCGGACCACGGCCACCTCCGCACGGCGCATACGGGATCGGCGACGGGGTGGGTGACGCCGAGGCCGGGGCGGCGGACTTCAATGGGGATGGTCTGGACGATGTGGCCCTAGGAGCCCACGGGGATCAGACGGTGGGGCTGAACGCGGGAAAAGTAGCGATCTTCTTCGGTCCTCTTGCGGGTGGGGCGGCAATGATCACCGATGCCGACGTCACCCTCTACGGGGAGCAGGAGGAGAGCTACACCGGCAGTCCGCTGCGCAGTTGCCCCGACCTTACGGGGGACGGTCGCGACGATATTCTGGCTTCTGCGGATACACTCAGAGCGGGTGTGGTTTATGTAATCAGCCCAACCATCGGTCAGAGCTCAGTTCTCGACGCGGCGCTCCGTTTTGAGGGGGAGGAGGCCGGAGATCTCTTCGGCTATGCCCTATCCAGCCCCGCCGACATCGACGGAGATGGGAGCCTGGACCTGGGTATCTCCGCGCCCGCCAGCGCCCGAACCGACGGAATCACCGGCGCTTTCTGGTGGTTCTCGGGACCTTTTTCGCCAGGGCTGACCTCCACCAGCGCCGGGCAGGTCTTTGAGAGCAACGCGCCCACCGAGAGTTTTGGCAGTGCCCTGGACGTGGCCGGAGACATGGACGAGGATGGGGTGCTGGACCTGGTGCTGGGCGCCAGAAACAGTGATGCCAACGGGGGCTATTCGGGGAGGCTCTACTTCTTCTCCCTCTGAAATCCCCGCGCCGGGGTGACGGTCGGGTGACGCTGCACGGCCATCGGCGCCGGTCTATGCTAAGCTACCGCTGCCGGAGGTCTTATGGTCCTGTTGCTCCTCCCCTCCCTGCTGGCGGCCCCCCGCATCAGCGAGCTGCTGTATGATCCCAGCGGCGCCGACCACGATCAGGAGTGGGTGGAGGTCTGCAACCCCGGTCCAGGTACGATCAATCTGAGCGGCTATGTGCTTCAGATGGGTGGAACTTCCTGGAAGAGCATTTTTACGGTTGGAACGGTCAGCGACATGGCGCCCGGCGACTATGTGCTGATCGGCGGGCCGCTGGCCGGGGTGGGCTACACCGGCTCCTTTGTAGACGACATCCAGAATGGCGGCAGCGACGTGGACGGGGTGCGCCTGATGGACGGCAGCTCTGTAGTCCTGGATACCGTCTTGTTTGGGGGAAGTGCGAACGGGAACCTCCTTCTGGACGACAGCGGCAGCAGTGACCCCCTGCGCGCCGCCTCCTCGGCCAGCAACGGCAAGAGCCTCGGCCGCGACAGTGCCTGCACCGACACCGACAATTCTTCGGTGGACTTCCGGGTCTACACCAGCCCCACCCCGGCCATGGCGAACGTGGCCATCGGCGACAGCGGCGGGGACAGCGGAGTTGTCGTCACGGTAGACTGTACGGGCTGGGATGGCGTCGTGATCAACGAGTTCCTTCCCGATGCGACGGGCGCGGACGACGGGCAGGAGTGGGTGGAGCTGTACAACCGCGGCAGCAGCCCGGTGGATCTGAGCGGCTGGGTGCTGGCACTGGCAGGTTCCACCTGGGATAATGGCGACGAGATGACCCTGGACGCCGGGCTGGGCTTGAACCCCGGAGGCTACCTTCTGCTCGGCACAACCAGCGGGGATGCACCGCTGAGTATGACACTTCCCAACGCCAGCTCGTCGGGAGAGGGTCTGCAATTGCGCTGCAACGGCGCGCCGGTGGATACGGTGGTCTACGGCCCCAGCAACGGCGACAGCCTGACCGACGACAGCGGTGCCATCGCCAGCTCGCTCGCGCCCAAGCCCAAAGAAGCCCAGTCCATCGGTAGAAAAGTGGACGGCGAAGATAGCAACCAGAGCGGCGATGACTTCCAGCTCTGTGCCTCCCCTTCTCCGGGAGCGCCGACCAGCTGTGTCTACGTGCCCTGCACGGTGGCCCCCGGCGAAGTGCTGATCAACGAGCTGTCCCAGAATACCGGCACCGAATTTGTGGAGCTGTACAACGCCAGTAGCGTGCAGCAGGATCTGACTGGCTTCCGCCTGGAGTACGGGACCGGATCCTATAGCGGAAGTACGGCAATCCCGGCGGGCAGCGTCCTGGAGCCGGGAGGTTACCTGGTGATCGAGGGGATGGACCCCGGAAATGCGGGCTCCAACGCGGATGCTATCCGGCTGGTCTGTGATGATGGCGTCGTCTATCCTATCGACACGGTGGTCTACGCCGCCGACGGAAAAACCAATACCGATGGCTGGCTGGATGACGACGGGCAGGAGGCCACCTCCTTTGCGCCGGTGGCCGACGACGGGGAGTCGGTGGCCCGCTCTCCCAACGGCGTGGACACAAACCAGAGTGGTGTGGACTTTTTGTTGGTGACTGCGCCCACGCCCGGTGCAGAAAATGGCGTGGTGGATCCGGGGGAGTGTGACACCGGCGCGGGCATCAAGGTGAACGAGGTGATGTTCGACCCCAGCGAGGACGACGATACCAACGAGTGGGTGGAGCTGTTTAATGCGGGCTCGTCGCCGGTCGATCTGAAAGGCTGGAAGTTGGAGGCGGCGAAGTCTTCCTGGGCAGTGCAGTACAGCTTTGAAGAGGCGACGGTGCTGGCCCCTGGAGAGTGGCTGGTGATCGGCGCCGAAGATGTGGCCGAAGCCGACGTGCTGGCCGAGGATCTGGATCTGGGCAACGGCACGGACGGGGACGGGGTGCGGATCACCGATTGTGCAGGGGTGGCGCGGGATACTGCGCTCTACGGCGATCCGTTGGCCGACGAGATCTCCGGCGACAACGGCTCCACCGATGTGGTGCAGAACGTCGGCAGTGGCCAGACACTCGGTCGCTACCCGGACGGGCTGGACAACGACGAAAATGCCGATTGGCTGGTGGAGTTTGTGCCCACTCCCGGTGCGGCCAACACCGCCCCTGTGGTCCGCGAGGAGTGCCCCAAGTCGCTGGGTTGCGGCGAAGAAGCGCCCTCCTACTGCCCGCCCACCCGCGGCTGCTCCACCTCCATGCCGCTGGGCGGCTGGGAGTGGGTGCTGGGTACGCTGGCACTGTTGCGGCGGCGGCGCTGAGCGCTCACTCCTCCCCTCCCCCCTCCTTCGGCCGCTGCATGGGCACGTGGCTGTAGTCTGCAAAGCTGTCGCGGATGACGACGTCGGTGTAAAAACGGAGCTTGGAGAGGCTCTGGTAGAGGCTGGTGCCGGGGGCGGCCAGCTTGCGGAGGTAGCGGAGGCCACGGCGCTGGGCTTGGAAATTGTCCAGCTCGATCTTCCGTGCTTTCCAGGTGGCGGGGTCGGCCTCTTCCATCGGCTTCCAGAAGCTGCCGATGGGGTAGCCCCAGGTCTCCAGATCAGCAGGATCCACCTGGGCGATCTGCCGTGCAACTACTTCATAGCGCAGGTGGTTGGCGGCCAGCTCGGCCCCCCAGGTGTCCTTGGAGGAAGAAACGGGGCGGCTGTGCTTTTTGACGCCTACCGGATCGCCCAATCCCTTGCCGGCAACCTCTTTTTTCTTGTAGTTGAGAGCCTCGGCCTCAAAGGGGATCTCCAGGTAGGTGCAGATACGCTGCAAGGTCGCCTCGCTCTGGGTCACCAGATCCTCGTAGGAGACGTGCAGAAAAGGCACGGTCGTCTGCCGCATAAACTGGGCCATCGCGGGGATGTAGCGCACCAGGATGGGGTTGAAGGCGGCGGCGGCCTCGTAGTCTCCATCAAAAAAACTCTCGGCATAGCTGGCGAAGATCGCCGCAGGATGCCGGGTGAGCACGATAAATTTGGCGCGCGGGTACAGCTTCATCAGAAAGGGCAACACCAGCGCATTGGCGGGGGTTTTGTCCAGGAAATATCTCTCTTTGTTGGGAGAGAGAGCATGCATCTTGCTGTAGAGGCAGTCCGCGTATGCGCGGAGAGCTTCAAGGTAGTCCTCCTCTCCGCCAGGAAGATCCTTCACAATCTGGCGGATGGCGTCGGCCGACTGCAGCTGATCATAGGGGGCCTTGTCTACATTTCCGTAGAAGCCCAGGTGCGCCAGCGGTCCCATCAGGTGGGGCTCGGGTCGGGAGTGGATCTGGGAGGTGGCGTTGAGCACCCGCATCAACAGCGTGGAGCCTGCTCGCGGGGGGCTCACCAGAAAGATCAGACGCTCCATCATGCCGGACTCCAGGGGATGCCCGCTTAACCCGATCCCCGCCGCCTCCCCAGCACATCGTCACGCACCCTGACTCCCCTACACCAGGGGCCATACTTCAACCGGCCAATCCCCCAACACCCGCACCTCCGGTACCAGGACCACCCCGGCATGATCCCGCACCCGCTCCCAAGCGGTGCGGATGCAGCTCATCACATCGTTTGCGGTTGCGTCGCCCGTATTGACAATAAAATTCGCGTGCCGCTCCGAGATGCATGCTCCCCCCGAGCGCCAGCCCTTCAGCCCCACACTCTCGATCAGTCTCCCCGCATGATCCCCCGGCGGATTACGGAATACCGAGCCGCAAGACGGAAGATCCAGGGGTTGGGTAGCCATCCGCCGCTGCAGGTGGTGGTTCACTTTCTGACGCTCCTCCTCCAGCCCCTCGCGCCGCAGCCGGAAGATCGCCGCGGTCACCACAAAGCCCTCTGGTAGCCCCCCCTCCCGATAGTGCATCGGCAATTCCTCACGGGGAATGCTCCGAAATCCCCGTGCATCCACCCCTTCCACCGCCTCCAAGACCTCCGCAACCTCGCCCAACGCCGTGCCCGCATTCATCGCCACCGCCCCGCCCACCGTGCCGGGTACCCCGGCCAGCGATGCCAGCCCACAGAGCCCCTGTCGGGAAACCCGCGACAACAGCACCGTATTCAACAATCCTGCCCCCGCCCGCAGCCGATCCCCGGGCAGCCACTCCGTCTCCTTCAGGCTCAGCCGCACCGTCAGCCCCGCCAGACCCTGGTCCGGCGCAAGCAGGTTCGAGCCATTGCCCAGGATCCACCGGATCTTCGGGTACAGCTCCACCAGCTCCTCCACCGACTCCACCAGGGCAAAATCCTCCATCGGACCGCCCACCCGCCAATAGCCAAGTTTGGAAAGCCGTTCTCCTGAAAATTGCTGCATCTACCGGATACTCCACTGGCTTGGCACCCGCACAAAGGCCTGCTCGGGACTGCCCTCTACAAAAACCTTGGAAGAACCTGCCCACAACTGCCCGCTCACCGTCGCGCTCAGCCCCAGCTCCAGGCTGGCCGCCCCTCCCTCCAGCACCACCCCGTCCAGCCGCACCTGTCCATCCTGCACATGGTAGGAGGCAAAAGCACCCCTGTTCGAGAGCTCTGCAAGAAGAGTCGGATCCGCAGTAACCGAGGGTGGCAGCCCAATCTCCACGGTCACCCGCGCATCCACCGGCCCGGCGACCCGAACTGCCAACGAGCCCGGCATTCCGACCGATAGTGAACCCGGGTTCACCTGAATATCCAGACCGCGTGGCGCCGCCTGCTCCCAGGGAAGGTAGCTACGCTGTACCAGATTCCATGCCAGGCCCGGCACTGGCGGCTCGGTGGAGATGCGCAGATCGTGCGCCCCCTGGTAGTCCTCCACACTCAGGTGCAAAGGCTGGTGGGGATGGGCGGTGTCCAAAAGCCCCCGCCCCGCCTCCTGGCCATCCACCTCCAGAATCACCGTCACTGATGGAGGAAGCTCCCCTTTCAACGCAATCTGGAGTGCGCGGAGACTCAGAAGACTGGAGAGGCCATCCCCAAAACCGATGCCGGGGTTGTAGTTGGCCAACAGCCAACCGGCCAGATCCGAGGAAAGCTCGGGATCATCCTTGAAGATGATCAGCGCCAATGCGGTGGCCTCCGCCGTGGTGGCGGGCCGGCCATCCCCGCGTGTCCCTTCCACCACCAAGGAGCGGGTACCATCCGCAGATTGTACAATGGCATCCTTCACCTTCTTACGGAGAGCGTCGGCATTGCCAGCCTCCACGACATCCGCCACGAGGCCCCAGGCGGCCACATAGGGGCTCTCCACCCGCTCGGCGTAGCGCTCAAAAGCACCCTGTGCGCGAAGGCGATTGGCCCGGTTCTCCGGCCCCAATGCCCAGGTCGCCTGGGCGGTGGCGACCAGGATGTCGTCGATACCCGAGGAGCTGCCCGGCCAGAGGCCGTCCGGCGCCTGCGCCTCCGCCAACGCCGTACGCATCCGGGCGGCCAGGGCCCCCTCAAGCGTATCGGCGGGCGCGTCCGCCAGGGCGATCAGGGTCGGGACCGCCACCGAGGGGTCCATCTGAAGGCTCTGCCGACGAAGGCGCTGAAGTGCCCGCAGCGAAATAGCCCGTCGATCCTCCTCCTTCAGCTCCCCACTCTGCACCAGGGGCAGGGCCTGCGTCGCGAGTACCCAGGCATAGGCATCACTCCAGATGCCGCCGCCCCGGCCGGGCGCCATGGTCAGCTCCGAGGCCACCAACGACAGGGTCCCTGGATAGACCTGGAGATCCAGCCGCCCGGTACCGCCGGGCGCCTCCACCCGCATGGTGCGTGGTGCACCCAGGGTACCCCCCCGGCTCTGGTCCACCGGCCGCCCCACCGGGCGCACCTGCACCGAACGCTCCACCGCGTCCACCCCGTCCAAGGTGGCGGTCACCGTCAACCTTCCGACGGAGGGAGCGGAGATCTGCACCACCTTCGCCAGCGATCCATAGGCGGGTACACTCACCTGACCGGCGCCCGCGCCGGTGCCCCCTTGGACGTTCAAGGAGAGCTTTCCATTCAACGGCTCCGCCTGCTGCGAAACCACCTGCACTGGCAAAGAAAAGCGATCCCCCGCGTAAAGATAGGAAGGAAGATTCATATCCACATAGGCGGGCAGGGTGGAGAGAAAGGTGGTGGTGGCGCCCCCCTGCGCGCCCGACGCGGTCAGGCCCAGGGCCAGCACCCGCCAGGTGGTCAGGCTGTCGGGCACCTGCACCGGCACGGTCAGGGTACCCTCGGCACCGGTCTGCACCAGGGGCATCCACAGAAAGGACTCCGGGAACCAGGAGCGCAGCGCCGGGGCCTTCTCATCGTCGCCACCGGTTGGTTTGTTCTCCGTAGTCTCATTTTTGTCCTGCTTCATCGCACCCAACAAACCCAGAGACACATCCCCCGCCTTGGCCTCCTCGCGCATGGCGCTGCCGCCGGGCGGCGCCGGGGGTGCCATGGCGGCGGGTTCAGCGGGAGCCCTACGGCCCATGCCACCTCCCTCTCCCCCACGGGCATCCTTCTCTTTGCTGTAGTCCTGCATCTCCTGCTCGGGAGCAGAGGCCGGAGCGCGGTCTGCACCTCCACAGGACAGAAAAAGGAGGATCATGGGGACTCCTGAGCGACAAAGTTGGGCCAATTTTCAACATCTTCAGGAAGGTGGGTGCCATCGGCCACCATCAGGCGGGGGTCGGTGAGCGCCAGAAGGTCGGGAGGGAGCAGGGAGAGGTGCAGACTGCGCCCAAAAGCATCGGTCGCAGGCTTCTTTTTCAGCGCGGCTTCCCAGAGTTCCAGCATCTTCGCCGGGCTCATCAGCTGGCCCGGGGCGGCGGCCGCCTCCCAGCTGCGCACTTCGGCGCGGGCGGCGGCATAGAGGTCGTAGAAGGCATCGGCGAAGTCACCAGTGGTCCCCAGGCTGCTCTCACCATTGCAGCTGACGCGCTCCTGGCCCGGCGGCACCGGAGGAAGTTCGTTGATGCGCATAATTGTGGCTTCTGCCGCGTAGTTCCCTCGGATCTGGCCGGTCTCCAGCGCTTTGGCATCCAACATTCCAAAGGCCGGCGTCCCCGTTTTTGCACGGACGGTGATGCGGGCAAAGGCGTCGGGGCCGGGAAGGGTGGCCAGACTGGCCAGGGTACTGTCCACCCCGCTCAAGGTCAGACCCGCCGCCACCGGCTGATCCCCGTTGCGGGTGGTGATCAAGAGCGACGCCGTTTCTCCAGGGCGCACCGACTCTTCTTTGATGGAAAGGTCCACATCCAGGCGCTCGGGTGGCCGGATGTAGAGCAGGGCGCGGGCACCGTTGTACTCCACCTGCGCATAGCCGGACCAGTCCATCGGTACCTTGAAGCTTCCCTTTCGGAGCTTGGGATCCACATCAAAGCGCAGGCTGGTTTTGCCCGGCCGGTTCAGATACAGCTCCTTGGGGAAGTCGCCGCTCCAGCCCGGCCCGATCACCGCGCTCAGCTCCACGGTGGCTCCAGGATCCACCAGCACCTCCGAAAAACGGAGGCGGAGCGCTGGAATATCACCGGGCAGTAAGTTCAGCTGGCCGCGCTGCTCCTCGCCGGTCGCCGCCTCCGCTGTGACCGTGTACTGAAAACCCTGGTAGCTGCTGGGTTGTGTGCGACGTTCACGGGGATCTTCGGGAACCTGCACATCCAAGCGGAGGATACCGGCACCCACGTCGTATTCCACCGCATCGGCAAAACGATGGGTGGCCAGCGCACGGGCCACGCAGGCGTCCACAGAGGCGGGAACAGAGCTGCCTTCGACCGGGATGGACCGAAGACGCGGCGCACGATCCCCCTTTTCTGTGCTCCAGGACCAGAGCAGCCCCAGGCTGCTGCTGTACTCCACTTCCGACACACAGGGCCGGGCCTCCAACAAAAGCTCGTCCAGTCCATCGTTGCTCAAGCGGCCGGTCAGGATCGTGAGGTTGCCATTGATGGTGGGCGTCTTAGGATCTTCGAGGAGAACGCCTATCTTCCAGATACGCCAGTCCCCTGGTAGGGCCTGCTGATTCTGCACGTTCCGGCGCACACAGCTTGAGATGGCGCTGTCGGCTCCGACGCCGGCCTGTTCGATACGCCCGGCCGGATTGATCAAGAGAGCGAGATCAACCTGCTGATCACTGCCTTCCACGTAGCGTCCGCAGGCGCGCAGGGCGGGCTTCCAGCGGTCGAGCGCCACCTGAGCATCGACATCCAGGCTGCCCCCATGGAGGCTGTCTTCGGTACTGACGTAGCGTACCTCGCCGATCTGACTACGAGGGCGTTTGCGCACCGGGTTCTGGGGAAGAACGATGGTTACCGGTGCTCCGGGGTCCACCTGAAAACGCGCCACACCGTCGGCATCGGTGGTGGCCATGACCCCCTTGTCCTTGCCGTCCCAGGCGCGGCGGAGGCGGAGGGAGGAGGAGGCCAACGGAATGCCATCGGTGGTGGTCACCCGCAAAAAGAGGCGGTTATTGCCCGAGGGAACCAGACCATCCCCCAGCTCGGTGACGGCAGTGGCCACCAATTGGTCTGGCGAAAAGGGGACGCCCAGGCTGGTCCAGAGCTGCTCGCCGGTGGGGTCGGTGACCCCTGCCGAAAAAGTGATGCGGCTGTCCTTCTGAAGATCCAGGGGCACCACTCCCAGATCCACAGAAAAGCGTCCCGACGCATCGGTGCGCAGGAGCTTCTCGTCCAGCCAGTCCAGCGGCGCGGGCCAGGGGGCGGGATCGGTGGAGGAGGCGGCCTGCTCCTGCACACGGAAGGTCACGGTGGAATCGGCGACGGGGGCGCCAGATGTGTAGCGGGCAACACCCTCAATTTTGAGATCGTCTCCGGGATGATAGGCCGGACGAGCCTTCAGCTCCACCGTGAAGCGGGGCAGCTCAAAGGGCTTGACCTCGACCTGCACCTCGTCGCTGTCGTCACCGGAGCGGTAGCGGATCGTCCACATTCCCAGGGGCGCTTCGTGGTCCAGAGGGAAGGAGGAGTCGGAAATTCCGAAGGCGCCGGCTTTGTTTTTCTCCTCCAGAACCACCTCACCCGAGGGATCAAGCACCTGCCAGATGCCCGGCCGCCCCTCCAGGGGTCCGAAGTCGGCCTCGCGCATGACCACGGCGCGGAAACGGATGGTCTGCCCGGGCTTATAGAGGGGCGAGTCCGCCAGCACATGCGCCAGGGCCGGGGCATAGAGCGGCAGCGACGCCTCGGTGGTGATCGGACCGAGAGGGGAGTCGATCTGCGCCCGCAGCTTGTAGTCCCCATCGGGAACATCCGGCAATTTCACCAATGCCGCCTGGGCATATCCCCCCGCGGGATCAAAATCCGCCTCGATGGGACGAAGGGATCCATCGGGCGAGACCAGGGCGATGGTGGGACTGAAGCGTCGCAAGGCAGTACTGTAGACGTAGCTTCCTTTGCCCTGCACATAGTGTCCCAGGGCGCTTATCGTCACCACCCCGTTGCTGCCCCGGCCCAGGTCGTAGCCAGAGATACTGGCGGTGGGAAGCACCCTTCCGGTGGGACACTGGTAGACCAGGATGCCATCCAAGAGCCAGGAGCGCCAGCAGGGCCCCGCCACCCCGGCGCACAGCAGAATGCTGACGCCCGCCCCGGCAGCGGTGAACATCATGAACTTGCGAAAGCTGCTCTGGGCCATGAAGCTCCGAAGGGGGAAGACCGGAGCTTAACGCGCGGGGAGGGGGGAGCTTACGGGGAGGCGGCCCGAAAGGCCGACGATTGTGGCAGCATCCCCAGCGGTTGCCCATGTTGCCTGCCGTGCCACCCTGATCGACGGGGAGGACGCGCACCGCTGCCAGGGCGACGAGCCGCTCCGTGCCGCGGCCAAGCTCAAACCGGCGGGTCCACAGAGGAGAGCAATCGCCGTCCATCAAAAACTGTGAGCAACGGTGGACGCGCAGATGTCCAGCCCTGTCCCTCCTCCAGCCCAAACCTCCCCTACCCCTCCAACCCCAAAATCTTCCGCAGCACCACCTGATCCCCCTGGAGTGCCGTACGCTGCATGTAGAAGCAGAGGCCGCGTTCGCCGCCCAATTCTTCGCCGCCACCGGCGCGACCGGGGCCGCCGTGGACCAGGGCGGGAAGCACCATGCCGGGAGGAGTGGCGGAGTCGGCGATCTTGCTGCTCAACAGCAGCATTCTGCCCAGCCAGGGGGCGGCGCCGTTGAGCAATTCCTCCAGCCAGGGGCGCTGGTCCGAAACCACTGTGCTGACCAGGCTGCCCTGGCCCATCGACAGGATACAGGCGGCGGCACCGGCGCTGCCGTCGTACGGCAACAGGCTGACACAGGGGCCGAAGATTTCGAGATCGTGGACCTTTCCGGGGGCGGATCCATCCTTCATCAGGATGACCGTAGGGGCCACGTAGGCGCCCTTTCCGGCAGGTGCGTCCACACCCTCCACCCGGCTGCTTCCTCCACAGAGCAGCTTGCCTTCGGCCGCCAACGTCGCGATGCCTGCCAGCACGTCGCGCTGCTGCGACATCGTGGCCACCGGACCCAGCGTCCCGCCCGCCATCGGATTGCCTACCTTCAAGCCGGAGAGGGCATCCACCAGGGCTTCGCCAAGCTCCTCGGCCCGCTCGGCAGGCACCAGCACCCGCCGGATGGCGGTACACTTCTGCCCGCTCTTCTGCGTCATGTCCTGCACGATCAGGCGCAGGGCCGCAGACCACAGGTCGGAGCCCACCTCTACATCGGGGCCCAGAACCAGCGCATTCAGCGAGTCCGCCTCTACGTTCACGCGCACGCTGTTCCGCAGCAGGTTGTTGTTGCTACGCAACATCGTGCCGGTCGCGGCCGAGCCGGTGAAGGCGAGGCTGTCCATCGGACCCAGGCGATCGAGGAGATCCCCGGTGCTCCCACAGACCAATTGGATGGCACCCTCGGGGAACTTCCCGCTTTCTACCATCAACTGTACCATCCGCCAAGTCAAGAGCGCGGTGGAGGTGGCCGGCTTGGTGACCACTGGCACCCCCGCGAGCCAGGCCGCGGCCAGTTTTTCGAAGGTGCCCCAGGCCGGGAAGTTGAAGGCGTTGATGTGTACCGCCACGCCGGCGCGGGTGGTCCAGAGATGCTGCCCCACAAAACGCGGCGAGCGGGTGAGCGCAAACATCTCGCCATCGAGGATACTTTTCCGGTTGCCGGTGCGCTCGGCCAGCTTGTCCCCGAAGACCGAGTAGGCGGCCAGGGTACCGATGGCGCCGTCCACGTCGAATTTGGCATCGCCCCGGGTACCGCCGCCGTTGGCCTGACCCAGATCCAGCAATTCTTCGCGGTGGGCGTGGAACAATTTGGAGAGGGTCATCAACAGGGTGGCACGCTCTTTGAACGTGAGCTGCCGTAGCGCCGGGCCGCCGACCTTCCGTGCATGATCCAGCACCGCCCCAAAATCGATACCGGCCGCATTGGCCTCGGCCATCACCTCTTCCGTCGCCGGGTTGATGAGCAGGGCTCCGGGACCATTTCCCTCAAACCAACGACCAGCCACATAGGACGAAAGACGGATCATCACCACTCCAGCGGAGCGGCGAGGCTAACTGCTTTTGGGGGGGCTGCCCACCGTCGCGGCGCCCATCCCTCTCCCCGGCGTGGTGTTCACCCTGCGACGGGATGAACGCCCGGAAGTCCGGCGAGCGGGCGGTGCAATTCGGCCGAATGGGGCACTACCGGGTCTTGCCATGTCAAGACCGCACCCAGCGCGAGGCTGGCCTTTTCCCAAGGAGGAACAACCGTTCTGCCCAGCCAGGGATCGCCCCCCAACCGCAGAAGACGGCGGCCGATGCCCCGGTACAATCGCCCCGCCACCCGGATCGCAAGGCGATTCCGCGCGGGGATATAGCGAAGTCCAGCTTCCCCGCTGGCATACCACTGCTCCGCTACGGCCAAAAGATCCGCGATCACCGGCCGCAGCGCCCCTGCAGCCAGCTCTCCGCGAACCAGGGCCTCCGGATCGATACCCGCCGCCCGAAGGCGACTCTCCGGCAGATAGACCCGATCGATCGCCGCATCTGCCTTGACATCCCGACAGATATTGGTGATCTGCATGCCGACGCCCAGATCGATGGCATGGGCCAGGGCCATCGGGTCACGGACGCCCAGCACCCCGCACATCATCAGGCCCACTGTGCCCGCCACCTGGTAGCTGTAGCGCAGCAGCGCCGCATCATCGGCGATGCGCACCCGGCCCTGATCCCCACGTACACCCTGGACCAATTCTTCGGCCGCCGCAAGAGGCAAGCCACTGCGGCCCGCCACATCCAAAAAGGCGGCGATCAGGGGAGAAG
>CAITDR010000342.1 GCA_903891165.1 uncultured Pseudomonadota bacterium
GCCCCATCGTCGTTGAGGTCGGCCCCATCCATCCCCATCCCCGCCATCTCCACGTCCATACGAAGGCGGGGAGCGTCCTCTACCAGCGAAAGAATACCATTTTGAAGCCCATCATTCCGCCAGAAGCTGGTGCGACTACTCAGATCGTTGACCAACAGCAGGTCCAGATCCCCGTCCCCATCCCGATCCGTCGCCAGAGAGGCCTGGACGGCAAGGCCCTCTTCCCCGATGCGTAGCTGGTGGGTGACCGACCATTGTCCAGGTGGATCCTGGAGTAACACAAGCGCAGGCCCAGCCACCTCTCCCGGAATATCGGGCATCGGCGGCAGGACCAGATCCAGATCCTGGTCCAGATCCAGATCCGCCACCGTCAGGGTCATCATGCTGGAGGAAGCGGCGCTGGTGTCCAGGTAGAGAAAGGCACCATCCCCAAAACTCAGTCCCCCCAAGTTTGGGTACATATACACAACTCCACGGCTGAACACCAGGATCTCCGGCAGGTTGTCCCCGTCCAGATCGGCCAGTGTGGCACCGTTGACCCCCCCATGCCCATCGCCGAGGATGTCGAAGAGCGGAGGTCCGGCGGTAAAGCTGCCCTTTCCATCATTGATCCAGAGCAGGGGCATGCCCTCGCCCGGAGCGGTGACCAGGTCCAGATCCCCGTCCCCCTCCAGATCTTCGACCAGGATCCCACCAAATCCAGGAAGGCGATCCTCCGGATCCCCCTGGGGCTGGTCCAGTCCCCGCGCCGCCCCCTCCTCCGTCAGCGCCCCCGGACCCTGCAAATCCACACAGGCCGGCCCAGCTGGACCGGAACTATCTGTGGAGGACTCAGCCTCCGAAGGCGCATGGCAGGCGAGAAGGAGCAGCACCATGGGACTATCATGTGCCACAGGAACAAGAAAATGCAAGGGCTTGTCGCCGGATCAGGTTAAAGGAGGAAGATGTGGAACGGAAATAAGCTCTCAGAGCTGATGCCTGCGGGCGTAGAGTGGGCCTCGGTGCGGATCCTCGAAGAGGAGACGGAGAACCTCTCCGTTCGCCGCGATCTCCTGCAGCCGGTGCGTCGAAAAACGGACCGGGGGGCCATGGTACAGGTGCGGGTGGGGCGGGGCCAGGCCTACGCGGCCACCCCCGATACCAGTGCCAACGGCCTGAGAAAAGCCCTGCAGCGGGCACGGGAGCTGGCCGAAGTGGCCGCCGAACACGCCCTGTTCGACGCCGAAAAAATCGCGCGCAGCGCCCGATCGGGCCGCTACCAGAGCCCGGTACGGACCCCCTGGGCACAGCTATCCCTGGGGGCCCGTGTAGAAATCCTGCATTCCATCTGCAAAAGCCTCGCCGTGGATCCGCGGATTGTGGACCGGGAGGCCAGCCTGATGCTCACGCTGGCCCGGCACCGGCTCCTCGACAGCGACGGCAGCGTGGTGGAACAGGAATTTTCGCTTACATCGCCGGATATTGTCGCAACCGCGCACGAAGGGGGGCAGACCCAGCGGCGGAGCCATGGGCTGCGCGGCTATTGTCGGCAGGGCGGCGTAGAAGTCCTGGAAGAAGTCGGCTTTCTCCAGGAAGGACGCGAGCTTGCCGAGGAGGCG
Organism: uncultured Pseudomonadota bacterium; assembly: GCA_903891165.1. Lineage (GTDB taxonomy): Bacteria > Myxococcota_A > UBA796 > UBA796 > SXON01 > CAITDR01. Next base: position 1,599 of record CAITDR010000342.1, read on the forward strand.
GTGGCACTGTTGAGTGCACCGGAGGCCCCGACCGGCAAGATGGAGCTGCTCTTGGCTCCCGACCAGATGATGCTGCAGATCCACGAGTCCATCGGGCACCCGCTGGAGCTGGACCGGATCCTGGGCGATGAGCGGAATTTCGCTGGAACCTCCTTTGTAAAACTGGATATGTTCGGCCACTATCGCTACGGAAGCGAGCTGCTGAACGTCACCTTTGATCCGACGGTGCCCGGCGAATATGCCAGCTACGCC
>CAITDR010000343.1 GCA_903891165.1 uncultured Pseudomonadota bacterium
AACAACAAGTGTGTCTTCTGCCTGGATGGTCTTCCGGCGACTGAGATGCGCCGCTATATGCCTTTTGACGAGATGAAAGCCGAGATCGCCCGCTGGTACGAGGAGGGCAACCGCTCCGTAGGCTTTTTGGGCGGCGAACCTACCACCTACCCCTGGATTGTGGAGGCGGTGGCCTACGCAAAATCCCTGGGCTACAGCCGCATCACCATCGCCACCAACGGCACCAAGCTCTTCCGACGCGATTTTACCGATAAATTGTTAGAGGCGGGCCTGACCCGGGTGACGATGAGTGCACACGGTCACCGCGCGGAGGTGGAGGACCGCATCACCCGGGTGCCGGGCAATTTTCTGAAGAAACAGGGGGCCTTGCAGTACCTCCTCCAGAAACGATCTGAGGGTTTTCTGCGCGACAATGTGTCGGTGAACATCGTCGTTTGCGCCTGGAACTACAAGTACCTGCCGCACATGCTGAAGTACTACTACGACCTGGGTCTGGACGATGTGCGCGCCAATTTTGTACGGGCGGAAGGCTGGGCAGAAGAAAATCCGGAGGTGATCCCCACCTATTCTGAGGTGGTTCCCTACCTGACCAAGGCCCTTCTCCTGAACGAGTACAAATACAAGCGCACCTTCACTATCGGCTCTTTTCCGCTATGTATTCTGCCGCGCGAATTTCTAAGCAGCCGCAGCCTTGCCCGCCGCTATATTGGCGAATTCCGCGATCTGGACACGGACTGCTCGATCAAGAGTATGTCCGGCGAGCCGGGTACCGAGGGGGTGTCCACCATCGAGGGGGGTCGCGCCCGCTTCAACTGGCAGGATCGTAAGCGGAACGATTTGAAAACGCGTGTGGAAGCCTGCGGAAGCTGTAAGTACAACGATGTCTGTGAGGGGATCTGGAAGGAGTATCTTCCGATCCATGGGGGGGGGGAGTTTTCGGCGATTAAGTGAGGGGGGATTGAGGGTATTGTTGCGACGTGACTCTGGGCAGAGTCACTATACGAAATCCGCTTTTCAAGCGGAGGATTCCAACCCTTCCCACCACCGAGACAGATCGAGTTCGACAGCGTCAAAAGGTTCGATGCGGGCCTTTTCGTCGTCCGACCATACCCCAATTCGGACCCAGAACTCCCCATCCCTCCGGTAGACTTCTACCGTACGGTCTCGTGGATCGACCAGCCAGTACCACTGGACGCCCGCGGCGTGGTAGGACCGCGCTTTATGTTTTCGGTCCCGGACCGCGGAGCCGGGGCACAACACCTCGCAGACCCAGGCTGGCACGACCTCCATCGTGACCACATCTGGCAACGTTGGGAGGCTTTCCCGCTTCCAACCTGCTATCGCAGGGACATGAATTTCTGCCCCAAGCTGCAGCTCCACCCGTGCCAGGATCCACCAGCCGCCCGGTTGTCCGCCCTTCCCCTCCCTTCCGTGAAACAAAAGGCCCACCGAGCTTGCGACACCCCCACGCACCATCGTTGACAACACCCCCGGGGTCGGGTTCACCACCAGCTCCCCGTTGATAATCTCCCCGGTCAGATGTTCGGGAAGGGCCTGGATCTGCGCGTACAAGCTGGGATCGACAAGATTGCTCACCTCCCAAAAACCCCCTTCTCCCCAAACAGCCCCTCCAAAATCGGCACCCCGGCAATCAGCCAGAAAGCGACCCCGCTGCCCACCAGTAGCAGAAGCTGAAAACTCCACCAGGCCCACCAGCCGGTCTCGCGGATACGCGGCACCGGGATCTGCATCAGCCGCTCGACGCGCAGCCCTTCTTCCTGCTTCTTTATCAATCCGTACACAACTGTGCCCGGCACCAGCTTGTCCACGGCGGGCACCAGTGCGGCGTCGATGCGGGCGGGTAGAAGCTCACCTTCCGTGGAAAAGCGAAGTTGTCCCTCCACCTTCAGGCGCAACCAGCCGGGCTGGCCGGAGCGAATCCGATCCAGCGAGGATATCGTCGGCAGTGTACGGCGTTCGCCAAGGTCGGGAACCGTTGGGATCACCGGCCCAAAGCCGCGCCCACCGATGCCCAACATACCCGCTGCCCAGAACAGCCCGATGCTGCCCTGCCCCAACGCCACCAGACCCACCGCGCCTTGCCCGACGGCCACCAGCCCCCGTGCAACCTGCCCGATGGCGATGACCCCGGTCGCCATCTGCCCGACGGCGATCACCCCTGTGGCCACCTGCCCGATGGCAATCACTCCGTGAGCCTCCTCTCCTACATCAAACCATTTCATATATTTTACCTCATCCGCAGGCGTTGCTGCATCCGTCCCCACACGATTGCCCACACGATTGCCCGCAGCTGTCTGCACAGCCGTTTGCCCCATCGGCGCACATATTGGAGCAAAAGCAGCTATTGAGCATTTTGTCCCAACTGCTGGCCTGATCCAACGCCGGAGAGCTGGCCCAGAAGCGCGCCGCGAGTCCCTGCGCCCAGGCGGCTTTCGGAAAGAGCATCATCAGCACGAACGACAGGTTTAAGGCCATCTTCTGCGTGATCGGTGCGAAGATCCCCTGCAGGCGCTCCGCCGCGGAGGGTGCTGGCGGCATCAGCGCACGCAGATCCGCAACTTCTCCGCCGGGAAGAGCCCGCAGCCGCCCCAGCTTGTCGCCAAAACCACGCACCAGGGTCTGCTCCAGATAATGCCCCACCTCCCCCTGCCCCAGCCCCGGCACCAGGGCCGATAGCTGGTCCAGGGCCTCCTGTGCGCCCTGATCGGCAAGGGCGGCCGCCTGCTCAACGGACAAAACTGTCCCTTGAGAAAGGGAGCGCAGAAGCGGGTTATAGGCCCCCTCTCCTCGGTCCTTCGGCAGATCCAACCGGTTGTCCACCCAGTAGAGGAAGGCGCCGATGGAGCGCCCGATGGCGCCTGCCGTGGCCTGCTGTGCTGCCGATGCCCTTCCCGCAAAGGCGAAGGACAAGGCGGCGATCTCCTGCGTGGGTGCGGCGGCTTCCCGCAGCTCGACGGCAGGCTGTCGCTCAATGGCGGCCTGCCTCCGCATCCATCCATCCATCTCTTCCAGCGGAAAGCCCGCTTCCCCAAGGATAGTCCTTGCTTTTTCCTGACCCGGACGCAGTGCCCGCCAAGCCAGACCCTTGATAAGGCTGCGCTCGTCTTCCCAGTCATCCCTCAGCTTTTCGACGGCCATGTAGACGCCAAAAGCCGCGGCCAGCCGGGTGTTTTCGGTGGCCACCCGTGCATCCCGCTGGTGCAGACCCAGGGTCAGCGGGCATGGGCTCTTTCCCATTGCCGCAGTTCCTGCACCAAACAGGTCCAGCCAGATATTATAAAAAACCAGGTCTGGCTTGGCAAAAAGACGGTAGACCAGCCCGAACTCGGCCTGGAGAGTTGCACAGAGGCCACACTGATAAGACCGGTACAAGGCGAGGTCCCGGGCATTCCCGCCCTGGGGCATCAGGTAGCCCATCATGGCGACACCTCCACTTCCACCACGGCCCCTACCCTTCGTACCACCGCCGCCCCAGCCATCCTGCGGAGGTCCTGGTTCTTCGCCCGTTTTGCCAGACCGCGCAGCTGCAGCTTCGTCAGCTTCTCCCACAATAGCCCTGAGGCAGGGTTGATCGTCTCCAACCTTCCGACAATCCGAGGATCTTCCAGCCGGATGCTCCAGGACATCTGTCGTACGCTGCCCAGGACCAGAGGCGAGATCCCCTCCAGCCTCGCTGCGGCCTCCTCCCCCTCCTCCGTTCCCTCCGCCCTCAGCCGCGCCTCCGCCTGACGACGCATCGTCAGCGGGTCCCGAAGGACAAACCAGACATCTCCCTGGGGTACCATCAGCGAAGATGCGGAAAAACCACTGCCAGCTTCGGCATCCCCTCCCCTCAAAAGATCGGCCTCCACGGTCAACTCCAAGGCCTTTCCCCGCTTCGGCAGCAGCGACCAGCGCTCGACGGGACGCGGCTCCCTTCCGAGCCACCGGGCCGGATCCACCGGAACTTTCAGCAGATCCACGCCCAGAATATCTGGGGTCCAACCCACAAAATCCCCTGTCATCCACAGGCGACAGCCACCCCCTCCACAGCCCAGCCTTGCCTCGCCCACCTGATCCAGCGGCAGCCCAGCCAGCTCCTTAGGTATCAGGGAGGAAAGCCGCCTTCCTGCCTCACTTTTGACCAGACCGGCAATGGGACCACCTACCAAAAACGTCGCGTCGGATGGAAGCTCGTTCAGATGCAGATCTCCGCTGACATCCATACTTTCTGCGAGCTGGGGCGGCCCCTGACAGGCCAGGATTACCAGGACCATGCCAGCTCCATATAGGGATTCAGTGTTCCATCTACCGGTGTAACAGAAAATGAGGCCATCGGCACGCCGGGGGTGAACCAGTTCAGGAGCCCCACCCCCGCCAGCCCCACCCCTTCCACCAGCAGCACCGCACCGGAGCTGGCAGCCGGGCCGACATCGTCGCGACCACCAGGTTGGTTGGCCACGATGGGCGACAGGATCATCCAGGATCCTCCAAGGATTCCGAGTACCCCCCCGCCCGCAAAGTCAGCAATCGCCACCTGCCGCCGGAACTGGGCCTCCAACTGCAGCGGATCCCGCCCCTTAAGCGCCCCCTTCCTCCACTTTCGGGCAGCCACATAGCGCGCCCAGCCGTCCGTGCTGAGGGCCAGCCCGGCACCCATGATCCCGGCATAGACCGGGTAGTTGACCTGGGGGCTGGCGGAATATTCGGCCAGACCGAAGCCCCCGTAGCCACCGATCCAGACCACCGGACCCACAATCCCCTCGACCAGACCGAAGGCCTGGTTGAGCCTGACCTCGGGCGGAGGCGGGTAGCCCACCGGTTTTTCCGAATCCCCGGCCAGGGCGGCACAGACGCTGAGCAAAAGCATACTCAGATTGTAGCCCACCCACTTTCGGGATGCACGCACTTAGGGAAAAAGCGCCTCCGGTGCGGCACAGGGCTGGTCCAGTACCAGCGTCACCTCCACCTGGTGAACCACCTCCCCGAGCTCCACCAGCCCCGCTGGCTCCTCGGCAGCCCCGAGCCCGCAGTAGAGCCCGTCGCGGTCCAAGTCCTGCCAACCGTACAGCAGCAGCCCCTCGCCTCCATCGGTGGGAACAGCGAGGGTCCAATCCAGCTCTCCGGCACCTTCAAGCTCCTTTTCGGCGATGATACCGTAGGGACGCCGCAGAGAGCCGTCGCCCACCCAGCCGAAGGCCAGCTCCAGCGCCACTGGACCCTCTGTAGTGGAGCTTACAGAGCCACTCAGGGCCACCTCAAAAAGCTCCACCACCGGTGTACAAGCCAGAAGAAAGATCACCATCCTACCCCCAAGCCCAGGTGGATCCCCGGGATCGACACGGTAGCCGTCGTGTCGTACATCCAATCGAAGCCGACGTCGATACCGATCCACGGGCGGATGGCCCAGCCCAGGCCCAGCGTGGCGGAGGGAACGCAGCGTGCGTCGGCAACCCAGGTTCGCTCGCTTGTCCCATCGAGCTTTTCCGTTACCGTCGTCTGCCCTAGAAGAGTTACGCGCGTGGACAATTCCAGATAGGGCACCAGGATCCGACCGGGGTGCGCCATCTTCAGCCGGATGAGGCCGGAGGGTCCAAAAGAAGGGAAGATCCCACTCTGTTCTTCCACCCCGAGCAGCGCCTCGCCGGAAAGTACGCCCACCCGCCCCTCCAACCATCGCTTCCCTACACCCATGCCCACCCAGTTCCGACGGAACAGCTGAGTATCGAAGAGGGAAATACCCGTCCAACCTCCCGTAAATCCAACCTGCGCCTGCACCCCGAAGCTGGGGTAGCCACCGCGCACACCGATGGCGATCTGCCCCTTGGGGCTCCCGCCTGCCAGCAGGGCCACGGTGCTGCTCTCAGCCGCTTCCGGCACTGCGGCAAACAACATCGTCGCAAGCAGAAGCATCATGGGTGTTTTCCAAAGAGGGCATAAAAGTTCTCGGAAAGAACCATCTTGGCCTCGGTAGCGCTGTAGCCTGCCGTCTGCATGGCGGCCACAGTACGCTCCAGATAACCAGCCGCAAAGCCGGGAGATTGAGGACCATCACTACCATAGATGGTGCGCCCCACCAGCCCGGCCTCGCGGATGGCAGACATGGCCCCGGCGAGCACCGTGCCGTCGGGATCGGAGCTGCGGCTGCCCAGGGCCGAGGGCTCCAGCCAGACGTTGGGGTAGCGCGTCGCCAGATCGATGCAGTGGTCGAGTGTACCGGGTTGTTTGTTGATGAAGTCAAAACCCAGGTGACCCAAAATAAAAATGGTATCCGGGTACAGGGCGATGGCCTCCTCCATGTAGGCGGGATCGGTGTAGGCGGGCTCCTGCGCGGTGCCGGGGAAGGGGCTGGTGCCGGTGTGCAGATACACGGGCAGACCGCGCTGCCCGGCAAGAGCGTAGATCGAATAATAGTGTGGATCATCCATCCGAAAGTGCTGGTGTGCATGGGCGAGCTTGATGCCCACAAAACCATAGCTGTCCACTGCATCTTCCAGATTTGCAAGCTCGGTTTCTTCGTCCGTCTCCCACTGATCCACCCGCACGCTGGCCAGGCCGTAGAGGCGCTGGGGATCGACCAGCAACTGCTCGCCAACATACTCGTTAGAGGCAATTCCCACGGTACGCGGCGCATAGACGGCAAAGAGCATTCCGGCTTCAATACCACCTTTGTCCAGCTCCCCCAGGATCCCCTCGCCAGTGAGCACCGAGGCAGCAAGGCCCTCGGGATTCAGGGAAAAGGGAAAGGGAAAGCGGCTGGTGAGGAAGGCCTGGGTGGCCGGTGGGATCAGCTCCCACTGGCCGGGGTGCAGGTGCATATCCACCACGGGCAAGCGCTCCCCCGTATAGTCCACGCCCCACTCGGGCTCGGCCTGACAAGCGATGAGGATCCACAGCATCCGCGCCCTTTAGCCGGATTTTGGCACCGACGGTATCGGCGCGGGCAATTCTCGGGCGGACGCGAATCAGGTTACCAGGGAGCTGATGGATCGCGGGCCCTCGATTTTTTCTGATTTCGGCTCGGACCCGGCCCGGCAGGTCCTGATTCCCGTCCTTGTGGCGGTTCCGCTGGTGCTTGCCCTGATTTTTGGGGGTCCGGCCTACGCTGCGGCCCTGGTGATCATCGGCATCGGTGGTATCCTCTTCCTGGCCAATCCCCGTACCTTTATCCTGACTTTTTTGACGGTCATTTCGCTGCGCAACTTCGTCGCCGGTGGCGAGCGTATCGGGTCGGAGAGCTTCAACTTCGATCTGGGGGGGCTGGTGAACGTGTTGGCCACCGGCATGGGGGTGGTCTACTTTCTGGTGCTCTGGAAAAACCCCTTCAAGGGCAGGTCTTTGACTGTTCCCTACGGGGCGTTTTTGATCATCTTCTTGGTGTCGATGGCCTGGGCACCGGACTTCCGCTGGGCGATCCGCTTTTCAACCCGCCTTGGCGCACCTTTTTTCACCTACCTGATCATCTCCGACATGCT
>CAITDR010000344.1 GCA_903891165.1 uncultured Pseudomonadota bacterium
CGCGATCACCCCCTCCCCTCCCTCCGTCCACGCCTGCCCCCGCGTGTCCCCGGTCTGCTGCGCCAACGTCTTCAGCGACGCGGCCACCCGCCGCATCGTCTCCACCGCCCCGATGTGCAGCCCCGCGGTCCACACCAGGCTCCCCGCCAGCGCCGCCAGATAGGGATCTCCCACCCGTACCAGCCGATCACAGGCCTCCACCCCATCCGAAAAGCCCGAGACCGTCTCCCCCCGCCAGAGCCGGGCAATACCTCGGTGCAGAATCACCACGGCTGAGGCTACCGGGTTGCGCTCCTCCTCTCCTTCTGCAAGAAGATCCTCTTCCAATTTTCTTGCAGCGTCGTGACGCCCCAGCGCACTCTCCCAGATCACCCCCATGGCCCTTGCCCGGTAGTCCCGGGGCGCCGCTGCCCTCCACAGAGAGTGCAAATGTAACATACTTGCATTGTCTGACAAAAAATGTAGGTCGTGGAGCCGCTCCAACACCCGCGCCCGTGCCGGATCCGCCACCTCAGCCACCGGCCTCCCCAGCCACACCCGGGCGAGTGCCCACAGATCCCCCACCTGCGCCCGCAGACCTTGAATGGGCTGATAGCCCATCTCCATCGCCGCTTTCCGGGTCGCTGCAAGAGCCGTAGGGATGTTTCCATCCTGAAAGAGCAGGTCGGACTCCGCCTCCGCCAGCTCCACCGCCCGCACGCCGGGCAGTTCTCTCAACCGCTGGAGGAGCCCCTCGGCCGTGGCCCTCTCCCGCCCCAACAACGCAACGCGGAAGTGCCGTAGAACTCTTGCGGGTGTGGCAGGAAGGGGGTCCTCCGCCAGCAATTCCAGTGCCAAGGCGGGGTCCAGCCGTAGTGCGTCCTCCACTGCACGATCCAGCACCTGCCCCAACCTCTCCATATCTCCGCCCAGCCGCGCGTAGCGGGCCACCAGCACCGGCTCTTTCTCCGCGTCCAACCTGCGTGCGGCCTCCCTCCGCCACTCCGCCGCCAGCGCAGCAGGCACCGGCTCTTCCAGCGCCTTGGGAATGGACTCCACCCCCGAATAGCGCGCCAGTCCCGCCGATTCTCCGGCCATGCCCGCCAACCGCACCTGCTCCAGGCTCTGCCCGGTCGCCCTTGCCAGCAGCTCTCCGAAGTTCAACCCCAGCACCACCGCCCGTCGGTGCAGCTCCCAGGCGGCCGCACTCAGCATGCTCAGGTCTGATATTTTGGTGTTCTCCACCTCGGGCAACATAGAAATGTAGGGCATCCCATGCGGTTGTCCCGACTGAGAGGTGCCCACCAACGTCAGCTCTCCCTCTGCCACCAGTGCCGTAAAAAAGCGCCGGCTTGCCCCATCCAAGCGGTCCAGACCGTCCACCAGAACCAGCAGGGGCCGCGGACAGGCGGCCACCATACGTCGTAAAGCCAACTTCACACGTTCCGAAGTTGGCCGGGTATCCGGCAGCATTGTGCCCGATAGCCACGCCCGGGTTGCGGGCACATAGGCGGACAACACCCCGGAGAGCGGCCCCAGCGCACCCGCCACCTCCTCCAGCTCGTGTTGGCGTAGGGAGTCACTCACCTGCACGGCCAGAGAAAGTGCACCTGCAAGCGGCTGTCCGGGCGGAATCCAGTCGGCCCTGGCCCACAGCGTCCGCCCCCCGCCCATACCCCAGAGCCGGTCCAGCGACTCCAGCACCACCCGCCCCACCTCCGGATCTCCCACCAACGCCGTGGATTTTCCTTCCTCCAGCTGTGCCGAGAGCCCCTGAAGATAGCGCACCTCCACCCGGGGAGGGGGCGGCGGTGCCATCGGTAACAGCAGATTTCCCGCCACAAAGCGCTCGATCGCCAACTCGGCGCTGCGGGCGTCGGGCAGCCGTCCCTCCAGCCCAGCCCGGACCAGGAAGTCCAGGTCCCCGTCGGCCAGCGGTGCGTAGCGGGGCAGCACCGTGTCCTCGGCCTGCCGGAGCCCCCCCTGTGTAAAGGGTCGCACGCCCCCTACCAGCTCATAGACCATGATCCAGGCTGCAAAACAGTCCGAACGGGGGGTGGGCGCCCCGCCCCGGAACAACGACGGCAGCATATAGGGGGGTGTTCCCGGAAAGATCGGCGATGTTCCAAAGAGATGACGCAGTCGCGCCCGCCCGAAGTCCACCACCTTTGCAACATTTTCCTGAAGTCGCACATTCTCTGGTTTGATATCGCCGTGCACCATCCCATTCCGATGGATCGCGTCCAGCGCCCGGAAGACCTGCAGGGCCACCGGCAGCGCGAGGTTCGGGATCGACCCCTGTTGTTCCAGGAGGGTGCGCAGATCCTCGCCGGGAACGTACTCCATCGCCAGGTAGGGTGAGCCGTCTTCCGCCAGCCCCGCATCCAACAGGGCCACGAGGTTTGGGTGCCTTTGCCGCATTGCTGCGGCCTCTTTACGGAACTCTTCCGACGACGATCGCAGGGCGGGGAAAAACTTCATTGCGACGTGACTCTGTTTAGAGTCACGGGCCAGCCAGACCGTCGCCGCCCCCCCTTCACCCAGACTGCGCTCCAGGGTATAAGGCCCCGTCTGATCGCCTGGATTCATTCCGGCCAACCCACCGACTTCAGGGTCAGAAAAGCCGACCGGGCCCGCCGAGAAGCGCC
>CAITDR010000345.1 GCA_903891165.1 uncultured Pseudomonadota bacterium
ACACAGCTCTGCATGCGCACGATCAACAAAAAGGGCGCGAACCTCCGCCGTGTCGACAAGATCCTGAACCTGAGGCATAGGAAGCTTGAAATTGATGGGAGTCTGGATGGCCCCGATGCGGGCACAGGCCAGAAAGCCAATCACCACCTCGGGACGTTTGGCCATCAAAAAAGCGACCGCATCCCCCGGACGAATGCCTGCCGCCTCCCACTGGGCTCCCAGCGCATCCACGTCCGCATCGAGCTCCGCCCAGGTCCACTGGCGTTCAAAGCCGATCATCGCCACGCGTTCCGGGTAGTCCTGCGCTACTTTTCGCAGGACCTCTCCCAGCGTCCAACCCGCCAACTCCCAGTGCATCCCCCCTCCTTGCGGCCTATGGCTACCCGCGTGGGGGGCCTGCCGTCAACCGACCTGCTGCTCCAGCTCGCGCAGAATCTGGGCGGCCGGACCGGTGCGGTTGGCGGAGAGGCAGCGCTTATAAGAGCGCCAGAGCTCCCCCACGTAGGGATCCTCGGAGAGGCGATGTTCGTCCGGCGCGCCATCGGCTACGGGCAGATCGGGCGCACCAAGGGCGCGGCGTCGGTGGAGCGCCTTCACCGACTGGATGAAGGTAGCGCCCACTGCATGCTCCCCTCTTCGGCGTAGTTCGATATAAACCTGCCACTGATAGCTCTCCGGCATCGCGTTGTTTCCTGCAGGGGGGACCCGCAAAATACGAAGCAGCTCGCGGGTGGGTAGCGAAGAGTCAAGATGCAGCATAGTGGTCATCCAAAGCTCCCTTCGACGAAGGTATCGGTGTGCGCGCCCCGAATGATACCACGACCCTCACTGCATTGCAGCAATCCGTCGAGAATCCCTCCGGCCTGACACATTCTTGATGAATTTTTTCGATCCTTCTTCCGGTCACGAAATATCTGGCTATTGAAGAAGGGCACTTCTCTACCGTAGATGGAGCAATGCCCGGAAAGGAGCTTCGATGATCGCCCTGATGTTGATGACCGGCTGCGTATCCGGAAATTTTGAGTCCTTCGTTCCCCGAGTACGATTCAGCCGTTTTGACGTAAAGAATCTGGATTTTGAGCACATCGATACCGACTTCGTGTTCAGCATCGACAACCCGAACCCCGTCGGCATTCCTCTGGAGCGCTTCAGCTACTCTTTGGGCTTTGAAGGAGTAGAAGTGCTGACCGGAAACGCTACCGACGACCTTTCGCTCCAGGCCGAAGACAGCTCCGAGGTGGCGCTGCCGGTCAGCCTGGTCTTCACCTCGCTCTACGAGCTGGTGCAGGCCACCCGGGGGGAGGACACCATCGGCTTCCGCCTCCAAGGTGGCTTTGGCTTCGACTCGGACATCGGCCCGGTGGATATCACCTACGACGCAGAGGATGAATTTCCGGCGGTACGTATTCCCAAAGTGACCATCGGCGAGCTGCAGATCAAGGACTTTGACCTCTCCCAGGCCAACCTTGCCCTGAATTTTGCCGTCGATAACGACCACGGATCGATGATCAACCTGCACGATATGAACTTCAAGGTAAAGGTGGCCGGGGTCTCCGTGGGCGGCGACCTCCAGACTGTCGGGGATGTGCCGGGGGCAACCACCGATAATTTCCAGCTGCCCTTTGCCATCGACTACGTGGATGCGATCCAGGCCATCGACGCTGCCATCAGCGGTCAGAAGCTGAAGGTGGACATGGGCGCCGATGTGGAGGTCGATACGCCCTTTGGTGTGCTACCGCTCAACATCGACGAGACGGGAAATGTCGGGGTGGAGCAGCAATAAAGGCAGCCGACCTTAGGGGTTCGGCACCAGCTTGCCCTTGACTTCGGTGATGTACTCGCAGCCCACTTCGAGGCTGTCGTTCTCGCTGACCACCACCTCAAAGACCTCTGAGCCCTCCCAGTCGTTTTCGCCGGGAACACATGCGTCATCCCCGGCGTCCACCTCTGCTTCTCCGAAGAGCTGCCACTTGATATCGCCGTCTGCATCAGAAGCTTCGCCGATGATCGGGGTCTGGTAGGTGAGTGTGCAACCCGATGCCAGGCCGATGGCGAAGAGCTGCTCGCCGACGTAGACCGAGGCGTTGGAAGCATCCAGGAAAATGTAGTAGGTGAATTCTTCCTGGTAGGGCGTGGTGGATTCCGGATGGCACTCATCGGTCTTGGCGGTCACGGTCACCTGATAGGTGGTGCCGCCCTCCGGCACGTCGGAGCCACGGTTGCAGGCAAGCAGGGAGAGCAGCAGAATCATCCAGACCTCGCGGCGCTTTTCTATCCCATCTTCCGCCACTTGCCGAGGGGGATTGTCGCTCGATTCCCCACTACCGGTTGACAGCGGGGGTACCGGTGCTTACAACGCGGGGCCTTGCCCCGTTGGGCATTCCCCTCCCCCCCTCCTGGAAACCGCCGTGACCGAATCCGCCGCCCCCTACGTTTGCCGCCCCTCCGACTCTGCGGCGCTCCGCGCCCATTTTGACGTTGCCCGTGCCGGCCAGGCGCGGGTCGTGGTCCTTGAAGCCCCCCTCGGAGGCGGAAAACGCGCTGTCGTCGGCGATATGGTGCGCGGGCTGGGCGCCGAGGACGAGATCCTGGTCGTCCGCTCCGCCATCACCGACGAAGAGGATGGTCTCCGCTGTCTCTTCAACGTCTATGCCGCATTGTACGGTGCTCTTTTCCGCAACAGCTCCCTGGCTGGCAAGGTCGAGGCGGCCCTGAACCTGCAGCTCTCCGAGCAGCCCGCACGGGTGCAGCGCTGGTATCAGGCCTTTATCGAAGGTCTGAAGAAGGGTGGCCCCGCCGAAGGTGAAAAAACCTTCCAGCTCACCATCCCCCGCGACAACCCCCTCGCGGGTTTTGTGGAGATCCTCGCTGGAATCTCCCGCCGTATTCCCACCATCTTCGAGATCCAGAACCTGCACAACAGCCACTCCGTCGCCACCTACGCGATGTTGGAAGGGCTCCTGGAGCGTACCGACTCCAAGCTGCTACTGGTCCTGGAGACCGAGCTGGCAGGCGAGCAGGGCCGCACCTGGATGCCCGGCCCCTGGCTGGATCTGCTGGATCGCCGTGCCGATTCCATCCACCGGATGGTGATCGCCCCCTGGGGAGAGGAGGAGGTCGCGGCCTACATCTCTTCCAAGGGTCTCTCCGCCAACTCCCCTGGTCGTATCGCCGAGATCACCTCTGGCCGGCCTGCCTACGTGGCCGAGCTGGTGGATGTGCTGGTGGAGAAGGATCAACTGGGCAGCGACCTCGACGGCGAGACGCTGAGCAGCCTTGCGCCGCTGGAAGTGGATGCGGATGAGCTGGACGAGCCCGAAGAGAAGCCCGCCGAAGGGCAGCGTCGTCATGCGGGTGCAGACGATGCCGACCGCATCCTCTATGTCTGTGCATTGTTGGGCCTCACCTTCCCCTCCGGCCTGGTGGCGGACATGGCGGGCTACGAGCGGGACAGTGTGGACGACCTTCTGGATGCCTGCGGCGGTGCCGTCGCCGAGCTGCAGTTCTCCAAGCCCCTGGGCACCTGGGTCTACCAGTTCAAAAAGGCGATCTGGCGGCAGGCCGTGCTGGACGGCCACACCACCGAAGGGGACCGCAATGTGGGCCAGCGCGTGGCCCTGTTCATGGAGCGCTTCCTGGTGCCCCGTGGCTACGAGTTCCTGGTAAAAACCCTGCGGATGTACGCCGAAAATGGCGCCCTGGACCGTGCCAACGCCCTGCGTGGCGCCGCCCTCGCTGCCGATCCCCCGGATGTTTGGTCAATGACCCACGATCTCCTTGCCTATTTTGGTGGGGTGACCTGGCCCGATCCGATGCGCCGCGCGGTGTACAGCCACCTGCTGGACCGTATGTCCCAGGCCGGCGACCCCGATCAGGCCGAGCGCCTGTACCAGGAGGCCCTGAAGTGGGCCACCGAGCACAATGATCCGGTGATGGAGGGCTGGGTACGCTTTGCAGGAAGCCGCCTGGACTTCCGCCGCCAGGACCTGTACCGTGGCCGGGATCGCGCCAAGGACGCGCTCCGCGTCTTCACCGCATTGGGCGACAAGATGAAGTCGGCCGAAACCCACAACCACCTCGCCCTGATCGAGTTCCAGGATGGCAGCATCAACGCCGCGATAGACCACCTGCGTAATGCCCTGGAGCTGGCCAATGTGCCGCCCATCCAGGCCAACGTGGAGTTCATCCGGGGCCTGATCGCCCAGCGTGGCAACAAGATCCCCGAGGCATCCGAACACTTCCGCAAGGCCAACGAAACTGCCGGAAATATCGGCATGGCTCCTCTGGCTCTGGAGTCCGGCTTCAAGTATGGCGAGGCGCTGTTCCTGCAGCGCGACTTCACCAAGGCCGCCGACATCCTGCTGCGGGTGGCGCAGATCGCCCAGTCCCTGCGGAACGGCCTGCGCGAACGTTCGGCGTTGGCCCTGCTCACCCAGTGCCATGGCGCACTCCGCAACCACGAAGCGGCACTCCAGACCGCCTCCCGGACGCTGCAGCTCTCCCAAGAGCTGCGTCTGGAACAGGCGATGGCGGCGGATATCTTCCAGGTCGGCTTCTACAACCTGCAGTTGGGACGCCCCACCGAAGCCATCTCGCTGTTCGGCAAGGCCAAAGAGCGTACCGGCTCGGATAATCCGGGTCTGCTGCGGGAATTGGCCTTCCACACCGGTGTCGCCGCTCTGCAGATCGGAGAGAAGGGGGTCGCCGCAGGTGCGCTCCGGGATGCCGCCAACCTCGCGCGCCAGACCAAGGAGTGGCGCCGTGCCGTCCAGGCGCTCGAGAACCTCGCGGTGGTGGATGTGCAGCGGGGCGACAAGACCGCGGCGCGGAAGCACCTCGAAGAGGCTCTCCAGGCCGCCGACCTCGGGAAGCTGGCCGAAGAACGGAAGACCATCCAGAAGAGGATGAAAGAACTCGGTTCCTGACCAGTGGCCTTGACAAGCATACCAGAGCCCCTGGTTCCGGTATGCTTGTTTTTGGTGGCAAAGACGACAACAACGGCAAGTCATTTTCCAGTCTTTTGACAAGGAGGATGTTTTTTCTTACAGACCACTTACCTTCTGTACGAACGCGCGAAAACGGTGTATATTTCTGTGGCGCTGGGGAGACAGTATCGGGGCTTGCCCCAATCCGGTCGGCTCCAGGCAAAATGATCTGCGTCAGCAGATGCGGGGAAAACGGATTTTCCGGTGGTCGCCGCTATGAGAACAGAATAAAATACCCACGTTCAGGAGGAACAAATGAGTGATGTACTGCGCCGCCGCGGCCGTGCCTCTAAGCTGGATGCTTACCGACACGAAATTGGCCACCGTCCAGATGAAGAGATTGCACAGGAAGCCGGATGTACTGTTGCAAACGTCTATATGTACCGCAGGCGTCACAACCTGCAGGTCAGCTCGGCACCCGCTGCCGTAGAGCACACCACCGGTGGGCAGGAGCGTCGTCGGGGTTCCGTCCTCGATCGCTACCAGCACCTGCTGGGCAAGCTCTCGGACGCCGAAGTCGCCCGCCTTGCCGGCTGCACCGCCGCCAACGTCAGCATCTACCGCCGCAAGCACAGCATCGGTGCGCGCACGCCGGAAGCGGCTGCAGCCCTTGCTGCCATCCCCGCTCCTTTGGCGGGTCTGCCCGGCAGCGAAGCTGAGCTGGGTGCCGGTCCCTACGTCTACCTGGTACGCCTGGAAAACGACAAGGGGCTTGCGCAGAAGGCTGTGGTTGCTGCCAGCGCCGACGAGGCCACTGCAGCAGGCGAAGCCGCCGGCTACAAGGTCCACGGCGTTCGTCTGGTCGCAGAGCGTCTCTAATCCCCGTCTTGACGGGATTCTGACAAAAAGAGAGGGCCACCCTGCCGGGGTCGCCCTCTCTGTTTTTTTTCTCCTGCAAACGGGTCTCGGCCTCTCAGCCCTCCGCCTCTTTTTCCGCCTGGTTCAGCTCGGCCAGCACCGAAGTATAGGTGGGTGCCGGTAGCAGCTCGTTCTCCAACCGGGTCAGGGCTTTGCGGTTGTAGGAAAGGCCCACCCGCGACCCCTTCTCCCGATTGAGGGCGATGGAGTCCGCTATGAGCACCAGGGCGACCTCCGGCCGCCCTTCGCGCGCCTCCACCTCGGCCAGCCCCCCCATCGAAATGGCCGTCCCGACCACATCCACCAACGAGCG
>CAITDR010000346.1 GCA_903891165.1 uncultured Pseudomonadota bacterium
TCCCCATCGGCTACGGTGGCCCACCTCCCGGATGCCCATGCGTCACGCTCTGCTCCCCGCCGCCCTCCTCCTCCTCCCCCTGACTGCCCAGGCCCGTCCCGACTGCCATACCGCCGAACAACGCAACCGCGTGGCCTTCGCCAACGCGGGCGAGTCCGATCGGCCGCCGTCGGTAGGCTACGTGGACTCTGCCCTCTACCCCATCCGCGTCCACTACCGCCGCGCCGGAGACGAGGCACGGGCCATCAATGTGATCCTTCCCTCCGCCGAAAATGCCTGGAAGGTCGAGGTGGAGGAGATGGGCTGGCCCTCCCCCGCCACCGATGCGGGCCTTGGTGGCGACGACCGCTTCGACTACTACCTGACCAACGAAGAAACCTATGGAGGCGCCTGGACCTGGGGGCCGCCCGAAGATGTGGTTTCTGACGACGGCTGGTTCAGTATCGCCGCCTTTGTGGCCCTGGACGACACGCAGATCTCCAATGCCGACATGGACGATTTTGTGGCCCATGAGTTCAACCACGCCCTCCAGTACACCATCGACGGCATCGAGGCCACCTCTTTTGTGTGGGAGTCCACCGCAGAGGCGATGGAGGAGCTGGTGATTCCTGACACCGACCTCTACATGTTGGACATCCCCTACTTTCAGAAGTTGCCCTTCGGATCCCTGCTCTTTTCGGGCTACGACGAGGAAATCACCGCCTACGACCGCTACTCGCTCTACGAATATGGCGGCTCGATCGCCGGTCTGTACCTGGAGGAGGCCTATGGCCAGCGGGATGGCACCACACTGTTGCAGCTCTGGCTGAACCTGGCCCAGGGCGGCCGCGCTCAAGAGCCCGACTATATCGACTCCCTCGGCATGATCGGCGGGGATCTCGCGCCCACCTACGAGGATGTCTACCTGGGTCTCGCCGAGTGGCGTATGTTTGTGCATACCGATGATGACGGCGCACATTTTGAAGAGGGAGCCGCGTGGGGGGCGGCCTCCATGGTCGCCACCGAGGGCAGCCTTGCCCTTTCTTCCATCTCCGGCACCTCGGTCAGCCCGGAGGACGCACCCTATGATCTGGGAACTTCCTACTGGGTGATCGATGTGGACGATGCCGAAGAGGGCAGCCTGAAGCTGCGGGTGGAGGGAGCAGCTGGCCTTCAGTGGGGGATCGTGGCGGCGGCCTGGCAGGAGGCCGGGCCCGCGACCGTGCTGCGCCAACGCGCGGGCGCGGACGAGGTGGTCGAGGCGACGCTGGATCTTACCGGAGCAACCCGCGTGATGGTGGGGGTCGCCAACCTGGGTGCGCCCGATCTGAATGCCGAAGGCAAGCACGATCGCGCCGACTTCAGCTTGAGTTTTGAGCGGATTTTGGACACGGAGGAGGACAGCGATCCGACGGCAGGGGAGGATTCTTCCAGCGGGGACAAGGAGGAACCAGCGGCCTGCGGTTGCTCCTCATCCCAGCCCTCCGGCCTTGCGGGCCTCGGGCTCCTCGGGATCCTTGGGCTCCTCCTCCGCCGCCGTCGGTAGCCCGATTTTTTCAACTTTGTGGATGTCTGCAAGGTAGAAAACGGATGCTCCGGGGGGCCGCGGGACCTGTGAAGGCGCCCTCCCCTGGGAGCACCATGCCTTACACCCTCGATGGCCTCGAAAAGATCCCCACCTACAAAAAACAGCTCGAAGCTGAGCTGAACAA
>CAITDR010000347.1 GCA_903891165.1 uncultured Pseudomonadota bacterium
AGACAACAGCGAAGCCTCAAGTCGCCCTGGCCCGCGAGGGACGCCGTTTCCAGGGACTGACGAATAAGGCTATTGCAAGGCGGGGAGGTCTATGGTTTTGGGGTAGGTCATGCCGGGGGATAGGAAATTTGAGCCCCTCCTCCCAACCATCGACCACGGGATAGGAGCACCCGGGGAGGACTCCGTCCCCCTCAATCACGCCGCACACGCCGCTGCGGAAAAAAGGGCCGCCGCTCCCCATCCCGCAGCGGTCGAAACACCTTCCGAACCCTCGCTTTCCAGCTCACCGGCGCCGTCAACACCAGCACCAACAACGCCACCAAGGGGTGTACCAGAAGCCCGAGCAGGGTAAAGCCGATCATCCCGATCAGGCGCCCACGGCCGAGTGCGCCAACCACCAGACAGGCCACAACATAGATCAGATAGAAGGTAGGATTCATGGCACACCCTCGACGCCATCCGGAAGGAGCGGCGGCGTAGCCGGCTCCCGATCGGGCGGGATTGGATCCGGACTCGGCGTCGGCTCAGGGCGCTTCGGCAGTGTGGAGGGTCCACTATCGGTGTTCAGGATCAGCGGCAGCTGATCCGAGCCTGTCCCGATGATCACCACCTTCGCATTGTCGGAAGTCGCCAGCTTCTCGGTCACATCCAGCCCACGCCAGCGCAGGATCGGAAGACCCGAGATCTCCTCAAAATCGCGGATACCGGTGGCCTCGATGATACGACGTTTGCGCTCCGCCTCCTCTTTGTCCAGGATAAAGAGGTAGGCTTGAACCCGCTGCTCTTCTGTCAGCTTGTCCTGGATCGCACGCTGGATGTCGTCCGGCAACTTAAGCTCTTCGATCAGGAATTTGTCCAGGACCACATACTGGGAGTTGAAATCCCGCGCCATCGTCTCCTGAAGCTCCTTGATCAGGCCCTCCTCATCTTTGGCGTAGATATCTCGGGGGGTGAAGTTCCCCAACACTTTGCGCAGGGTGGACTGAATCTCGGGCTTCACCAACGTCTCGACATAGTCCGGCCCCACATCCTTGTGCAGGCGGGAGAGCGTGTCATAGGTTGGATGGAAGCGCACATTGGCCCGCACCCGAATCTCCAGGCCATCTTGAGAGTAGATGGTGGACGTATCCGAGAGGCTCTGAAGTCGAGACACATACAGATACATCCGGTCCCAGGGCCAGATGATGTGCAGCCCCTCGTCGTAGGTCCGCATCTCCGTACCCGTGAAGCGGCCCCAGCGCACCCCCGCCTGCCCTGAGTCAATGAAGATAAAGATACGGTCGAACCAGAAAAGACAGGTGAAAAGAACGATCACGAGGAGGAGCTTGCAGACGCTCAGGAACCCAGCCCCGAGCAGCTCCACCACCGATTGCACCGGTGGCTCCTCGCCGTCGATCACGACTGCGACCTCGCCAACGGGCTGGGCCGGCCGCCGAAAACGTGCGCGGAATTCCTCCCAGCGGCTCATGACTTCCCTCCCCTACCCTGCCGTACCCGCCGCGCGCCAAGGGCAAGTGCGAGGCCGGACAAACCCAACCAGGAAGAACCGCCCGCAGAGGCACAGGCCGCGACCTCGGGCGTGCCTGGTGCCGGAGCAGCCCCCTCAGCCGCAGCCTCCCCCACCGGCTCAGCACCCGCCGGGGCACCCTCCGGCGGCACAACCGGCGCATCCCCACCGGCAGAAGGGGCCGGCACCTCGGCGGCCACCGGCGGAGTCGGCGTCACCCCTTCCGGAAGACCGAGACGAACGTCCACATGGTCAGGACGCCCATCAAAGTCCACATCCCCGGTGCCCGCACTGGTCCCCGTCTCCGCCGCCGTGGACATCCCATCCCCATCGTCGTCGATGTCCAGATAGTCCGGCTTACCGTCGCGATCGGTATCATCGTTTGCCGGGTCACGATCCCCGTCATAGCTCTCGATTGCGGAGGGAACACCGTCGTTGTCGTCATCCGGATCCAGGAAGTCGGGGACACCATCCGCGTCGTGATCCAGAGGCTGTTTGGTGTTCGGACCCCGCTCCGTTGCGCTGAGCACACCATCGCCATCATCGTCGATATCCACCATATCCGGACGACCGTCCTGATCGGTGTCCTGCTTGGCAGGAAGAGTGGAGCCTACACGTTCGGCCGAGGTGGCACGACCATCCCCATCATCATCCCCGTCCAGATAGTCCGGCAGACCGTCGCGATCGGTATCGTCGTTGGTCGGGTCGTGGTCACCATCCCAGCTCTCGGCTGCGGTGGGCGCACCATCCCCCTCATCGTCTGGATCCAGCGCGTTGATCTTCCCATCCAGATCCGTATCCAGCGGATTGTTTGCGTCTCCCACCTCCCGACGATCCCGCACCCCATCGTCGTCACTGTCCGGGCGCTTGGGATCCAGGCCGAGACGCACCTCGGTTGCGTCGATCAGTCCATCCTGATCCGTGTCCAGCCCCGCACAGACCGAGCGCTGCCGGGGAGCGACCAGACTCCAGCGTACACCCTCCTGCGAAAAGGCATAGAGCCCAAGTTCCCCCTCGGGAAAAACCCCATCCACCACCAGCTCCAGGGCACCATCCACACTCACACGCACCTGACTGCGAGAATACTCCAGGCGAAGCCGATAAGAACGCCCCGGAACCCAGCCCTGACCACCCAGGGTATTGGCGCGGGCCAGCTCTGAGACCGAGCCGATATGGCACCAGAGATCCTCCACATCCTTTAGAGGACCACTCACCCGGGAAAGGGCCAGTCCCGCCGAGCCCCGGCAGGTTGGAGAGCGATAGTCCGCCTGCTTCCAGTCCAAAAGAAGCCAGTCTGCCTCCGCAGAGGCCCGCTCTCCGGGCATATAGCCCACTGTCAGGCCCACAAAATCGTCGCCTTTCTGCGATACAAGAACATCCACGGTGAGCTTCACCTCGCTCATCGGGATCGCGGTGCCGTAGATCGCCGCCTGAGCGTTCTCCAGCTGTTGAACCCCATCGCCGGTGGAGGAGGTCACAAAACGAGGAGGACGATGAAAGCCCCCACGAATCTGTTGTTCGTCGTGGAGCACTTCGATAAAGGAGGGACGAAAAGTCGCCTCGGTGCAGGTCCAGCCGGACTCCACCTGGCAGGCCGAATCACAGCCATCCCCCGGGATGCGGGCCTTGTCGTCACAGGCCTCGTCCGCATCGTGGACCCCATCGCCACAGGCCGCATGTGCACGTGCGGACGCGAAAAGCCCGAAAAGGGCCAGCGACATGCAAAAAAGACGGGACGGGGAAAACAACGGGCCTCCGAGCCCGGAGAAGATAGCGGAGTCCGTAGCCAAAGGTCAAGTGCGGCGCAGGCGTGGTTGCCTTTTCCAGCGATATGGGCTACGCTATCGATACGGTAGCGAAGATCAAAGGATCCCCCATTCTCACTCCCGGGAGTTGCGCATGTCCGACCCGAGCCCCTCCACGACGAAGCCATCCGACGAAGCCTCCCCCAAGCAGGCCCTGCCCAGCGCCGAGGTGGTCGAGAACCTCATCCTGCGGCACGCGCTGGCCTCCGCCGGAATGGGTCTGATCCCGCTGCCGCTGGTCGATTTGGCGGCGATCACCGGCATCAACCTGAAGATGCTCAAGGATCTTGCGGAGGTCTACGGCGTCCCCTTCCGGCCGGAGCTGGCGAGATCTGCGGTGGCCTCGTTGGTGGCCACGGCGGGTGGCGGGCTGCTGCTGGGACCGGTCGCATCGTTGCTGAAGTTTGTGCCCGGCGTGGGCTCGGTGGTGGGCGGAGTCGTATCCCCCGCCGTGATGGGCGGCGCCACCTACGCCACCGGAAAAGTGTTTGCGCGGCACTTTGCCGAGGGCGGCGACCTGATCAACTTCGACGCCAGCCGGTTCAAAGATATGTTCAAGCGCGAGGCAAAAGCCGGGCAGGAGAAGGCGGCTGCAGCCCCCAGCGAGCCCCCGGCCGCCGCCGCCTGAGTACCGACGAGGTAGGGCAGAAGAAAGGGGTGGAAATAAGCGGAGGATCCCCCAGATCCAGCAAGGCGCGTGCGGCCAAAGCGCCGCAAGCGCCTTTTGGGCGGCACCTGCGGTCAGCCCTCGTTTTTCTCAAGTGTTGCTCAAGAGACGCTGTGCGTCCCGCCTGCGTCGCCACCGGGCTGCACATCTTCCTTGGAGCGGTCCCTGCGCCACATCGGGCTGAGGCCGATGGCCACAGCGACCCCGGCGCTGGCATAGTAGAGTAGGGTGGCGGTGATCAGGTTGCTGCTGAAGAGGAACACTCCGGCGACGCTCAGCAGGCTGGGCCCAAAGGTCACGGGGAGCACAAGGCGCTGATCCTTTGTGTAGTCCTTGCCAAGCCTGAACAGATGCTCCAGGTCGTCGAGCCGGTCTCGGAGCAGCACGACCTGCGCGCTGTTGACGGCCAGGCCGGAGGCGCCGCGGAGGGACACGGACAGGCGGGCCCGCCGCAGCGCGATGGCGTCGTTGATCCCGTCGCCGACGAAGCAGACCTGGCGCCCCTCTTCCTGGAGGCGCTGCACGACAGCGCCTTTCTCCTCGGGCAGCACCTCGGCGAACCAGCCGTCGGCCCCGAGCTGCTCGGCCAGGGTCCGGGTGGGGGTCTCGTGATCGCCGGACAGGAGGTAGACGCGGTGGCCGGAGGCCTGCAGGCGCTGTACGAGCTCCGCGACCCCCGGCCGCAAGATCGGCTCCAGCTCAATCACGGCCTCCAGACGACCGTCCACAGCGACATAGACCTCGGGGCGGCCCCGGGCGAGCCCAGCGTCCACCTCGTCGGCGACCGCGCCGGGGACGGGGATGCCCGAGCCGGTCATCAAGCGCGCGCTGCCGACGAGCACACGGGCGCCGCCGATGGTTGCGCCCACGCCGCTCCCGATCATACTCTGGAGCTGATCCGGCTCCTCGGCCGCAAGGCCCCGGGCTTGGGCCAGCTCCACGATGGCGCGCGCAATGGGGTGCATGTGCCGGCCCTCGGCCGCCGCCGCCAGCCGCAGCGCTTCGTCCTCGCCCAGCACGCCCACGGCCAGGATGCGCTTCACGATGAAGCGGTCCAGTGTGAGGGTGCCCGTCTTGTCGAACACCACGGTGTCGACATCCCCGGCCAGCTCCAAAGAGCGGCCGTCCCGGATGAGGAGGTGGGACCGCGAGGCCAGGCGCAGGTAGCTGAGCATGGCCAGGGGCGTGTTGAGCATCGTGAGGTCCATGTAGTTGGACGACAGCACGGCCATGGCGGCGCGGGGGCCCAGGCCGAGGAGGGCGACCGCGCCGACGCCCAGGTTGGGCCCGACGGTCGCGTCGGCGAGTCGGATGTTCTGATGGAGCAGCGTGGCTTCGTAGCGCGTGGTCTGCGCAATGACCTGCTCCAGGTTCTGCGCGAGCGTCACGCCGCCGTCGTGCGTGACCCGGACGTGCAGCCGCCCCGTGGTGAGCAGGGTGGACCCGAACACCGCGTCGCCCACACCCTTGTCCTCCGGCAGGGCC
>CAITDR010000348.1 GCA_903891165.1 uncultured Pseudomonadota bacterium
AGGGCGTTGTCCGAGCTGTTGAGCCAGTAGGGCTTCAGCGGCTCCAGCGGCTTGTGGAGCACATGCAGAATGGACCAGGGATTGTACACGGTACTGTCGCCAAAGCGATAGCCGTTGTACCAGGAGCGGATTTCCTCGGCTTCTGCATCACGACCGTATTGATGCAACAGTGTGTCCACCTCGGCCTCGGTGAAGCCGAACAACTCCCGGTCCCGGGCCAGAAGGCTGTAGACCTCTACATTGTTCAGGCCGGAAAACATCGCCTCCTTGGCGACACGGAGGATGCCGGTCAGGACCCCGCGAAGCAGGGCACTGTTGTCTTTCAGGCCAGAGGTTAGAAAAGCACGGAACCACTCGGCGACTTCGTCGTAGTGCCCCGCAGTCCAGGCGTGGAGCAGCGGCCCGTCGTACTCGTCGATCAGGATCGCCACCCGCTGTCCCGTCGCCAGAAAAAGCGCATTGCTCAAGTCTTCCAACACATCCTGCTCCGCCCGTTGACCCTCCATCACCGCGCGCAGTTGCACCACCAGCTCCGCTGTCACCGATGGTGCGGACCAGAGCGGCTTCAGGCGCACCAGCTCCCGCTGCACCACACGCTGCAGTGCGCCCTGAGTCGCCGCCCAGCTCGTCCCACGGATCGCGCGAAAGCTCAAATAGATGACCGGGTGCTTCTGAAAGTGTTGACGTGCCAAGGGATCCTGCCACACTGCCAGATCCGAGAAGAAGCGGCTGCGATCCTCGCCGATCTCCAGGAAATAGCGCAGCATAGACATGGACAGGGTCTTGCCGAACCGTCGTGGGCGCGGGTACAACTGCACCTGCGCGGGGCGCGCCAGCACCTCGGAGATAAAGCGGCTTTTGTCGACGTACAGGTAGTCGGCTTCCCGCTGAATGAGGAAGTCGGCGTTTCCGATGAGGACGGCGGGAGGGGTCATGCGGAGATCTAACCTGCGGATGGCGGGCGGGCAGGGGGTCTCCGGATCGTCGAACAACGCCGACGGGGATCCGTTCAGACGGTCTAAACTGGTCGAAAAGATCGGCTACGGGCACCATACCCCAAAAAAGGCGCCTGCGGCGCTTTGGCCGCACGCGCCTTGCTTGATCTGGAGGATCCTCCTCTAATTTACCCTGGCTTCGGCTGCCTGCATCTGCGCGGTCGCCTTGAGGCTCTGCCACGCCTCCACCCGCCCATCCATCACCCGGAACCACAGCGGCGGCACCGTCGCCAACATCAACATCGCACTGTAGCCCATTGGAAGCTGGGGCACGTCTTCATAGTGCCGCAGCTCCCGGAAAGAACGGGCGGCAAAGGCATGGTGATCGGAGTGCCGGGCCAGGTTGAGCAACATCCCATTGCTGACGACATGGCTGGAATTCCAGGAGTGTTTGGGTTGCACCCGCTCATATTTCCCGGGGGCCACCTCCTCCCGTTGCAGTCCGTAGTGCTCCAGGTAGTTGATGGTCTCTAACATCAACACCGCTACCATAGACTGGAAGAGGAAGGCGGCCACACCCAAGGTACCGACACTCAGGGCCAACCCACCGAGCAAGGCAACCTGGAAAATTCCGTAGTACAGCATCCGGTTTTTGGCGCCGATTCCCGACCGTGCCGCCTCGATGGCCCAGGCCGAGCGCAGCCCGCCGATCAGCGTCCTCGGGAGGTACTGGTACAAAGACTCTCCCAGTCGCGACGTGGCTGGGTCCTTCGGGGTGCCCACATTTTTGTGATGTCCCTGCACATGCTCGATGCAGAAGTGGGTGTAGCTGGTGGAGGCCATCAGCAGCTCCGAAAGCCTTTGCTCGAATTTTCCGGGCCGGTGCATCAGCTCATGTGCCACATTGATAGCCGCTGCCGAGGCAAAACCGGCACTCAGGCTCAGGAAAAATTGCTCGACGGAGCTGAAGCCGCCGTAGGCCACCTGATACAGCGTGTAGCCGAGGATGGCGACTTGTACGGGCACAAAGCCGATGGGAAGCCACCGTTGCCAGGTCGGCCCGGTACTGTTGTCCTTGTTCACCGGCAGCACCTGATCCAACAGTGGCACCATCCCGAACAGCACCAGCGCCGGCAGGGCCAGCGCCGCGCCCCCAAAGTGGGCGGCGATCAGGAGCGTGAGGGGAGGAACAAAAACCAGAAGTGGCATCATGATTGCACCTCAAAAAAAGCGGGTGGAACGGCAGTAAGCATGGCGGAGAGCAGCTCTTCCCGGCTGACTTCCCGGTGGGTCAGCCACCGCAGCGCCGAAAACTCGACAAGGCCCAGCCATCCGTAGAGAGCGAGGTTCAATTCCGGCTTTGCGGGCATCACGGCGGCGTCAAAGACCCGCCGGATGATCGTGCCGCGGATGTCTTCCAGGATCCCCTGCACCTCCGCGTCGGCCCCCAGTCCGCCGCGCATCAGACCCCGATAGAGTGCAGGGTTGGCCTCCACAAAATCGAGGAAGCCGCTCAACGCCACCGGCGCGGCTGCCGACAGGTCCAGACCTTCGGGGAACACCGTCGCCGTCAGCAGCTCCTCCGCTGCAGAACGTACAATGGCGCTGTAGTAGCCCTTCTTATTGGCGAAGTAGTGATACAACAGCCCGATGGAGATCCCAGCCTCCGCCGCGATCTCTTCGGTGGACACAGCATCATAGGAGCGGGCAGAAAAGATCTTTCTTCCGACGGCGAGGAGTTGAGTACGTCGGGCGTCCAGGGCAGCACTTCGAGCCATGGAAGTAGTCTACCCGGCCGTTGAAAATCTTTCAATGAAAAATTTTCAACTTCGAAATGAATGAGGATTCAGGTAAGGACTTCAGCAGCCATCCGCCCACCCCCAGACCACGTCTTCCTTCACGGGACCCGGCCGGCTCTGCTCGTAGCGGTTGTCCGCCTCCACACAGCCAGGCCATTTTTCTACGGTGTCCCAGTCGCCGCGCGCATATTTGTAGTAGATCCAGGTACCTCTGGGAACATCGAGAAGGATCCGCGCGTGGGTCGCATCCACCCGCGTCATCGGATGATGCACCCAACCGGTGACATCGGTAGCAATACTTACCGAATCTTCCAGGGGCGTGCCTTCGGGAAGCTGGACCACAAAGGGCATGGGGACTTGGCTTTCGCTCAGGCTGGGGTCGTAGTCGGCCTCCAAAAGCCAGCCGTTCTGGTCGTTCAGGCGGACGCGGAGCGCACGCGCGGCGGCATCCCACCACCAGCCTGGCCCCTCCGGCAGATTTTTGTCAAAGGGGTCGGGGGTGGAGAGGAGGGGGAGGGGACTGCCGTTCAGGCGGACTTCGCTGGGCTTCTGATCCACCGGACGAATGCGGAGATCCAGGATCCGGCCGGTCCAGCTATCCATTTCCGCGGGATCGGCCGCCTCCAAACGTACCGTCGCTCCGGTTGGACTGCCCTGGAGGTGCAGGGTGCGACGCGACATGGCCCAGCCATCGCCGCCATCGTCGATCAGGGGCAGGGAGGTAGGGGTGCTGGAGGGGAAGAGGTCCAGGCTGGCCAGACCCGCATCGTCGGGGCGCAGGGGCGCATCTGCGGGGTCAAAGCGGTCTGAGCGGGGGAGAATCGCCCCTTCGGCCAGAAGCAGCGGCAGCGCGCCCAAGGGGGTGGGGAAGCTGACTTCGGTCGGTCCCTCCCAGACCGCAGCTGAGGTAAGATCCATCCATCGGCCGGAAGGCAGGGTGAAGCTGCGGGAAGTGGCGCCCTCGGTGAGCACCGGCGCCGCCAGGAGCCAGGGTCCGAGCATCAGAAGATCCTGGTCATACCAGGCTTCTGCCTGGTCGGAGCGATCCCACCAGATCGGCCGCAGGATGGGCTGTCCTTCGGTCACTGCGAGGTCCGACAGCGACTCAAAGGTGGGCAACAGGGCGCTCCGGAGGTGGAAGATATTCCCAGCGATGCCCTCCACTTCTTCGCCGAAGGTCCAGGGCTCCTGCTCCCTTGCGTTGGTGGCAGCGTGACCCCGGAAAAAGGGAGAAAGCAGGCCGAGTTGCAGCCACCGTGCAAACAGCTCGGCGCTGGCGTCGCAGCAGTAGCCGCCCACATCCGAGCCTAAATAGGGCAGGCCCGATACCGACAGTCCTAACAGCATCGGCAGGGTGGTCTGGAGTGTAGCCCAGGTAGAAGGCGCATCTCCGGTCCATACGCCCGCGTGGCGGTGCAACCCCAGGTAGCCCGCCCGCGACAGCACAAAGGGGCGTTTGTCGGGCGCGGCGGCGAGCAGACCTTCGTAGGTGGCTTCCGCCTCGAAGCTGCCATAGGCGTTGTGCGCCCAGGCCATGGTGGCGGGGATTCCGTCGCCGTCCACGGGGAGACTGTCGGGAACGGTGCCGCCCGGACCGGAAAAATCCGAAGGTTCGTTCATGTCTATCCACAGGCCGTCGATGCCGTCGGCCACCGGTCGCGCCACCAGTCCGCCCCACCAATTGCGGGTTTCAGGGCGGCTAAAGTCTGGAAAGCCGGCCGCTCCCGGCCAGACCTCGCCAATGTAGGGATCCTGCGCTCCCAGAAGGTGTTCCCCTGCAACGGCCTCCTGCCAGATGTCCCAGCTTTCGTCCTGCTTCAAGCCCGGATCCACGATGGCTACCGCACGGATCCCATCGGCTTCGAGGTCGTCCAAGAGCGGTAGGATCCCATCAAAAGCGACGGGATCCCAGGTGAAGCTCCGAAAGCCCTCCATGGCCTGGATATCCAGCCACAGCCCGGCGATAGGCCAGCCCCGGCTCCGGTAGCCCTCGGCCACCGTCGTGACCGCCTCGTCGGTAGGCCAGCCCCAGCGCGACTGCTGCCAGCCGAAGGCCCACCGTGGCCACCGCGCCGGTGCTCCCCAGAGTGCCTG
The DNA here is from genome assembly GCA_903891165.1 of uncultured Pseudomonadota bacterium. Taxonomy (GTDB): domain Bacteria; phylum Myxococcota_A; class UBA796; order UBA796; family SXON01; genus CAITDR01. The sequence goes on from CAITDR010000348.1 coordinate 4,829, forward strand.
CCGTTGTTTTGCCACTTCCGACGGTGTGGGGCCGGGAAGCCAGGTCAATACTGGAAGTTCTCCCTCTCCCGACAGATTGGCAGGCTTGCCCAACTCCCAGCTCTGCGTGACCGGACTGTCAAAAATCCACCCCGTTGTGCGGCCGCCAGAGTTCAACAAAAAGGTCGGCAGCGACAGGTAGAGGGGATCATCCTGCGGACACCAGCCCTGACATTCGGCTTTGAAAGCATCAGTATTGCGGAAAGTGTAGCTGCCGCCAGAACGTTCTTCGGGGCCGGTGCGCTCTCCCGCCCCCCGGATCCGGGCGTCGTCGGGCAATTCCAACGTCCACGTCGTGTTGCTTGCGACGGCGTCCACCACGAGGCCATTGCCATCCCAGGCTTTTATGGCGCAGGTGTTGTCAAACTGGAGATGTAAAGCCGCGGTACAGCCATGCCAGACTTCCCCCTCCTTCCACCAAACTGCCTCCGGATCCCCTACCGTTGTGATCACCAGCGAAGGGCGCGCCGGACCTACGGAGAGGCCCCCAGCCGATAGAAGAGCCGGCACCAGCCCCAGGCCGCAGCTGGCCGCGACTTCGGCGGGGAGAACTTCCTGAGCGCCGTCGGGACAGGCGACATGAACGCTGCCTTCTGCGGACTCCGACGGCGGCGGCTTGGCGCCCGGATCAGGGTCACAGGCGGTCAGAAGAAGAAGGGGGAGGAGGCGGCGGAAAGGCATGTTCTATCGTACCCTGAGAATGCTCTTGACAGGTCAAGACCTCGCCGAAATTGCGGCTTCGGGAAGACCCCGGCCTCTCCGGGAGTTAGGACAGGGCCCGTCGGCGTCAGCCGTCGCCTCTCCCGGATGTTTTTGATGTTTTCCAGCCGCCCCCAGCAGCTTCTCTTTCTTGCCCTGGTTGGCACCACCATCGGCGTTGCCCTTGCCGAATCCACCCTTCAGGTGACCGGCCATAGCCCTCCCGTCAGCGAGGTGACCACCCGCACCGCCTGGAGTGCCCCCCAAGGGAGTATCTGGGCTTTTTCCACCCAAAGCGACCTGGCAAGTCCGGCCAATGGTCTGGCCCAGCCTGCGGTCACCCGCGACGTGATTCCCGGCCACGAGTCCATCCACAACCCCACCTTTCTCAACGACGGCTACTACGGCAATGGCTCCAGTTGGATTGGGACCGGTCCAGATTCCTGGCTGAAAATCGATCTTGGCCAGACCGTTCCGGTAAGCAGTGTGCGATTTGGTCGCGACCGAATTGGACACTTCGACGACCGTGACCCGGGTCGCTTCCAGATCTTCCTGGCCACCACCGACGACGTCTATGCCAATGGCAACGACCAGAACGACAGCCAAGAATATCAAGCTGTTTTTGACTCGGAGTCCGTCGGCTTTTCCGGTGAAATCTCCGGCTCCCAGAGCCTCCTCGCCTCCTTCACCCCGACCTCGGCCCGCTATGTTAAGGTCCAGTTCGGCAACGACGGCGCGGCGATCGACGAAGTGGAGGTTGCCGCTGAGGGCAATGTGATCAGCACCACCACCGTTGAACCCCCACCGGAGGCCGATGCCTGCGCCACTGCCCCCTGTGGAGAATTTGCTCTTTGTACCGACCTTCCCGGCGCATCTACCACCGCGGCCGGGCGTAGCTGCGCCTGCAGCTCGGGCTACCGCGACAACGGCGCGGGCGCCTGTTTCCCTGCCGATCCCGTGGTCCTGAAGATAGCGGCGGATAGCAAGTCATCAAGTACAACGTCCGTGTTGAAGTCCATTGCCGCCACCTGGGAGCAGAAGACCAAGGGTGCGGTCGTCACCAAGACCTACTCATGGTCCCAGCTTGGCACCGAGGAGGACGTGGCCAAAAAAATGCGCTTGGGTCAGGTACAAGGCGCATTTCTGACCACCTGGGGCCTGTTTCAACTGGAGCCGGACCTCGCCGCGCTGAACATCCCCGGCATGGTCCGCAACCACGACGAGCGCGATGAGCTGCTGCGGAAGCTGGGTCCCACGCTGGAAGCCGCCTTGGAGGCCAAAGGGTATGTGGTGTTGACCTGGGGAGAGCTGGGTCCGGTGCACGTTTTCTCCACCACGGCTCGCACCACCGTAAGCAGCCTGCAACAGGCGAAATTTGCAAGCTACGGCGACTCCAGTTGGCGATCCGCCCTGGTGAGCTGGGGGCTGAAGCCGGTGACCATGACTCAGGCCGAAGTCGTCTCTACCCTGCAAACCAACATCATCGACAGTTTTCCGTGGACCGCTATGGCGGCCTACAACAACAAGACCCTTACCAAAGCACGCTATATGAGCGATCTGGTGTGGAGCACCATGGACCAGGCGCTGGTGATAGAGAAAAAGTCCTGGGAGCGCCTTCCCTCGGAGTGGCGTAGCAACCTGAAAAAAATCGCCGAGGGTTTTGGAGCAAAACTCCCCAGCGGCGCCACCGAAGAAGCCTCCGCCATCGCCAAACTTCAGGCGCAGGGCCTTCAGGTCTCCCCCTTCACCGAAACCGCCGCCTGGTACGCCCTCCAGGAGGCCAGCTATGCCAACAACGTGCGCGGGAAGCTGGTATCGACATCGGTTTTCGACAGTGCCCAGAAGATCCTGGCCGACTATCGGGCCGCTCATCCGGCAAAGTAGGAACCGTCTGGAACTACAGAGGGCTGCCCAAAGCCTTTGGGCAGCCCTCTTGACAGGTCAAGTATAGACTATCAACGTGGAGCTTCTACGCTGCCTTCTTCGTAGACCACCGGCGGCGGCTCTTGGTTGTCGCCGACGAAGGCCATCACCACCTGCACCTCGAAGCTGCAGGACATCGCGCCGTCGGAGGCCTGATACCAGAGGCTGCCCTCGGCCAGATGTGCAGAAAGTACCTCCATTTCCATGACGGCCTCCATCGAGAAGACGGCAGGCTCGGTGCCGCCGCAGTTGTCGCCGCCGTCGGGCGGGGTGGATCCGCCAGAAGAACCCGAGGAAGGCTCGGAAGAGCCGGAGGATCCACCGGAACTGCCACCGGATCCATTGGAGGAACCACTGTCGCCACAGTCGGGCCGGCTGCCACCTCCGGAGGGATCGTCGGAAGAGGTGGAGCCATTGGGGTCTTCGGAAGAGCTGGGATCATCGGGATCACTGACCGGCTCGGTTGGCTCGTCCATAGGGACTGGCGCCGCGTAGTCCACCCCGCCCGCCAGGGAGAGGAGTCCATTTTTCATGTGGCCGTTCATGGGGATACCCTGAAGATCGAAGCTGGCTTTTTTGCCACTCCGGCCGAAGATCCCCTGCATTTCCATCCCGATCAGGTCCCGCGCCCGCATCCCGTCGCAGGAGAAGTTGTCCACCGCGACCACCTGCAGCTCGTAGACTCCCGCGTCGAGCGCCGGGCTATCGTCGGGAGGCGGCTGCATATGGATCACCGCAGGTTCTTCAAAGCAGGCGGCAGAAAGGACGAGGGGGAGGAGGAGGGAGAGGTGGCGCATCTGAACTCCGGGGGTACGGTAGGAGTCTATGCAAAGGCCGTGCCAATTTTGCGGGTGGCTATGAAGTGGATGAAATGATTGGATTTTTTTGCAGGCCCCGAGGATGCCGGAAGAGCGGGTCAGGACAGGGATGTCGGGGCGTCGGGACTCAGATCGCCGTATTCTTCGCCGGG
>CAITDR010000349.1 GCA_903891165.1 uncultured Pseudomonadota bacterium
CCTCCAGAAAAGGGATCTTGAAGTTCAAACCGGGCCACATGGGACGCCGGTATTTCCCGAACATGGTGACCACCCCCACGGTGCCCTGTTGGATGGTGGTGAAGCTGCCCAATGCGACGGCGGCGGCGCCAAGGGAGCCCATACAGACCAGACTGAGGATTGCGTCCATGTTCTTGTTCCTTTTTTGGCCGGGAGGAAGATCCCAACCGCAGAGCGGCACATTATCCTGTCTCGGCGACGGTGCCCCCGCTTGCAGGAAGCTTTTGTCGCCGCCGCTAAGGATTTTCCGGGCGCCGGTGCCGGATGCGGAAGCCCTTCCGGTCCCCGGCCAGGCGGCTACCCCCGGGGCCATCCTCCTCCCAGATCACCCGACTTTCGGGCCAGGGAAGCCGGGTTCCCGAAGCAAATGTGGCCGTTGCCAACGCATCCGCCTCCACGCCACGCGGTGCGACCACGGCGACCGCCCGCAGCTGCCGCGCCTCCGCTCCACTTCGGGCATCGCGTATGTGGCCCGGCTGCCACTGCGGACTGGAGGTGGACAGCGAAGCATTTTTTAAGGAAAGATCCACCTGATAGGCGTAGAGATCGACGGTAACCGGCCATCCCTGCCGCCCCGGCGCGTCGCCGCGTGCACCGACGTCCCCCGCCGCGTCGATCAGGAAGTTGTGCTCGCCCAGCTCCTCCAGTTTTTCCACCGCCCGATCCACCAGAAAACCCTTGAGGATCGCGCCCAGGTCCACCTTCCCCCCCTCCACCCACAACAGACCCGCCTCCGAACGGAGCTGCCCCCCACGCCAGGTCAGGGAAAAAGCGCCGGCCGAGAGCAGCCGGAGGCGTTCCGCCACCGCAAACATCTCCACAGCCTCTGCCGGAAAAGCCACCTTCTCCGCAGCATTCATTCGGCCGCTCAGGCTCTGGGGCCGCCACTCAGACAGAAGTGCCTCCCAGGCTTCAATCTCCACAAAAGCCGCGTCGATATTCTCCTTTGCCTGGGGCTGCTCAGAGTCCAGACTGATCCCCACCAGGCTGCCCATGGCCGGCCGGCTCTGCTGTAGAAACGCCGCCCCGGCCATTGCCGAAAAGAGGAGGATCACGGCCGCCACATCTCCCAAAGAGCCGCGAAGCTCATCCACAACAACCCGGCGAGGAGCATCGCATGTGCGGGAATAAAAAGAACTGAAAAAGCCACGTTCACATAGACGACCAACCAGGGCAGGGCGATCTGGATGCCCATGGCCAGGATGGTGAGCGCGGTGATGGTGGCGCGGCGTCGGATCGGCCCACTCCCCAGGTTGTAGAGGTGTGCCACCACCAGAAAGGTCACCGGCTCCGTAAAGAGGTGGAAGTGGGTCAATTCCAGGATCTGACGGTAACTTTTCGGATAGACCATGCCGGACTCATCGCCGGTCCAGTAGGTGGCGGCCGAGGTCGCGCTGCTGCCCATCCCATCGCCATGCAACAATGCCGCAGTCAAAAGCCCACCGGCAGCAAACAATAAAAAAGCGGAGTAGACCAGCTTACCGCCTACATCCAGGCGCCGCAGCATGTTTTTTCCGGCAAAGTCCTTCATGGAAGGCCCAGATAGTGCTGCATCAGGAGGCTGTCGCGCCGCACCCCCACGGTGATCGCCCGCGAGGAGATTGTAGCCCCGGATACAAACTGGATATCTCGGCCCAATTTCAGGGAAGAGTCCGCATTTTTCCCGACAAACTGGCGACGGAAACCCTCTCCCTTCACCCCATCGCCGTAGGCCTCCCGGTACTCGGTGATCTCCACCCGGAGCACCGATCCCCGAGGATCAAAGAGCACCGCATAGCTGATCGGCTCGTGCTGGCCCAGCTGCTCGTCCAGGATGGCATAGGCCACCGGCTCCCCGTTGACGCGGCCCACCCAGATCTCATAGCGGGGCTGCGGCGGTGCATAGCCCAGACGCTCGGTCAGCTCCGGGGGAGGTGTATAAGAGATAACCTCCACCTCGCCAGAAGGAAAAAAGCTCTGTACCAGGGCTTCGCGGGTATAGATTGTGTATGCACTTGCTGGTGTAGACCAGAATGTACACAGAAGCAAAAGGAGAGCAGCGGGCTTCATGCCGTGCGTCTAACCGGTCATTCTGGAATTGAAAATCAATATCAGAACAGGTCAGTGGAGAGGGGAGGTCGGTTAGAAGGGAGAATGCTTGCTCCTCGTACCCGGATTGCGGTTGTTTCGCCCTCGGGGGTGTTCACCCCCGCCCGTCTGGAAGCGGGAATGGATCTCCTGCGGGAGTGGGGCTATAAACCTGAGCTTTTGCCGGTCAGTCGCGCGGTCGTGGAGGGGAACAGTCACCGCTATCTGGCGGGAAAGGATGCCGCCCGTCTTCACGAGCTTCAAGATGCGTTTTCCGGGGACTACGGTGCGGTGTGGATGGCGCGCGGGGGCTATGGGCTGGCACGTCTGCTTCCTCAGCTGGACTTCCGTCGGATGGCAAAAGTGCCATTTTTTGGATTTTCGGATGGGACTGTGGTACTGAATGCGCTCGCGCGGAGGGGCTTTCCCGCTGTGCATGGCCCGGTGCTCCAGACCCTGGCTGACCACCTGGACGACGGCAGTCGCCGCTCTCTGCGGATATTCTTGTCCGGTGAGAAGGTTGCATTGGAAGGCAAGTTCTGGGTAGAGGGGGAGGCGGAAGGCCCGGTGGTGGGCGGTAACCTGTGTGTGCTGGCCTCGCTTTGCGGGACGGAGGGCCAGGTGAATGCCTACGACGCGCTGCTGCTGTTGGAGGAGCTGAACGAGGCGCCCTACAAAGTAGATCGGATGTTGACTCAGATGTTTCAAGCTGGGGTATTTGAGGGGGTGCGGGGGGTGCTTCTGGGAGAGTTCCTGAATTGTGGTGCCCCCGAGGGGGCCGGCTACGGAGTTGAAGACGTACTGCGTGAACGTTTGGAGCCCTTGGGGGTGCCGATTCTGGCGGGGCTTCCGGTGGGGCATGGGGCGCAGAATTGGCCGCTGAAGTTGGGGGCGGCGCGGTTGTGGGAGGGGGGGGTGGTGGAGGTGTGAAGGGTAGCAGGGGTGTCGATGGCTGGATACATAGCCATGGAGCATGGCCATCTTTCTGGCCAGCATCGCGGGAGCCCGATGCGCACCTTTCATCTTCCTCTGTCGGACGACCTCCATCATGCGTTGCGGCTTGAGGCTGAGGCAGCACAGCGGCCCGCCACCGAGCTGGTTCGCGATGCCTTGGCAGGTTGGCTCAAGGCCCGGCATCGGCAGCGTATTGCTGAGGAGATTGAGCGCTATGCCATTGCAGAGGCCGGTGGTCCCATGGATCTCGATCCGGAGCTGGAGGCGGCCGGGGTAGAGTTTATGATGCAGGGTGAGGCATCGTGAGGCGCGGAGATATTTTTCTGGCAGAGCTTCAGCCTCGCTCAGGCGCCGAGATCAGGGGGGAGCGTCCGGTCCTGGTCGTCCAGCATGATGGCTTTAACCGGATTCCGACCTGGCAATCGGTGACAGTCGTGCCGCTCTCCACGTCCACGAAGCAGGTGCGTCGCGGGCCAACGGTGGTGGTGATTCCCGATGGAGTCGGCGGACTTCGCGGGGAGGGTGTCGCCGTGTGCCATCAGATCACGACGTTGGACCGGAGCAAGATTACCCGACGACTGGGCGCGCTACCGGCGGAGTGGATGGGGAAGGTGGAGGCGGGGATCCGGGCGGGGTTGGATTTGGGTTGATGTTAAAGATGTGGTCCGACTGTCCGAGCCTCGGCGACGTCCCCGACCTGATTTTGGTCAGAATCACATTCATCCATTCAGCCGCCACCCCGCCGCCAACCGGTTAGAAGACCCGCCCGCGAGGCGAGAGCGTGAGCGACGAAGGAACCCGATGGTTTGAGCAGACCCCGACCCCGGTAAGCGCCGAGCCCCGTGCGACGCCGCCAGTCAAAGACCTGTGGACACGCTGCCCGGGCTGCCAGCAGATCCTGTTTCGAGCAGCTCTTTTGGAGAATATGGCGGTCTGTCCACACTGCGGGTGGCACCACCGGTGGGATGGGCGGGCGCGGCTTGAAGCTGTGGTCGATGCCGGATCTTTTGTGCGGATGGACGTGGATGTTCTGCCGACGGATGCCCTGGGTTTTGTGGACAGCAAGCCCTATGCGGCGCGGTTGGTCAGCTCGCAGCGGAGCACGGGGCAGCCCGATGCCTACATCCAGGGTTATGCCACCATCCAGGAGACCCCTGTGGAGATCGGAACCTTTGACTTCCGCTTTATGGGTGGGTCCATGGGTTCCGTGGTCGGCGAGCTGATCTGCAGACAGGTCGAAAGGGCCATCGAACGTCGGCACCCGGTGATCATTTTTTCCGCCTCCGGCGGCGCACGGATGCAGGAGGGGCTGCTGTCGCTGATGCAGATGGCGCGCACCTCGGCGGCGCTGGCAAGACTGCGCGATGAGGCCCGGCAACCCTACATTTCTGTGCTTACCGACCCCACCACCGGCGGCGTCGCCGCCTCCTTCGCCATGTTGGGCGACGTGATCCTGGCCGAGCCCCACGCGCTGGTCGGCTTTGCCGGCCCCCGGGTCATCCAGCAGACCATCGGACAGGAGCTGCCCGAGGGTTTCCAGACCAGCGAGTACCTGCTGGAACACGGAATGGTGGACCAGATCGTGCGCAGGGCGGACCTCAAAGATACGCTCGGAAAGCTCCTCAAGCTGCTGAGGCCGGCATGACCGAACATCCCCTGCTTGCGGCACTCGCCCGGGCAGGTATGAAGATGGGGCTGGCCCGGATGCGCTCCTACCTGGAGTGGCTGGGGGATCCACACCTTCAGTATCCGGTCATACATATTGCTGGAACCAATGGGAAGGGGAGCGTGTGCCGGATGGTGGGGGCCATCCTGGAAGAGCAGGGATTTAAGGTGGGAATCACCACCTCACCGCACCTCCAGGAAGTGAACGAACGTATCCGCATTGGAACAACCTCCATCTCCGATGGCGAGCTGGACGGCCTGCTGCGACGGATGGACACGGTGCGGCGGGCCTGGGCCTCCGCCGTGGTCGGTCCCACCGAGGCCTTTCCGCTCACCTATTTTGAGTTCTCCACGGCCGCCGCCTTCCAGCATTTTGCCGATCAGAAGGTGGATGTAGCGGTGGTGGAAGTCGGGATGGGCGGGCGACTGGACGCCTCCAATGTGTGCGCCCCGCTTGCGACGGCAATCGTGAGTGTGGGGCTGGACCACACCGAGCAGCTCGGGCCGGATCATGGCTCCATCGCGGCGGAGAAGGCCGGGATTTTGAAGGCGGGTGTACCGGCCGTGATCGGGCCGCTTAACTATCAGGCCCTTGCGGTGGTGCGCTCGGTGGCCGCCGAGCGGCAGGTACCGCTGTTGCTCTACGGGGAGAATTACCAGGCGTTGGGCTCCACCGACTCCTTCCGGTACCAGGGAGAAGGCGTGGTGAGAGATAGCCTGCGCCTTGGACTTCAAGGCGATCATCAGGTCCACAATGCGGCGGTTGCCTTACGACTGATCGATCTCCTGCCAACATCCCTGCGTTGTGACGAAAACTCCATCCGCCGGGGCCTGGAGCGGGCCGAAAACAGCGGGCGGCTGGAGTGGGTGGCGCCCGATCTGCTGCTGGATGGCGCTCACAATCCCGATGGTGCGCAGGTGCTTGCCCACTATCTGGCGCGGCTCCCCAAAGATCGGCCGCGGGTGCTTTTGTTGGGCGGAGGCACCGACAAAGATATCCGGTCGGTGGCGACGATCCTGGCCCCGGCCGTGGATCGGATCGTCGCAACATCGGGTACACATCCCAAGGCCCGGAGCCCCGAAAATGTGGTGGCCGAGCTGGCTGGCCTCCCGGTAGAAGCCGGCGGATCAGTTGCTGATGCTTTACGACGCTACCGGGATGGGAAAAACCTGGTGATCCTGGCGGGCTCGTTGTACCTGGTGGGGGAGGCGCGGGGGCTGGTGGTTACAGGGCCGGCCTAGTGGAGCTGAAAGTCCAGGCGGATCGTATCGAATGGGCCGCCCAGGCCGCGACTGCCGAGGGTCATGTGGTGCTGCTGTGGGGAGGGGAGCGGCTGGAGGCCGAGCGGGCGGAGTGGACGCCCACTGGCTTGGTACTGGAGCGCGGAAGTTGGGAACGTAGCGAAGGAGGCCTGTTTTTTGAAAGGGCCGAGATCCTCCTCCCCCCCGAGACGGCGCTGCTCTATGAAGCCCGCCTGAGTTTCCAGGGCGCAACGTTGACCTCCGGCAGGTTGGAGCTTGGAAAAGAGAGCTGGAAGGGGGAGGATGCGTCGCTGGTCCCCTGCACCTGTCACGACGGCGCTCCACCCGCGCTAAGCTTCTCTGCACAAAAATTCCAGCTGTTTGCCAACCCAAAAGAGCCGGAAAGCCCCAAAATTCTCCTGCTCCACGGCGGGATGGTCCGGATCTTCCGCCTGCCAGTGCTGCCGCTACCGTGGGCCAGGATCCCGTTGGATCCGGATCAGTTCCGCCTCCACCTTCCTGAGGTGGGCTATGGAAGCCGGGGCTGGTCGGCAAGCTGGGGCGCCCAGGTGGGCATCGACGGGTGGAAGATGGAGGGTGGCCCGGCATGGCGCCAGGATCGTGGCTTCGCCGGAGATTTTTCTCTCGAAGGCCCCTCACAACTGGAAGGTCTGGTCAGCCCCACAGCTCCGCAGCTTCACGTGCAGGGTGGCTGGGATCAGGTCCAGAAAAACTGGCGGGGAAGCCTGCAAAGCAGCGGTGGCTTCGCCTGGAACACCCCCGATCAGCCCTGGAGCCCCGGCGGCGGCCGGCTGGCCTGGGAAGCCGGGCTGGTTTCCGACCCCGACTATACCCGGGACTACGCGACGGATTGGGTGGCCAGAGGGGTCCGATGGCAGGAACAAAGAGGTGTTTTTGAGGTGGGTGGAAACCGAATTGAGGCCTGGCACAGCGACGATGGCTCCCCCGGGCCACTCCTGCTGGCCCAAAGCAGCCTGGAGCTGAGCCGGCGCCACACCCTGCGGCCCGCCGTGGGGCTGGCGCTGGAGCAGAGCCCCGACGGGCTACGGCCGGTGCCGCAGGCCGGGCTGGAGCTGGGCGGAGGGCGCACCTGGGGGCCGATTCACGGGGCGATGAAGGCCGCAGGGCTCGGGCAACTGTGGGGCTTGGAAGAGGCAAGAGGGCGGGCGGAGGCCGAGGCTCAGGTGGACCTGTCGGTGTGGGGGCAGAGCAAGGGGCTCCGAGCGCTGTGGTGGCCGGGGCTGCGACTCAGGGGCGGGGTGGGGGAGGAGGAGGGCTGGGGCCTCGGTCCGGGTCTGGGTCTGCATCTCAACGGACAAAATAGTCTTTTGATTGGAGAGGCCCGGTTGTTGTGGACGGATCGGGGCTGGTCGCCCGAGGGCTGGCTGTGGCTGGACCTGGGAAAATTTGCGGCAGACCTGGATCTTCGGCCCGAGCAGCAGCAGGTGCAGCTCTGGTGGGAGGAGGAGAGGCTGAGGGTTGGTGTCCGAAGCCAACGAAGTGAGCTGGGCTGGTTGGCACGTGCCGACGGTGAGTTTTTGTTTCGGCGCCTCCGGCTGGGCTCCGACCTGGCCTGGGATGTGGATGCCCAGACCTGGGCGGGCGCCGGGTTGGGACTGGGCTACGACGATGGCTGTAGTCTGGCCATGATACGGGTAGGAGTGTCGCCGGATCGGGCGCTTCCCGATGTTGGCGTACAGGTCGAGCTACGACGTTGAACGATCGTTCAATACGGACCCTGTGCCGGTGACTCCGGAACAATCTCCAGGCGGCGTTGATCCGCCTTCTTTCGGCTGTGGTACACTCGGCGGATGAGTCCTATGCTAATGCTGTTCCAGGAGACCGGATGGGGTGCCTACCTCCAGCTTGGACTCTTTTTTCTTGGGCTCTTCTGGGCGTTGATCTGCACTATTCTGC
>CAITDR010000350.1 GCA_903891165.1 uncultured Pseudomonadota bacterium
AGACCGGCGACGTCGGCCTCTTCATCGACTACCAGCTCGGCATCACGACCACTTCGGTGGACTATACTGCTGGAGAAACTGCGAATATCGACCCAGGTGAGGCTGGCTCCTTTGCGGGAAGCCCTCAAGTGCTCAAGCGGCTGGATAGCAACGTCGCCGCCACCTTCCAGCGGAGCCTGCTCTGCGAGGCCACCTGCTGGAACCCCACGCTTATCCCCTCCGATCCCACCTTCTCCTGCCCCAGCGATCCCGACGCCGAGGTGGATCCGGGCGGCGAAGTCACCAAAGAATTTTTGGATTGTGTGTGTGGCGCCAGCGAGTGGAAGGACCATTGCGGGGCGGGCAACGAAACACCCATCGAAGGTACTTGGCTGGCTCTGTGCCGTGCCCTGGAGAATCCACCGGACGAGTGCTTCTCCTATGAGGATCCCGAGACCGGCGACACCATCCCCACGCAGCTGACCCAGGGAGATGCGGGGAGCAACGATGGCTTTCTGCGAGAAGATGCGATCACGCTGGTGGTCATCGTCACCGACGAAGGCGACGGCTCCGGGCGCATTCTGGGTGGCGAATCGGAACTGGGCGCCTACGAAAAGCTCTTTTCGCGGTTGCCAAACCCGGTGCGCTTCGCCATCGTCGGACCGCCCTACCACGACCGGCAGCTCACCTGCAATTCGGGTGGCGCACAACCCTGGGCGGTGGACCGCTACGCACAGCTGATCGCCAAGTTCGGCGGCGCCTACATCGACATCGAGGCCGAGGACGCCAACGGGGTCTGCACCGGCACGGACTTCTCCGAGAACCTGAAGGCCATCGGAGCCCTGCTCAACCAGCTTTCCACCGTCTTCCCACTCGCGGTCGTCCCGGATTCTGGTACCATCGAGGCCTTTGTCGATGGACAGGCGATCATGGAGTCGGACATTGTCAGCGGCACCATCGAAGGTGGCGACGCGGAATACAGCACCGGCTGGTCCTATGATCCCGCCTACAACGCCGTAGCTTTCCATGGCGATGCCGTCCCCGACTTCAACGCCGACGTGCGCATCTACTATCGCCCGGTGGGTGGAAACCCCCGGGAAATCCCCTTTTAGGAAATCCGATGCTGCTTCTGTTCTCGTCCCTGGCCCTGGCGGCGGACCCCGTGGACCTGGGTGTGCTGAAGAATTCCGATCTCAAGGTGGTGCAGCGTCGGCTGTACAGCCAAGAAGATCGTCTGGAATTGGGCGCTCACCTGGCGTTGATGCCTTTCGATCTGATCACCTTCACTCCGGCGCTGCAAATCACCGGCGGCTACCACCTCTCTGAGAGTGTTGCCATTGAAGGGCGCTTGGGTGGCGGCTATGGCTTCCGCACGGCCTTTTATAATGCGCTGGAGGTGGATGGTACCCTACCGGAAGCCTATCGCTATCTGGCCTCGGTAGACGCCAACTTTCTCTGGACGCCGGTCTACGGAAAGATCGCGGTCGTGGGCAAAAAGATCATCCACTCCGACCTGTATCTGTCGGTGGGTGGCGGGGTGACCATCCAGCAGGCGCTGATCCCCTCGGACAACCTCGCCGACGGCACCGGCAACGATCCGGCGGCCTACCTGATCACCCCCTCGGCCACCTTCCCCATCGCCCTGGGCTCGCACTTCTTCCTGAGCGAGAATGCGGCGCTGCGCCTGGAGCTGCGAGATGCGCTCTTGATCGAGCACCGCATCCAGACCGATAGCACCTGGTTCCGCCAGGGTCTCCAGGTTTCCGCTGGCATTTCCTTCTACGGAAAGAAGAAGGGCTGATGAAAACGCGCACACTCCTGCTCTGTGCCCTGTCGCTGTTGCCGATGGCGGTGGCTGCCAAACCTCCGGCATCCACGCCGAGCAAGCCTGCGGAAAGCAGTGGCAGCTCCTTGAAGCCCAGCTCTGCGGAAAAAGCGGCAGCAAAGGCGCGAGAAGAAGCATTCGCAGAGTACGAGACACAGCTGGCCAGCGGGCAGAAGGGCCGCGCGGCCGATGCGCTGGTGGCCTTGCTGGATGACCCGTCGAAGGCGGCATTCCACGCAGAAGCGACGATGAAGTTCGGGGATCTGCTCAAGGAGCTGGACCTGCCCTACGCCGCCTTGGCCGCCTACGTGCGTGCCTTCACCCTGGCCGACGACAGCAACACCGCCGAGATTGGTACCCGTGTAGAATCCGCGATTGCTCTGGCCGAAAAAGTCGGGGACATCGCTATTCTGGAGGAACCCTTTTCCAAAAATGTCGGTCTGGCACGCACCGATGACCAGCGTGGGCAGATGGCCTACCTTGCCGCGCGCGAGTCGATGCGGCAGGGCTCTTTTGGGCTTGCGGTCGGCATTTTGAAGCTGGTGAAGCAGGCAGACACGGTGTACCCGGAGGCAAAGGCGCTGGAGGGCGTGATCCTGAACCAGCAGAACCGCCCGGTGGACGCCCTGGTCGCCTTTGAAGCAGCCCAGAAGGCCGGACGCGACAAGGATCAGCGCTTCAAAGACATGCTGATGTTAAATGTAGCGCGTAGCTTTTACGCAGCACAGAACTATCCCCGCGCGGTACAGGCCTATGCGGCGATCCCGCGTGCTTCCGCATTGTGGCCAGAAGCCCAATTTGAACGTGCATGGGCGCACTTCATGCTTTCGGACTTCAACGGTACGCTGGGCATGCTCTACACGCTGGACACACCCTTCTTCACCGAGTACTACTACCCGGAAGCGGACCTGCTCCGCATCTATTCGATGTTCTACCTGTGTAAGTTCCCTCAGGCGAGCATCGCGATTGAGGACTTCAAGAACAAGTACAAGCCCACCCACGACATCCTGGTGGCCTGGTCTTCGAAGAGCGCAAAGGAGAATTTCGAGGCCGCCCGCAGCTTTGCGCAGAAGGGCGACACCGGCTCCCTGTCGATGACACTGCTGCGCCCCTGGGCCACCGAGGACCGCTTCCTGGCCTCGATCGCCGCCGTCGCATCGGTAGAGGACGAGATCGGCCGGCTCAAGAACGTAGATGCCAACCCTTTTGCGGCGCGCGCCAAGCAGTGGCTCACCGAACGCCGCGACCAGCTGGTAAATGAAGAGGGTGGACGCGTCAAGGAGAGGCTCGGAAACCAGGAGGCAGAGCTGGGAGAAATGCTCATGAACTCCGAGATCTTCATCCTCGATATCTTAAGGATGAAGTCGATGTTGTTCGAGCAGGCCGCGAGTGTAGGCCGGATGCCGGACGCCGCCAACACCGCCCAGCGCGCCACCCGCCTGCGCAAGAACCAGGTCGAGTGGCCCTTCCAAGGCGAAATCTGGGCGGACGAGCTGGGCTACTACCAGGTGGATGCGCCGCCGGACTGCCCGGCTTCGTTGCGCGGAGAAGTGGGCGGGGTCGGGCGCTAAGCGATCAGAGCGTCTTCAAAAACTCGATAATCGCCGCTTTCCCCGCCGGATCCAAGATCGCCGCGCTCAGCATCTGGGTGTGGCCCTGGTTGCCCAGACCGGGGACCGTCGTGTCGTGCCAGGCTTTGGGATCCTGCGTCCAAGCCGTGGGTGGCTCCACCGGCAAGCCCACACAGGTGGGGTCGAAGTCGGTAGCGGGGTCATCCGGAGGGCCCACCCAGAAGCCCCCCGGGCGCTCCTCCGCAGGCGAAAGCAGCGCGCAAAGGCTGGGAACACTGGCGTTGTGCAGGTACGGAAACCGCGCCCAGACCGCGTCTAGCGGCGGCGGAACGTAGCCCTCCTGCACTTCCACCACCGTGTTCATCCGCTGGGAGATGGCGAGGTTGTTGAGTTTTTCTGAAAAATCAGCCATACCCGCGGCACGCTGCAGATCCGTGCCCACCTCCAGCACACGGGTCTGACCCGAATAGTGCAGCTGCACCGTCGCCAAGCGCTCCTCCACGGTGAGAGAAGAAGCATCGGACGCCTCCCAGCCCTTCTCGTAGCTACCATGGCAGGTGGCACAGTAGTCCTCAAAGAGCAGCTGCCCCTCCTTGGCCTTGGCCTCGTCGATGGGGTACTGAGGAAAAACATCCGTCCAACGTGGTGCAGGCGTGTTGAACACCGCCACCGTCAGCACATCCATCTGCCGTCCGTTGGAAGACATCCACTGATCCAGCTCGCGCAAATCGGTGCCTCTTCCCAGCTCGTTCCAAAGGAAGTTGGTAAAGATAGGATTTCCAGAGACGATGCTCCCATCGGCGAGCCAGCGGGTCTTGTAGCGCAGGTTCCACCACACCGCCGGCTTGCTATCTGCTACATAATCCTCCAGCATACTCTCGGCGGGATTCTCCTCCAGAGAGGCATCGGGCGTGGCCCAAGGGTCGGTACCCCGGCGGGCCAGACTCAGGCCCACCTGCGCCAGGGAGGTATCCAGGCCGCGTACCTGGGGAACTTTGCCGCCGATAGCGGGAAGGTGGCCCTGAGTGCGCACATAGAGGGCCATCTGCTCCTCGGTAGCGCCGGTCAACCCCTCGTAGGCTTCGGGAGTAAAGCCTGGAAAAAAGGTCTGGGCAAGCGTAAAAAATTCGTTTGCGCGGGTGCGGGGGTTGGTCATCCCCACAATCGTCGTCCCGTAGAAATTCGTCGCATGGCAGGCATAGCAAGAAAAGGTCACTGCCTCGCCATACTCGGTGTCTACCCGGCCATAGCCCATGGGATCGCCGGGCTTGAGACCTTCGGGAATGGGCACGGATCCGTCGTCGGGGAAGTCGGGCACACCGATCCAGGCCATCATCTCCGACAGGGTACCAAAACCCATCAACTGACGCGCAACTGCTTGAAAACTCTGGACTTCTGCCGTCGCCGGCTCCTCGG
>CAITDR010000351.1 GCA_903891165.1 uncultured Pseudomonadota bacterium
ACCCCATCCTCCACCAGCTGCAGCGGGTATCGTTGCGCTCGGTGAAGCTCTCGGTGGAACGCTCCGGCCGAAATGCCTTGGTGACCGCCGATAAAATCAAGGCCAACGTCACCACCGAGCTGTACATCAAGGTGGAGCCCGTGGCGGAGGATGTGCTCTCCGCCGCCCGCTCTTTCGGCGATCGCAACATGGACGAACATGCCATCGGCGATCTGATCGAAGGCAAGCTCACCGACGCGCTGCGTAGTGTGGCCGCCAACCAGACCTTTATGGATCTACACGGCAAGCGCAAAGAGTTCGCCGAGCATATCCAGCTGGCCCTGGCCGAAGAGCTGAAAAAGAACGGTCTGACCCTGGAAAATGTGTCGATCACCGCCCTGGCGATGGTGCCGGTGAAGGATCTGGACGAGCAGGACGTGTTCGACGCCGAAGGTCTGCGCGCCATCACCGAGTCCGTCCAGACCAACCGTGAGAAGACCAACCACATCACCCGCGAAAAAGAGCTGGCGATCCAGCAGACCAATGTGGAAGCGCGTATGCGTGCGCTTACGTTGGAACAACAGCAGAAGCAGGCCGAAGCCGATCAGTCGCGTCGGGTTGCAGAATACAGTGCTGCCCAGCAGGCGGAGACGGCGAAGGCGGTCTATATCCAGGAACAATCCAAGGAACTCGGCGGATTGGAGAAGCAGCGGGCGGTGGAAACCGCACGAATTGCCCAGGAGCAGGCGGTGGCCGTGGCCCAGGCCGGGCGGCAGCGTGCCGAGCAGGAGGCAAAGATCGCCGCCGAATTGGGTAGGATGAGCGCGGAGATCGCCAAGCAGAAGGAGATCGAGGCCGCCACCATCGACAAGCAGAAAGCGGTGCAGGCCGCCGAGATCGACCGCCAGAAGGCCCTGGAAGCCGCCACGGTCGAGAAGGAAAAGGTCGTTGGTGCCTCGCTGATCGAGAAGGAGCAGGCCATTGAGGTGGCGCGGATCTCCAAGGAGATCGCGGTGACCCGGGCTCAGGAAGAGCAGGCGCGTGCTGCCGCTGCAAAAGCCCTTGCCAATGCCGAAGAAGAACGGGCCGAGCAGAGTATCTTGACGGTGGAAGTCACTGCCAAGGCCGAGCGCGACAAGGCCATCCAGGTGATCCAGGCCCAGGGCGAGGCGGAAGTTAAAAAGGCCCTGGCCGAAGGTGAAGCCTACAAGGCCACAGCGCTGGCAGGGGCGGCGCTGTCCAAAGCCAAGGGTGAAGCTGCGGTTATGCAGCAGGAAGCGGACGCAGCCGCGAACAAATCCCGTACCGCCGCTCAGGCCGAAGCTGATCGGGTGCGGATCGAGGCTGAGGGGCGCGCCATCGCCGCCTTGAAGGAGGCAGAAGCGATGATGAGCCTTGCGGCCGCGATGGAGAAGAAGGGTGAGGTAGAGGCCAAGAATCGGCAGCTCCAAATCCAGGCCGAGAATTCGCAGGCGCTGAAGTTTGTGATGCGGGATGTGGCACTGAAAGCTCTGGAAGTGCTGCCCGAGGTCACCCGCGAGCTGATGGCCCCCGCGCAGAAGATCACCGAGATCAAGGTACTCCAGACCGGCAGCGGCGGTAACGGCCCCATGGGCAGCGCCTCGCCGATCCTGAAGACCATCCTGGAGGCCGGCGCCGCCTACCCTCTGGTCAAGGAGCTGGTCAACTTTGCTCAGAATGATCCTCGGGTATCGGAGAAAGCCAAGGAAGTGATCGACGAGCTGACCCGGGAGCTGGGCGAGGGCGAAACTGGCCCTGCCGAAGGCCAGACCGCCGGGGAGGCCCGGTGAAAGCCGCCCCTGTCCCCCCCGCCCGTCGGCGGGGGGGGCTGGATCTTCCCACCCTTTTGGGCATGTACCTCTTTGCCTCGCACGGGGACTCGCCCCTGGCCTGGCCCAAGCTGAAAAACAGCCTGCGCGATGCCGCGAACAAAGACCCGCTGGATAGCCTGCTTTTGACCGTAGCCGGGGGCACCTTGCTCTTCTACTACGCCGAACGTGGCCACAACGAGCGGATCCAGAGCCCCTGGGACGCCCTGGAGTACATCTCCACCGCACTGTCCGTCGGCTATTCCCAGATCTTTCCGGTGACACCCGGTGGAAAGGCCATCGCCTCGGCGGTGATGGCCTTCGGACCGGCCCTGGCAGCCAAAGCCCTGGACGCACCGGCGGGCGCGGATGACCCGTCGGTGGCCCTGACGGCCGAGCAGCTCCGGGTGCAGAAGCTGATCCTGGAGAAGTTGGAGAAGCTGGCTTCGGCGGTGGGCTGATACATTGCCACGTGTATCACCAAAGGCTTTGTAGCAGAAGTCTTTTGGTGATACTTGTGCTTGTGATACATGGCAGGTGATACATACTCTGGTGAGCCATGCCCCCCAGGCCGGGGGCCGCTGCCCCCCTCAAAGCCCTTTTGGGGACCGCGAGAAAAACCACTGGAAGGCGATGTGGACCCGGGTTCCCCAGGCGGACTCGCGATGAGCGGCGCCGGGAAATACAAAATACTGGAGCTGTTTTCCGGGCTCCAGGCCCCGGCGGAGGAGCAGATCACGCATGGCGACGTTGCGCTCGAAGTTGTCGTTGGGCCAGCCGCTGTCCAAATAGATGCGCAGGTTGGGGACCGGATCGGTGGCCACCCGCTCGAACAGATCGTCAAAAACACCGAAGGTGGAAGAGAGACAGCCCGCCATCCCAAAGGCGTCAGGACGGCCCCAGACCGACTGCATGGCCAGCACTCCCCCAAGAGAAGAGCCCATGACTGCGGTATTTTTCGGACCGGTCAGGGTGCGGCAATTGTTGTCTACCCAGGGCCGCAACACATCCGCGCACCAGCTCGCAAAGGGAATGTAGCCGGGTGCCGTGTAGTCCTGCATCCGGTCGTTTGCGTAGATGGCCACCACGATCACCTGATCGATGGCTGCCAGGGCATTGAGGGTGTTCAGGGTGTCATCCACCTCCCAGGACTGGCCCATAAAGGCTTCTTCCGGCAGAAAGAGGTTGGATCCATCGTGCATATACAGCACAGGGTAGCGCTTCAGGCTGTTTTCGTCGTAGCCGGGCGGTAGATAGAGGCGGAAGCGCACGCCGTCAATGGCGCGGAGTTTGGTGATCCGCCCGTCCATCCCACTGAAAAAGCTGGGGTAGAGGTCGCGGCCCTCCGGGTGGGGCTCGGCCACCCGGTTGAAGCCGGGCTGCCAGACCAGACCCGTAGCCGTGCGGATCGCGGCCTTGAAGTAGAGCCAGGGTTGCGACGACTCTACCGTAAACGAAGCGCCGTCTGCAGTGGGAGTGCCCACCAGATCGTGGTCCCAGTCCAGCTCGGTGCGGAGGACAAGGCGGTCGGCGGCGGCGGGGTAGTGGACACGGATCTGATAGCGGGACATGGGCATCCGGGGGGAGAAGAGGCGGGGGCCTAACCGGAAAAGGCAGCGGCGGTGTGTTAGATCCAGCGGATACCGCCGCCGATCCTGATCTCTATCTCTGACTTCCAGAAGATCCGCCAAGAGCAGGGCCTCTATGTGGAACCCACACACCTTATCCGCAGCAACCGCGAAGCCGGCCTTGGCCGCGCCGATGTCCTGATCATCCCGAGGCAGCCCGGACAGCCGGGTGCGGTGCTGGAGTTCAAAAAACAGACTGACAAACGGAGCTTTTTTGCCCACGCAGGCTTCGCCCTGCGCCAGATCCGGCAGCAAGGCTACTGTGCTGAGGTAGAGGCGGCCGGTGCAGACCCGATCCGTCGTCTGGGGATTTCCTCTGCGGGGAAACAGGTGGTGGTGAGGGGGGAGAAGCAGACCGCGTGATACATTTCATCCTGTATCACTGAAACACAGATGGTACATGATGTTTGGAAGAAAGGCAGGTTTCACACAGAGGCAAAGAGACACAGCGGATGCAGGAGGGAGGTGGGGAAATTCAGGTCTTCGCCCTTAGCTCTTTGCCAATGATAGCCTCTAGGATCGGCAGCACGGCCATCTCCTCCAAGCCTCTTTCGCGGGCCTGCTGGAGAAGTAGGTGGCTCTTCCGCTGCTCTTGATCAAAGTCAAAGCGGGGAATTCCCTGCGCCTCCTTGATCTCCCATACCTCGCCCACTTTTGCCGCACGCGCTGCCAGCAATTCGATGATCTGCCCGTCAATCGTGGCGATCTCAGCGCGGAGATCCTGCAAGCGGCTCAACTCCCCTCCCCCATCGTCCGCATCGTGCCCGCGGTGACGCCGAATTGTTCCTGCACCGCGATGCGCTGCCGCAGCTCAGGCACGGCTATCCTGCCAGAGAGCAGCTCTTGGTAGGCGGTCAGCACCTTCTCTGCCTGCTCCCGGGTTTCCCGCACAAACTCGATGCGGTACCGACGCACACCCGCGGCAAGCAGGCGGGTCACCGCAGCGGCGGCCGTCTGCGCCTGTGCGTTGAACACCGTGTTCCGGCAGCCCACATC
>CAITDR010000352.1 GCA_903891165.1 uncultured Pseudomonadota bacterium
ATGCATTTTTGCTCAGCAGCGGTCGTGCCCGCCTCTTTGCTTTTGAGGAAAGTAATACTAAACTAGACCGCCCAGCACCGCCGCCTCCCTGCCACCACTCGGTGATCCCCACATCCTGACGCTCCACGCGCGGAATACAGGCACCCATCGGGTCTTTTGCCGGGCTGCACTCCCCCTGCTCCAGAGCACCGAGAAGCACCCGCTCCTCCGCACCCTCGCGCCCCCAGGCCACAAATTGCAGGTTCAGCTCCCCGGAGCGGAAGCCCCCCTCGCTCAAAATGGCGGCGGTATCCGCAACCTGCGCCTGAAAAACCCCCGCCTCGGTCTCGCGGAAGCTTGCGAGAGAGGCC
Organism: uncultured Pseudomonadota bacterium; assembly: GCA_903891165.1. Classification (GTDB taxonomy): domain Bacteria; phylum Myxococcota_A; class UBA796; order UBA796; family SXON01; genus CAITDR01. The sequence continues at coordinate 351 of CAITDR010000352.1, forward strand.
TGCACGGCTGGCGAAACACCCGCCGCCCAACCCGACGATACCGTCAGCAGTGCAGGTGCGGGTGGAGCAGAAAAATCCTGCTCTACCGAAGAATCTACCGAAGTTGCACAACCGGGAAGGAGCAGAAGGATCATCGCGCGCAAGGTTCTCTCTCCCTACAGCCGTTCACCATAGCAGAACGGGCGCGAATTGTCACAAAGATGTGAGGGTCCGACCACACCACACGCGGCATCGCGAGGGATGCCGCGCGCCCTCGGCGGTGTCTACAGAAGAGCTCGGGAACGGGCTCCGCGATCGACTCCAGGTTATGTGACCTGCTTCGGAGGTTCTTTGCTACTGCTCTTGACATCCCTCCTGATCTCGCCGCTGTGGGCCGCCCCTCCCTGGGCCGCCGATCTGGCCACCGGCGACTGCCTGAGCGTCACCCGGGCTATCACCAGCCCCAGCAACGAGCTGGAGCGACTGGCACTGGGGCGCTGCCAGCTGGAGCAGGGCCAGACCGGCCAAGCACTGGAGCTGCTGCAGCCGCTGCGGAGTGGGGAGCTGGCCCCCTATGCCGCCTTGTTGCGGGGAAAAGCATTGTTGGAGCGTGGAAAGCCGAAGGAGGCAGAGGGGGAGCTGGCCCTGGCGCCTCCTTCGCCAGAAGTGACGCTGCTGCGGGGCCGCGCCCTGGTAGAGGACAAAAGAAGCCTGGAAGCACGGGACATGCTGCGTGGGCTCTTGGAAGGGCCGCAGGCGGCCGAGGCGCGCTACTGGCTGGCCGTGGGCGCGCAGGATCGGGGCGACACCGTCAACGCCATCGGCACCCTGCAGGCGGTGTGGACCCGGCACCCCACCTCCCCTTGGGCAGACAAAGCGGCGAAGATGCTGCTGGATCACGGGATCATCCTGCCAGATTTTTCTTCGACCGACGGTCGAAATCTTGCGATGGCGCGCGCCAAAACGCTGTTGCAGATGCGACTTGCCAACCTCGCCCTGCCGCTGTTGGACGCCATCCACACCCAGGATCCCTTTGATACGGCTGGCGAGCAATTGTTCATGGCCGAGGCCCTTTTTGACGCCCGGCAGTACAAACGTGCGGTGGAGTGGTATGCACGCGGGGGCGCTGAAAACTCGGCTTCCACCTATTTTTCCTACGCACTGGCCACCGCCCGCGGGGGAGACTACGCCGCCGCAGCCGAGATCTACCAGGATGTAGCCGCAAAATACCCCGGCACCTCGCAGGCCGACGAAGCCATCTACAAGATCCCCTACATGGCCTTTGACGCCAAGAATTGGGCCGACGCCATCTCCGGTTTTGAGATCTACCGCCAGAAAAACCCGAAGGGCAAATTTCTGGGCGACGCCCGCTGGTTTTCGGCCTGGGCCACCTACAAATTGCGGGGAGCCGAAGCGGTTCCGGCTTTCGAAGCGGTGATCAGCGGAGGGGCCGACGCCGAGCGGGTGGTGGCCGCCCGCTACTGGAAGGCCCGGCTCCAGAACGACGAAGCGGCGCTGAGAAAGCTGCTTTCCGACAACCCCACCTCACCCTACGCCTGGTTTGTGCAGCAGCGCCTGGGCATCGCCGGACCCGCCCTGGCGGAAGATCCGGTAGCACCCACCTTTCCCGCCGGTTTTGTAGAGGCGCGCCCCACGCTGAAGACGGCGATGGTACTTCTGGACGGAGGCATGGCCGACTGGGCCGGTCCGCTGCTGCGTAGCCATGCCGCCGCTGCCAAAAGTGCGGGGAAGGAGGCCAGCATTGCGATGGCATGGGTGCTATTGTCCGCCGAGGACTACCAGGGCGCCAAAGACCTCGCCGCGCCCTATTGCAGCAGCTCGCCCGCCGCACGGGCGGCCTGCTACCCGCGGCCACACCACAGCACTGTACAAGCTCTGGCAGCAGAAGCGGGCCTGGATCCCCTTCTTCCCTACGCCATTATGAATGCCGAAAGTGGACTGGACCCCTCGGTCACCTCCCCCGCCGGGGCCCGCGGCCTGATGCAGTTGATGCCACAATTGGCCGCCGATCTGGCGGTGGATCTTCCTAATTTCCACGTGGACCAGCTCTACCACGCCGGGGTAAACGCGCGCCTGGGCACCCGCGAGCTGGGCCAGCTCCAGCGGCACTTTCAAAATGCCAGCATTCAGCCCTCCCTTCCCCTGGTAATTGCCGGCTACAACGGCGGCTCCGATGCCGTGGATCGCTGGCTGGGCAGCTACAGCCAGCGCCCGGCCATCGACGAGTTCTGCGAAGAGATCTCCTTCACCGAGACCCGGCGCTATGTACGCCGGGTTTTGGGCTATCTGATGCAATATCGACGGGCTTATGGGGGGTGAGGGTATTTCCACGTGGAAACACCGGCGGCCTCATACCTCCACCCGCCACAACCAGATCGCCCAGATCCCGTCCTTCAGAGACATAAAGCTACGCAGCTCCGGTGCCACACTTTCGAGTAAACGAAGCTCCGGCACGGCATCGCGCATCAGGCCCCGAAGCATACGGGAAAGACGACTCACCGGGGGTCCGGGACGGAGATCCAGCCGCCGGGGCGCCTCTAAGCCGGCCAATTGGGCAGCGCGCGCCACCGCCTCCTCCAAGCCCCCCAGGCGATCCACCAGGCCATGCGCCAATGCCTGGCGACCCGTCCACACCCGCCCCTGCGCCACCGGCTCCACTGACTCCACCGAACGCCGCCGCCCGGCCGACACCCGCTCCAGAAAACACCGATAAAAGTCCCGAAGACTCGCACGAAAGCGCTCGCGCTGCTCCGGGCGGAAGGCGGACATCGGGCTCAGCATGTCCGCCTGCGGCGCGCCGAGCACCGGAAAACTGTGAACCCCCTGCCGCTCCAAAGCAGGTCCAAGCACCATCTTTCCCCCAACCACCCCGATAGAGCCGGTGATCGTGGTGGGCTGCGCCAGGATCTCAGACGCCCCCGCCGCGATGTAGTAGCCGCCCGAAGCGGCCACATTCCCCATCACCGCCACCACCGGAAAAAGCCGTTGAAGGCGACTGACTGCCCGCCAGATCAGGTCCGAGGCCGTCGCGGAGCCGCCCGGAGAGTCGATGTGGAGCACCAGGGCGCCCACATCGTGGCGCTCCTCCAGCTCCCGAAGGGCGGCCTCCACGGGGATAGCCGCGATCACCTCGGCCCCCGCGGTCCCCTCCCCGTCCACCACCGCCCCGCGCAGGTGCATCACCACCACCCGCTTTCCGCCGCGCATCCACCGCTCCAGCACATCCCGACGGCGCCGCGGCCGCAGCCAGCTCTGGAAGGGCAGCTGCACCAGCTCCTCCACCTGCAAAAGTTTTTTCAGCTCCTCCTCCACCTGATCGGGCCAGGCACAGGCATCGGCCAGACCCCGGCGCACCGCCTCCGGCGCCGAATAGGGTCCGGCCGCCATCGCCGCACGCACCTCTTCCACCGGAATTCCACGCCCGGTGGCGATCATCTGCTCCAGCTCCCCCTGCAGTCCCTGGATCAGGCTGTCGTTGGCCTCCCGATTGGCGGCCGAGGGGTAGCCGCGCGCAAAAGCCTCCCCGAAACTTTTGTACGCACCCGCCGCCTCCACGTCGAATTGCAGACCGAAGCGGCTCAGAAGATCCCCATAAAACGTCATCGAGCCGCCCAGGCCCAGGGCCCAGACCGAGAGGGTGGGCCTCAGCCAGACTCGACTCGCCGCTGAGGCCAGGAGTAGCTCGGCATTCCCCACATGCTCCAGCTCCATATAGATTTTTTTGCCACGCTTCCGCAGATCCAAGAGAGCTGCCCACGCGACGGAAAGCCCGGCCAAACCCACCCCAGACAGCCCTTCCACCCGGATCCGCAGGCCCGCGATGGGCGCATCCGCAAGGCGCGCCAGATCCGCAGCGGCAGGCAGGCGGTGTCTAGGAGAAATGATAAGCTCCAAGAGCGGCCCGTGGCGCTCGATCAGGCTGCTATGGGCCATCAAAGCGCCCCAAAGAGGCAGGGCGAGCAGGCGGGGGGAGAGGGTCGGGGAGAGCATTTTTTCCTCTAACCTCCCGCCTTGCCACGCAGGTATGACGGACCCTGTACAATTGCGCCTTGACGGAGATCCCATCAATCCGGTAGAAGTGCGCCACCTGGGGATCGCAGGTCCGGAGGAGGAGCCGCATGACTACCAAAATCTGCCCGAATTGCGGCGCCGAGGTTCCGACCATCGCGAACCTCTGCAAGCACTGCTTTTTCGACTTCAACGTGCCGCCACCCAAGCGGCAATCTCCGCTTTGGCCCATCCTTTTTCTGGCCTTCGGCACCTCGATGGTCGCCGCCGCCAGCTATGCCTACCAGCACAGCTCGGGCGCTTCCCGGCGGGTCACGGTGGACGAAGAGACCGAGTCCATCGTCTTTACCGTCACCTATGCGGATCGCACGGAGGCGGAACGTGTCCGCTTCAAAGAGATTTCCTCCATCGAGCTGGACCGGAACGCCTCGCCCCTGCACTACGAGATCGAGGTGATCTCCACCACGGGTGAACGTTTTGTCTTCGCGCAGAGCAACAGCCCGCTGGAGATGGACGCGCAGAAGCTGGCCGAGACCACCGGGCGCCCGCTCGTGGTAAAGGACGACAGCCAGGGCGCAAAATTCAAAAAGTGAGCCCAAACGGGTTACAGGGATGAATCTGGGGGTGGGCAGTTGATCGATCAGGCGCTGGGCTTTCTCAGCAACGACATTGCCATCGATCTGGGCACCTCCAACACGCTGGTCTACGCGGTGGGGCGGGGCATCGTGGTGGACGAGCCTTCCGTGGTCGCAGTGGCCAGAGGTCCAGGAAATACCTGGGGTAAAGTCCAGGCCATCGGCGCGGAAGCCAAGCGGATGGTGGGCCGGACCCCCGGCAACATCGTGGCTGTCCGTCCGCTGAAGGACGGGGTGATCGCCGATTTTGAAATCACCGAGACCATGCTTCGCTATTTTATCGAGCAGGCACTCGGCAAGCGGCTGTTGATGCACCCAAGGATGGTGGTCTGCATCCCCTACGGCATCACCGAGGTGGAGAAGCGTGCGGTGCAGGAAAGCGCCCGTTCCGCAGGAGCGCGCGAGGTTTTTCTGATCCCCGAGCCCATGGCGGCCGCCCTTGGTGCCGGTCTGCCGGTGAACGAGCCGGTGGGCAGCATGATCGTGGATATCGGTGGGGGAACCACCGAAGTTGCCGTGCTCTGCCTGGGTGGCGTAGCGGTCAGCCAGTCGCTGAAGGTGGCGGGCGACTCGATGGACGAAGCCATCACCCAGTACATTCGTCGGCGGTATAACTGCCTGATTGGCGAAAGAACGGCAGAAGAGATCAAGATCGCCGTCGGCTGTGCATCGCCCTTGGCGGAAAAGAAGAGTGTGCTGGTGAAGGGCCGGGACCTGGGCCAGGGCATTCCCCGGCAATTCGAGATCACCTCCGACGATATCGCCGAGGCGCTGCAGGACTCCATCGCCCAGATTATCGAGATTGTCCGCACAACCTTGGAGCAGACCCCGCCGGAGCTGGCCGCCGACATCATCGACCAGGGGGTGGTTCTGGCCGGAGGCGGCGCGCTGCTGCAGGGTCTGGATGAAGTGCTGAGGGATGCCACCGGGCTGCCGGTGCTGCTGGCCGAGGATCCCATGCGCTGTGTGGCCCTGGGTGCAGGGGAAGTGCTGGAAGATACCGAGCTTTTGCGCCGGATGATGGTGTAAGTCCCGGAAGCTTTTTGCAGGCGGCGGCCCGCGGCGATACATCCAAAAAATGGACGATCAACCAGCCGGAGCACGGCAGCTCCTGTACCTGCACCGGCAGGGAAAACTCTCTGACGAGGCGCTGCGAAGGGGGCTGGCCCTGATCGACCGGCCGCGGGACCCGCGCGAGTGGGCCGTCCTGGCCAGCCGGGGTCTGGCGACCATGGGCGCGGCGCTCCTGAGCGTGGCGGTCATCTATTTCTTCACCTACAACTGGGATCAATTGGAGCGCGGCGACGCCTTTGTCGCCGTGCAGGTGGCGCTGGGGCTGCTGGTGGGGGTCGGACCCTGGCGGGGGCCGCAGAGTGCCGCCGGATTTTCCGCGGCACTCGGGTCTTTTCTGCTGATCGGGGCCAGTCTGGCGCTGTTCGGACAGACCTACCAGACCGGGCGGGATCCTTGGCAGCTTTTTGCAGGTTGGGCGGCCCTTTCTTTGCCGCTGGTGGCGGTGGCGCGCTCCCCGGTGCTGACCGTGATGGCGGTGGAGGTGGGCGCGGTGGGGCTGGCCCTGTGGTGGCGGCTGCAGGGGCCCATCGGGCTCGACCATATGCGCGACGGGATGCTGCTGGTGAGTTTTTGGCAGTTGCTTCCTGTATTGTTGTGGGAAGCGGCTACGCTGCGCTATCCCCTGCCCCGCTGGCCGGTGTGGATCTGGATGTTTTGGGCGTGGATCCTTCCTACGTTGAGCACGGCCGCGTGGATGCTCACCCCAAGGCTCTACGAAGGCGGCTGGCTGGTGGCGGGAAGCTGGGTGGGGCTGACGCTGCTTCAGCTCCTTCGTGGCCGATTTTTGGGCCGGGACCGTGCGCTGCTGGCGATGGCCGGAGCCGGGATCCTGATCCAGGCCGCCACGCAGGGCTATATTTTGTAGACAAACTGAAATTTGGACCACCGCTTGACTTCCTGGCCTATGGCGGCCTCGCCTTGATACTGTCGGGACTGGCAGCGGTGATGAGCTGGGGAGTATGGAAGGGTGGAGAGGCATCCTCATGAAGCTGGACGCACTCCTGTCGGTATTGCAGGCCGAAAAGCTGCTGTCCAGAGAGGCTCGAACAGAGATCCGACTGGAAGATATCCCCAAAGAAACCCTCTTTCGGTACAGGTGCTCGCAGGGGTGGGTGCATGGGCCGCCTCCTGCGGATTTCTAAGCCTGCTGGTCGGACTGGGGACCATGTTGGGTATATGGGAGGCAACATTCCTGCTTCCCATCGGAGTTTTTCTGGGAACGGCGTCGGTGGTGCTGTGCCGATGGAGCGAGGGGCTGCTGGGCCGGCAGCTCTCGATGGCCTGGGCTTTTGGGGCTCTGACCGCGATTGGAACAGGCGCGGGTTTGGAATTAGAGTGAAATATCCAGACTTTTGTGCAGGTGGGTCTGGGAGGACTTCTGGTGCTGCTGCACCGGGAGGCGCTGATCCGTTTTTTAGGCGTGCTGTTCTGCTTAACAACGCTGGTCTGGGGAGCCTGGGAGAGAGATGGCCTCGGCATCGGGAATGTAGGTGCGTTGGCCGGTGGATCGGTGTTGTTGTTCGCCATCCTGTGGCCGGAGAAGCTGCCCGCACGGTGGACGCCGGCGCGGGGACCGCTCTTGTGGGCGAGTTTTTTGTTTCTGTCCCTTGGAGCCGGCGGGATCAGCCTTACAAGAGACTACCTTCCTCATGAATTTTTTCCACCGCTGGTGGGGCCAATCGTGGCCATCGCGGCAATGGGAAGAGAGCTGCAACGGAGGGGAGCCCTCGTCCACGAGCTGGGATTGGTGGCGGGCATCGGCACGATAGGGATTGGAGCCTTGACCTGGGGAAATCCAGGTGTGTGCCTGGGAATTGGCGGGCTGGTGCTCGCCTACACGCGGCGGGATCGTGCGGCTTTCGGACTGGCGGTGGTGGTGCTGGTGGGTTTCGGAATCCGGTATTACTACCAACTGAACCTGGACTTCTATAGCAAGGCAGGGGTGTTGGCAGGGAGCGGAGCAGTGCTGTTGGGGCTGCGGCTGTACCTGCGGGCGCGGGGATTTTTGTCAGGAGGGTCGGAGGAGGAGGTGGCGGCTGGCGCCGCTGCTCTGGCATCTACAGGGCGGGGCTGGGGCAGCGCCGGGGTGCTGGTCACCTGGTTGGTCGCTTTTTTGTTCCTATACAACCAAATGATCTCCGCTAAAGAGGATCTTCTGCGGAGCGCCCCCCGCATCCTGCTGGAGCTGGGCAGCCGCGACCCGCGCTCATTGATGGAGGGCGACTACCTGCGGCTGGAGTACGCAGCGGCGCAACAATTGCGCGGAAGTCGTCCGAGTCTGTGGAACCTGCTGTTCCAGGGAGGGCGCGGCGGACGCCCGGATCAGACCAAGGACTGGGACTGGGAAGGAGTGATGGTGTTACGACGGGAGCCCGCCGATCCGGTGCTGAGCACCTTCACCAACGAGGTGGCAGACGCGCCCCCGGTAGGCAGCTTTGTGCGCCTGGACGACGGCCGCCCGCTGGGTACCGACGAGCTACGGATCCGCTACTTCCGGGGCTATAACAGCTTATGGATCGGCACCGACGCCTTTTACATACAGGAGGGCAGCGGCGAGCTGTACGAGCTGGCCAGGTTTGCGGAGCTGGCTGTGGCGCCGGATGGGGAGTCGGTGTTGATCGGGCTGCGCAGTGGCAACAAGACGACGTTGGGGGAGCGGTTGGTGCCTTGAGAGGGGACTGAATGAAGATTCATTCAGCAGAAATAGTCTAAAAACCTATACTATTTCGTATTCTCCGCACGAAGCCACTCCTCCAGCAATTCCTCCACCCGCAGCCCCACGGCCGCACAGCCTTCGGCCGCCTCCATCCAGTCTGGATCTGCACAATTCACTACCGTCGTGGGACGGGTTGCTGCGAGCGCGGCGGCTGCAAACTTCTTGTCGGCGGGGTCCATCTGGGCCAGCGGTGCAGGCACCCGCCCAAAGCCATGTTCATCCAGGGTTATTTCCACCCAATCCGCATCTACCATCCGCTGATGAATGACCTGCAGCCCCAGATCCTGATCGCTCATTTTGTGGAGATATTCCTCCAGGATCTTCCATGTCATGTCCAGAACCAGTCGCCGGTCTGGGCTGTCCCGGAAAGCGATCAGCCAATTCAGCACCCGCTCACGATATTCGGGCGGCACATGGGTGTCCGAGAAGGGCGAAAAGGGATGGACGGCCGACGCAACCAACAGCACGTTGGTGTCGATCACATGATCGGCCATCAGCTTCCCCCGGGATTACGCTCAGCCTTCATCCGCTCGATCATCGCCCGCAGTTGGCGCTCTGTCTCTCCCACCGCATCCCCAAAAAAGTGTCTGGGCCAGTTTTTGATACGCCCATAGGCATCCATCTCCAGGTGGTCCAGCCGGGGGTCCCCCTCCGCATCCCGTTCGATAAAGTAGAGCCGACAATCCTCCTTGGAGATCTGCTGATCCGCCACCAGAAATTGCAGGCGGCGAAACAGGTGTTCCGAATGTGTCTCAATCAGAAATTGCAGCTTCCGTTTTTTCGCGGTTTCGACCAGTAGGTTGGCGAGCACGGTCTGTGCGGTGGGGTGCAGGTGAATCTCGGGCTGTTCAGCGATGACGGTGCTGCCTTCTGGAGCGGTGAGCGCCAGCACAATCATTGGAAGTACCTGGGAAACCCCGAAGCCCACATGCACGAGGTTGGCCTCCTTTCCGCCTGTCGTCAGCATCACCTCAAAAAAGCGGGAGCCTCCAATCTGTTGCACCTTCATTTCGTCGGCGACCCCCATGGCCTTTAGCCAACGGGAAACCTCTTTGATCAGCGCACCGCGCTCGGATTTTTTTGCTGCGTTCAGGTTGGCAAGCAGCGCAGGTACCGCATCCTCTCCCCGGTTGCCGATCTGGCCGGGCTCCTGACCTCCCCAGAGGTAGGTGGACTGCGGGCGCTCGCGCAGCGGTCCCAGGTACTGGATCGACTCGACTGCACGACGAATGGCCAACGAAAGATCATCCGTTCCAAGCCGAAAATGATGAACCGCTTGCCGGGCAGGCTCGGAGAGCATCACCGACTTTTCCGGCTTGTACTCCCGACGTGGCACCGGGTTTCCGTCAGCGGAAGTGGTAGGCTCATAGCCGGGCGCAGCAAGATGATAGGCTCCCTTCGCACTCCGACTCGCGTTGATTTTCAAGTCTCCATGCACAAACTCAAGACTCTTGATGTGAAGGGAACCGGTCGCGTACCCATAGACCACTTCGTAGTTCAGATCCTGCCGAGTAGCTTCGGTATCATTGCTATCAAACAGGCCCGCCTGCTGCTGC
>CAITDR010000353.1 GCA_903891165.1 uncultured Pseudomonadota bacterium
ATGGTAAGCTGGCGCCCCCCCTCTGCACTGAATGAAGCCTCATTCAGTGGTAACCACAGGAAAACCCGGTGTTTTTGATCCCCCCCGCCCTCGCCGCCGACACCGTGATCCTGCTGGAAGGAGAAGTACCGGCCGAGGGGCCGGATCACTTCTTTTTGCCCTTTGAGGTGCCAGCCGGCACCGCCGAGATCGAGGTCCGCCACGAAGATCTTTCCGAAACCAACATCCTGGACTGGGGACTTGATGGCCCCGCTGGCTTCCGGGGCTGGGGGGGCGGCAACAGCGAGCCTGCCGTTGTGGGGGAGCTGGCCGCCTCCCGCTCCTATCTGCCGGGTACCCTGGATCCGGGCACATGGCAGGTGGTGGTGGGCAAGGCGAAAATCGTGGAAGAACCCGCACGCTATCGGGTGGAGGTGGTGCTGCGAGAGGAGGCCACCCTGGCCCCCCAGACCGAGCGCCGGCCCTACGAAGATGCCCCGGCCCTGGTTTCGGGCGCCCGCTGGTACGCGGGAGATTTCCACGTCCACAGCCGGGAAAGTGGAGATGCCGCCCCCAGCCTCGACGAGATTGCGCTCTTTGCCGAAGGGCGGGGTCTGGACTTTGTGGCGCTGTCCGACCACAACACCATCTCGCAACTGCAGTGGATCGCCGACGCGCAGACCCGGCATCCTACCCTACTTTTTGTGCCCTCCGTGGAGTACACCACCTACGACGGTCATGCCAATGGCATCGGCGCCACGGCCTGGGTGGATCACCGCATCGGCCAGCCCGGTGTGGACATCACTTCGGCGGCGGCCGATTTTGAGGCACAGGGTGCGTTTTTTTCCATCAACCACCCCAACCTGAAGCTGGGGGAGCTGTGTATCGGCTGCGCCTGGGATCAGCAGTTGGATCCCGGCCAAATCCGCGGCATCGAGATCATCACCGGCGGATGGGATCCCGTCGGAAAGCTCTTTTTTGACCAGACCGTGGCGATGTGGGAGGGCTACCTGGACCAGGGCTACCCCGTGGTGCCCATCGGTGGCAGCGACGACCACCGCGCCGGCCAGGACGACGGTGCCACTGCAAGTGCCATCGGCAGTCCCACCACGCTGGTCTGGGCAGAAGAGCTCTCAGTTCCAGCACTCCTGGAGGGCCTTCGCGCCGGACACACCGTGGTAAAGCTCCAGGGCCCCGACGATCCGATGCTGGAGCTCTGGCCGACCACCACCGGGCTGGAAGCGACGGTGACCGGGGGGATCGGTGCGGAGCTGCACTGGTTTGTCCATGGAACGGAGACGGAAATAGTCTCGATCACCCAGGATCCCCAGAAGGTTCTCTTGACAAGTCAAGGGGATCGCGCCCGTGCGGAGCTGTGGGTGGACGGCCTGCCCCGGGTGCTGACCAACAGCCTGCCCCTCCCTCAGCCCATCGAGGAGCTGGACAAGGACTGTGGTTGTGGCAAAAAGGGCTCCGCCTTCCTCCTTTTACCCCTTCTCCTCCTGCGCCGCCGCTACCAGAGCTGACCGGGCCCCCAGGGAACGGTGCCATCCACCACCCAGCGCCCATACTCTTTGACCCAAGCCTGCTCGAAGGTGGTTTTTTCGACGTTCCCAATCCGCTCGTTGTAGTACTCGATACGGACCATCACCGTGCCCTCGCGGGTACGGGGGCGTAGCTCCTTGTCCAGGACGGTGCCCACATCCGTTTGGAGGATCTCGACGTTGGAGAAACGCCAGGGCGGCTCGGCCACAAAGCCGGCCAGGGCGGAGCGGTGGAGCGGGCTCTCCAGGTAGCGACCGGCCCGGTTCGCCTCTCCCCACCGTACAAAAACCCAGTAGTCCTGAGCACTTGCAGCCAGCCCCTGGCGCTCCTGCGCCATAATAAAAGGACTATTCATCATTTCCGTCGCACAGCCGAGGAGGATCCACCACATCGGTGCTTACTATCCTCTCATGCCCCCTTTTGCCGCCAAAGTCCCCTTTGATCCGATCCATCCCAAAGCCCTGGCGATCTACTGCTCGGACGGGCGTTTTACCAACGCGGTGGAGGAGCTGCTGGCGGCAGCGGGGCATTCGCGCCTGGATGTGCTGACCATTCCGGGCGGACCGGGGCTCTTCAACCTGTATTCTACGGGCTTTGTCGAGCGGGAAGCCGCACGGAACGCCGCTAATTTTCTGATCGAGGGCCACAAGATCCAGGAGGTCTTCCTGATTGCGCACCAGGGCTGCGGCTGGTACCAGAGCAAAATGCCCCACCAGGAGCCCGGGAAAATCGGCGCCGCACAAGCGCATGATTTGAGGGTAGCTTCCGAGCTGTTGCTGGAGCGCTATCCGAGCCTCGCCATTCGGCGCTACTTGGCGCAGGTGAAGGCCGAGCGGGTCATCTTTCATGAGGTTCCGGCCACAGCAACCCCCTCTTGAGATGCCCCGGGGACGTTAAGGGGACGGGGGAGGTGTGGGTGGCCTGGCTGTTGCTTCTGGGATGTGTACACCAGGTACAGATCACCTCCTATCCGGCGGGGGCTGTCCTTTTTCGCGATGGGGAGCGCCTGGGAAGCCTGCCCCAGCAACTGGAGCTGCGGCCGCTGGAGCGCCCCCGCCTGTCGGTGTCCTTGCCGGGCTATCGTACCGTGACTTTTCGTCCGGATCTGAACCTGGTGGGTTGGGATTTTTTGGCGGAAGCATTTAGTTTTCGGTGGGGGAAGGCAACGGGGAAGAAGCCCTGGGGCAGCCTGGAGGTGCTTCTTTTGGAGAACCACCCCACCTATGGTGGTATGGCCCCAGAGAGTACGGAATGATCGCGCTTTTAAGCATGGCTTTTGCAGCGGAGCTGCGCGACTTCCAGATGGTGGCGGTGGCGCTGTGGCCTGCGGGGGTGCAATATTCCTTCGAGCTGGAGTGGCGGGAGCCACTTTTTGATAACCAACATATGTTGCTTAAAAATAGCAATGTGGGGCTGGCCATCCACACCGACCTGACGCCGTCCTTCTGGCGGGTGGGACCGGTGCTGAAGTTGGAGCCGGTGGCCTTCTGGGATGTGTCGATCCGGCTGTATGGAACCTGGTTTTTCGGGACATTTTCGTCCATCATCCCCATCGAAGATCCCTTTGAGACTGACGCCACCGCCGAGTGGAAAAAGGAGCATCGCGAGCTGCGGGTAGGCGGGATGGGCCTTCGGGTAGAGGGAAACACCCGCTTTAAGATCAAGGCCGGGCCGGTGGTCGCGGTGGCCGAGCTGGAGGCGCGCTACATGGAGGTGCGGCCCTGGCACGGAGAGGTGGAATATTACTGGGATCCGACAGAAATGTTGGATGTAAAACTGCATGGATGGACCTTCCACCGGAACCTTCTGGTGGCGGCGATCTTGCAGGAAGGGCCAGGCGACAAAAAGTTGTGGCTGGGCGGGATTCTCAACTGGGCTGTCTGCCCCGCGACGGAGGACGAAAATCTGCGTGCCGGGCCGATTCTATGGTGGAAACCAAGCAACCAGCGCGCAATGCCCAATATTCTCTTGGCCAGCCAGGGCTGGTGGATCTCCAGCTTTGTGGACCCCCTTCCGCCCTATACCTGGCTGGCGCTGCGGTGGGGGAATATCTGAGGGGTTTCGGGTGACCCTCTGGCGAATCGCCAGGTAGTACACCGATAGTTTTGAGAGGTTAGTTGTTTCGCGCCGGATGGGAGACCGTGAGCGGGCGACGGCTGGGGAGGTCGGCCAGCTCGGTGGTGGCGCCGTCGGGCCAGCGGATCAGGATCCGGTCGATTTGCGTGGCCGACCCCAGGCCAAAATGTAGCGGTGCGAGGCTTTGGCCCAGCGCCCGGGTGGAGGACAATTCGCGGCGCAGGTGCACTGCTCCCGCCTCCACCTCGACGGTGGCGCCGATGGCGCTGGAGTTTTCCGGGGCTCCGCGCAGGGTGATCTGAGTCCAGGCCCCCTCGGTGCAGGGGCTACTCCAGCGGGAGGGGGGGCCATAGCTGGTGCCGATCAAGAGGTCGGTGGCGCCATTTCCGTCAAAGTCGGCCGCCGCCATGCCGAAGTGGTCGCGGGTATCGCCAAAGCCGATCTCGGCACTCAGATCGTCAAAAGTACCGTCTTCTTTGCCCTGAAAAATCGCGTCGGCATAGGTGGCATTGGTCTGGGTGTCGCCGGTAGGCTTCCCGCCCGCCACCGCCACATCCAGGATGCCGTCGTTGTCGAAGTCCTCCAGCTCGATGGACCAGCCCGACCATGTCTCCGCATCCCCCACATCTTCGGGCACCAGCCCCATGGCGATGCCCGCATCGTACCAGCCCTGACCATCGCTGATCAGGCAGTGGATCGGCCCGGTATCGGTCATACAGTAGTCCAGTAACCCATCCAGGTTCAGATCCCAGGTGGCCATGCCCATTCCCGAGATCGTCAGGTTGGTATTGACTTCTGGCGCATCGTTCGTCAGCAGCCCAGCGTCGTTGCGGTAGAAGGCGGAGGGGGGCGCCTCGGTGCGGCCATTGCGGCCCTGATCCTGGAGCACCAGCAGATCCATGTCGCCATCGCCCTCCCGGTCGGTGAAGGTCAGGGCGACGGAATAGCCAGGTTCATCGTAGACCAACAGGGGCTCCAGCGGCGTGAAGCTCATATCGCCGTTGTTCTGGAAGAGGAGCACGGGGCTGCCGGGGTTGGGCAGATCTTCGGGGCAGCTATTGGTCAATTGGCAGGTCTCGCTGATCCACTCCAGCCCAGCCATGGCCAGGTCCAGATCGCCGTCGCCGTCGAGATCTCCGAGCGAGAGACTGCCGGGGATGGTGTAGGGCAGCTCACTTTCCCAGAGGTAGCTGGGCTCGGAAAAGTGGCCGCCGGCGTTGGGATAGAGGAGGATGGCGCCCAGAGATGCGGTGATCAGCTCGGGCAGGTCGTCGCCGTTCAGATCGGCGAGTACGGCGGCGATGCCGCTGGCATGGGGCGAGAAGGGGTAGGGTAGGGTACGGCGCCTTCGATCTCGGTGAAGCTGCCTTTTCCGTCGTTCTGGAGCAGGCGGGGGCCGAAGTAGTCGTCGCCCAAGAGCAGGTCCACGTCGCCGTCGAGATCCACATCGGCGGCGTAGATCCCCGATCCTCCGGCGGTGTTGTGCTCGGGGCGGCCCTGCGTGAAGCTGAGGTCCTGCTGCTGCAGGCCACCAAGCCCGGTGGAAGGCGCCTCGCAGGTGGGCTCGGGGCCGATGTTCACCCCTTCAGGAGCGACAAATTCCTCCTCTTTGGAGGGTGTGGTGTCGGGGACACAGGCGACAAGGAGCAGCAGCATCGGGGCAACATAGCCGGGATTTTTTGCGGGCGGGGGCTTTTTGGGCACTCGGGCCCCGGTGTGGACCAGGACAGGAGAGCAACAAAAAGGCGCCCGGGCCCCTGGCCCGCGCGCCTTGCGCGATCTTGAAGATCCCTGCCTCTGTCCCCACCCTCTTCTGAATGAGTGCTCATTCAGTCCGCGGTGTAGCTACCAATGCACAAAATAAGTCTATCGGCAGCCTCATCCTACCAGAGACGCCCATCGCTTTCTGGCTCGACGCTGCAGCTCCGGGTCGATGGCGATCACCCGCTCCAGAACGCTGCTGGGCCATTTTTGTGAAATCCAGGTATCTACCAGCCAGTGTCGCCAGCTTTTTGCCCGGTTCCACCGTAGCTCCGACCACCAGGACGCATAGATCAATTCCTGAGGACGATCCTGGTCACAAGCGAGGTAGACGGCGGGAAAGACCCGCTCTACCAGCCTGTAGCCATCCGCCGGCAGTACCCGCCGCACCGCGCCGAGGATCTCTCCGGCAATTGCCAGCGGCAATGGTCCCATCTTCAGCAGGTCTTCTGTACATTTTTCCAGGGTCGCTCGATCGCAGGTACGGAGGGCTACATTCAACACTTCCAGGAGGCGGATGCTGTTTTCCTCTGCTTGATCCAGTAGAAGCTTCAGCGAATCTGACGACGCATGCCGACCGGGCAGCATGTCGATGATGTGGTAGTACTTGAGCCGCCCAATGGCGCGTTGTACCTCGGTAGATGCGCACCAGGCAGGCAGTTGCGGATGAGGGGGGCCCACCAGCAGGCGCCCGAGAAGGTTGCGCAGGTGGAAGGCCACCACCCGAGAATCCTCAGATAGCTCTGTAGCCTCAAATACTGAATCTTCCGGGCTCGCGCGGACGGCAGCTTCAAAAAGGCGAGGGCTTGGTTTCTCCCTCAGCACCCGCAGACACAGTTTTGGACGCTGTTCAAACAGCTTTTGGATACGATCTTCGGGCCACGGCTTGGTGACTTCCTCCAACAGCGTTGGACCAAAGGGCTTTTCTTCCCACACGGCGGCCAGGGAGGAGCCATCCCCCACCAGATGTACCACCACGCCAAGGGCCCAAAAAGCTCCTTCTGTCAGCCACCACTCCACCACTTCGTCCGGCGGAAGGGCGTACAACACCGCTTCCCGGTTGGCGTCCGTCGCAAGTGACAGAGCTTCCTTCAGGCATGGTTTTTGTTGGGTCCGCCGCACCTTTACCAACAAGAGTGGATCTTTCAAGTGATGGGCCAGCTCTGCTACCCCCTCCTCATGGAGTTTGGAGCGCAGCAATTCCCCGCGTTCTGGGCTGCTCAGTGGGCGGAGCAGACACAGGATCAGTGTGGGCACCTGCTCGTACAAGCGGAGGGCGACGGCCTCTCGATCTTCGGCGGACAAGGCGGCGTACTGCACCAGTCCTTCGACTGATCGCTCCACCTGCTCCTGCACCGATAGCTGTCCCGCAGCTTCCCACAGGGCGGGCAGGTCGGTAGAGGGGGTCTCAACCCGCATCCGCCGCGCAGTTTCATCATATACAACCTGCTGTATCAGCGGCCCCAGCACGCTGCGCATCGCCACAAGCTGGGGCCGCCGTAGCAGGTCGATCAGATCCCAGAAGGGGCGGGGCTGGAGCGGCGCCTGATCTTGGAGCCGGAGCAGATCCACCAAGACCGGCTCCCATAGCGGCATCTTTTCGGTGCCGGGATGCAGCCGCGCGAGCAGATCGGCGCGGGTCCGGGCGGCGGTGAGCCGCTGCCGTGCGCCTTCCTCCAGCTCGTAGAACCGGGCCAGGGCGGGAATTTCTGTGGGCGGCGGGTTGGGAAGACCGTCCCTCTGCGCCCGCTGCCTCAGGGCATGCATCGCGCCGGGTGCCGATAGCGGCTCCGCCCAGGAAGGTAGGGCTCCCGTGCCTACTTCTTCGATCCAGCCGGGCTGGGTCCGTTCCTGGTGGAAGGCACTGCGGGCCTCGATGGGAACCCCCAGCACATGAAAAGGGCCCTCTTTCAGCCGTCTTGGCTGGAGCGTTAGTGTACAGAAGGAGAATTCTGTGCGGGTTTGGGGATCCAGCCGCCGCCACAGGCCGAAAATCGCCGTCTCCAGCGGGCTGCGACCCACCCAATAGATCGGTCGGTTGGGACTCCCAAAATAGCCAGCCGTCAGCCGAGGTGGCAGTGGCAGCTCCGGACCGACCGGAGGCAGCTGAGGAGGGGGGAGGGGGTGCCGGAAGTCGTCGTAGAACCCACGTTTGGGCTGAACAAAGAAGTTGTGGATCTGCTCGACGGCTCCCAGGGACGCCACGGAGTCCAAATCCAGCAGAAAACTGTGGGTGAAGACGGCCCCTCCCCGAGGAGCCTCCAGGTCTGGCCAGGTGCAGGCGAAGGCGTAGCGTGTGCCGCAGGGAAAACCGGAATAGTAGCAACGAAAGTTCATCCCCGCAGGCAGGTAGCCCGACAGGTCCGACAGCCGCCCGACGGCCTCCAGCTCGGCGGCGCTCAGCTCTCCGCCCACGGCAAGCAGCCGGTGCCCCTGGTCGTAGCCGTGTAAGGTCTGCGGGATCATGGGCTTCCGTCGGGCAGTCCACGATCCCCGAACAATGCCCAATAGAGCGGTGCGGCGATGTCCTTCACCACCTGTTGCCGCCCGAAGGCATCAGTCCACTGCACATAGCCGCAGGGATTTTTTTTGTACTTGATTTTGTATTCAGGATCGTTGAGGTCACCACCGGTGGAGGAGAGCCCGAAGCAGCGCACATCCTCGGCCTGGAAGTTGCTCCACAAAAAGTCGTCCAAAAGGGCCAGTTCCTGCTGCATATAGTGCGTGGGACCAGCATCTTTCCAGTCCTGAGGCATCGCATCCCAAGCGCTGATCACCACCCCGATGCGCAGCGAGGCGGGCTCGGGGCGCTCGCCACCCTCCAGCCCCCGCTGATGTCGGAGGGCTTGCAGGACTTCAATCAGGGACAATACCGTGGGAACCTGAACCGCGCTGCTGACGCCGGGGGCGGGGGGGCGGCTTTGACCCCGGTACACTCGCTCCCCCCAGGCTTCAGGGGAGTCCTCGTCGGGTGGTTCTTGTAGTTGCAGGCGGGGAAGGGGGACAAAATCACCTGATTCTTTCGAATTTTTTCCCTCGTTATGAGGGATTCGTACAAAAATTAGGAGCGCGGCTTGTTCGCTGCGGTTTTGCCAGGTGTCTCCCCAGGTACGTTCCTGGAAGATCTTTTTGTTGAGTTCTTCCCCGGCGTAGTCGGAGACATGAAGAGAGAAGCGCACTTCTGGAATATGGTCGCCAGAGGTGCGTAGCGGTACATCCAAACCTAAGCCACTCTCGATAGGTGTACGCTGCGGATACTGTTGACGCGTCAAGGGCAGTTGTAGCTGCCGAAGTGCTTGCGCATTCGATGACATCCCGTCGTAATGCAAATAGCGCTTGCCACGACCGCCCACCCACTCCAATAGTGCCGACAGCCATGCCGTTTTTCCGGCCCCGGGACCGCCGATCACCCCAATTCCCCGCGTGGTCATGGCCGCTCCCGTCGTACACAAAGAAAGGAGGGACCGCCCGCTGGCACGGGTAGCTCCAGCCGCGCCCAAGGCCGCTGTTTGTTAATCCTCGTGATCGCCGCACCAAACAGCTCGGTCACGCCGGCGGGCTGCCCTTTGGCCAGAGCACAGGGAAAGGCCGCCACCCCCGTGACTTCGGCGTTCATCCCGTCGTCGCGCGCTTCGAGCATTGCCTGCACAGAACGCCAGCTATCGTCCTCCAGGCGCTTCCAAAGCTGGGCATCCAGGACAATTTCCTCACGTGGCAAGATCTGATCCAGCTTCGTGTACACGAGGCTCAGGTGGGGGCGGCGTGGCCAGCTCCGACTTTCCTGCACCAGCCGCCGGATCACCATGGCGGTGTCCATATCCAGGGTTCCCCCCTCTTCTCCTTGCAGCGCGTGGGCATCCACCAGGACCATCACCTCCTGGCAGAGCGGAAGAAAGGGAAGCCGGGTCGTGGTTTTTTCGTTGCTCTCCAGCGCCCACTCCGCAAAATGCTCCCCCGCCACGTCGCTCAGGAGCACTTCCAGCACCGGCGCATCCCGATCTTCCTCGGGTCGCAGACTCAGGTGCAGAAAAGTCCCGGGGTCGGGCTCTGCGGAAACGGGCGTATGGTCCACAATCTGCTGCTCCGCACTTCCGCCCCAAGCCGCTGCCTTTTGGATGAGCCGATCCAACGCGGGCAGACTACGGCTGCCTGCAAACCGCAGGGGCAACCCCGGCCGCCGCCCGTTGGCGATCTGGAGAAAGAGCGAGGCAATCAGGCTGGTTTTGCCGGATCCGGCGGGCCCGATCAGGGCGATACAGGCGGTTTTTCCCCGGCGGGTCAGTGCCAATCCTTCGCGGGTGGTGAAGTGCTGTCCACTCCACGGAAGGAGGTCTTCGGCTTTGGGGGCCGGGATTTCGGCGGGGGCTGCAGGCGCCTCACCGCGCATGAGCTCCACACAGGATGCCGCGGGATCGGCAAATTCTGCCTCGCGCGCACAACGTCCGCCGTGCGGAAAGCCGCAGTCGCCGTTCAGGCATCGGAAAGGTCGTAGGGGCGGGTTCATCCCAGCCGCCGCTCCAGCAGCAGCTCGCGGAAGATCCAGGTCAGCCAGTCGCCACGATCCAGCTTTTTGTCGGGGTCAATCGCGACTTTATTGCGCAGGGCCTCTCCCGTAGGCTCGTCTCCCTGCACTACCTGTTGGCGGAGCCAGCTTATGGGTAGGCAGGCGGGATCTTCGAGGATGCTCTTCAGTTTTTCCGAAGGTTGGAGCGATGGCTGCGTGGTATTTCGCTGAGGACGCAACATCGTATAGTCCGCCTGCATCCACTCTAATACCGTCTTCTCTTCGGACAGATCCTGGTCCATGCGCGCTACCGTGTTGACCAAGAAGGCGGCGGCCGGCTCGGCGGAGAGCTTGACGGCGCGGTCGGCCGCCTCGCGCGCGGCCAGCCAGAGCAAATCTGGAGCCTTCTGTAGTTTTCGATACGGAGTGCGCCGCTGGTGGCAGTAGCCTGCTTGGCCCCACCAGAGAAGTTCAAGCTCCTGGGGACGGGAATTTTCGATCTGGTGGGAGAGGCGGGTGGTGTAGTTTTTGAGGGAGGTGGAGAGATCGGAGGTGTAGGTTTGGAGGCGGGTTTCCTGAGTCTGGACCTGTGAATTGAAATGCTGTACAAGGCCCAAAAGAACTCCGTCTTTGAGGCGATCTATTACCGAAAGGAGCTGCGACGAATAGTTGTTGTATTGCCACCCTGCTGCAGGATTACCGGTCAAATAGCTGAGACTTGATCCCTTGACCGAGAATTCTATCGTCGAATCTAAAACCTCTGACAAACCAACTAAAATTCGATTCAAGTGCGTCGAGAACTCACCCTGAAACGTATGCCCCCCACCTTGATTGCTGTGCAACCACTCAAAAGAGTCCTGCAGTCCATCGAGCCCTGCAACTATTTGTGATGCCAGACGCTGCATGGCCAAAGCTCTCATGTCGATGCGCAGCGCCTGAAGAATCACGAGCAGCTGCGCACCAAAACTACTCAATTTCCAGGCTGATCCCCGCCCGCCTTCTAGGTGGGCACGCGCCTCCCAATAAGGAACCTCCAAAGTTGCCCACCGCTGATTTCCCACCTCTCTCCCTTGCGATGGAGGTTCGGCGGGTGACGTCCACTCCACCAATTCACCGCCGTTGCCTAGCTCCCGTCCTCCCAAAACCCTACCCCTCCACTCCCCAATCTCCCCCTCCCAGTCCCCACCCGTTTTCAATTCCTCCCACGACGACTCCAGCAGCCCCGCCAACTTGCCCGCTCCGTCGAGCCAGGCGGCCAAAATCAGGGCACCAAGAGCCACGGGCTCACGCACAAGCAGAGGACCATTCTCCGCCAACACGCTCCCAACCTTTTGGCAGGCGCAATGCTTTGAGTTTGCCAAACCCTGCGCTGCCAAGTTCAGAACCTGTACGGCTCGGACAGCCAGCACCGGATCATCAGTCAGGGCTTTCCTGAGCAGCGGTCCCGCCGCCTCGATCGCAGGCTCCACATCGCTATGGACCATTCCAAGCCGCCCCGCAATCCGCTTCCATTCATTGAGTACGCTGGTCGTCATGCCCAAATCCTAACATCTTCTCCCGGCGACGGGCCAGCCTGTACCTCCCCAGCGGCGCGGCCGCTGTGATAAAAGGGCAACGTGAAGGATGCCCTCGCTGAAGCCGAAAGCCAGCTCGCCCGCGACCCCGGCGCGGTGGACGAGCCGTTGTTGGCCGAGCTGGATTCCCTGCCGCCCCTCCCAGAAAGTGAGTTTCCACGCCGTTCTTCGGCGGAGCTGCGCCTGCTCCAGGCGCAGATGTTGGGTAAGTCGCCGCCCCTGGTGCCGAAGGGCGAGCCCGAGCCCAAAGAAGCCCTGTACCCGCTGGATGAAGATGCGCGCTGCTGGCCTGCGGTGGCCGCAGGCGCGCAGCCTCGTGCGCTGGAGCTGATCGACGCGGCCGTATTTCATATGTCCAATGCGAAAGAACGGGCACAGCTCTGGCTGAACAGCCCGGCGCGGCGCCTGATGGCGGACCTGGACACCCTGTGTGCGCTCCGGGGGGAGCCCAAAGAGGGCTGGCAGGCGGGTGCCTGTGACCTGAGCCAGCAGCGGCTTCTGGCCTGCATCGGTGCGGGAGGCTCCGCCCGATGGAAGGAATTGTATACCCTGATCCCTGGAGAAAGCCAGCTGTCCTGGGAGCCGGACCCAGGCCGCGCTGGGCTGGTGCCCTGGGCTCTGGAGCGGCTGGAGCGCCCGCAGCCTGCGGGACTGCGCGGTGCGGTATTAGGCTGGTTGTTGGCCCGGGTTCCCCAGGAGCCGCTATACCAGATCGATGGGCTGCGCCGGGAGCTGAAGGAGGATCTTCCCGTGCGTCTGGCGCTGGCCCTGTCGCCCGAAGCGCCAGATCGGGGAGAGGTAGAGCTGGCCTTCCGGCTGGAGAAGTTGTTGCTTCAGCATGCGGCTTGGATCGCCCTGGCAAAAGGGGGCTGGCCGGGGGGGACGACTTGGCAGCTTGCGCGTTGGCTACATGCTGTATTTCTGGAAAGCCCTTTTTTCGGACGGGATCTGCACGCGCTGGTGCTACGGCTACAATCCCTCCTTCCGGGGAGGTTGCCACTTCCGATTTCCTTGGTGCCGTTGCACCCTCAACAATTTCGTGATGGTGGGCTGGACCCGGAGGAGATGTTTCTGGTCAGCGCAGCGCTGCGGCATCCGGGAGCCGTCGGGAAAGCCACCTATCCCTGGCCAGCACCACTCTTGGAGGCATTACTGCGCGTGGCACACCGACCGCTGAGATTGGAGGAGGGAAGGATAGAGCAACTGGCCATCCAGTTCGGCAAAACAGACATGGCGTGGGGAACCGGTGGGGTGCGTCCGCCCCATGTAGCGTCACCGCTGGTCGCGCGCTGGCTGCTCACTCGGCGGATCCAGATGCCCTGGCTTGCGACCGCCAAACCATTGACCCGTCAAGAATGTCTCCATATTTTAATGGCTAATCCTTCAAAATTTAGCTGGATAGCGATGGCCTGGCGCAAGGAAGGTGCGCAGTTTGTGGAGCCCACTGCCCTACCCGCTTGGCGGACGATGCAGGGCCCCGAGTGGGTCCGGGCCTCGTTGGGGGTGGGAATCCTGGGGCAGTTGGAGGAAGGCGACCGAGAGGATTTTTTTACGATCCTACAAAAATCCGGTGGCTGGGCTCCCTCTCTGCTGGAGCAGGTGGCCAAGAGCGGCCATTCCTGGGCTCCAGCAGCCTTAGAGGCTCTTTTGGTGCTTGCAAATAGCAAAACCGAGACAGAAATCAGACTCAACGCACTCTATTCTGCGGTGCAGGTGCTCTCAGAGCGGCTGAATGAAGGCGCACGAACACGCAGTCTTCCCGCCGTCCGGGAAGAGGTCCAGCCCTGGCTGGAGCAGGCCCGGAAGCTGGCAAGCACGGAACCTTTTCGCCAGGAAGCGGCGTTGGTTCAGGAGCTACGGAGGTTGGGGCTGTGAAGTTGTGGTCCTTCCACTCGGTGAAGGGCGGCGTGGGGAAGTCCACGCTGGCCACCCTTACCGCGCTGCACCTCGCGCGGAGTCATCCGGATGCGCGGGTGTGGCTGCTGGATCTGGATCTGACCGGAACCAGCCTTGCCGATGGACTTCCGCTGATGGCACCCCGGTGGGAGGGGGACGAATGCTCGCTGCCGCTGAAGCAACTGCCCACTGGCTTCTACAGCGTGGCGGAGAGTCTGGCGCGGATCCGCCTGCGGCAGCAAGAAGGAAGCCGAGAAAAGCCCTGTGCAGGAGCACCTTTCCTCAATGATTGGCTGCTGCATGCGGCCGGTCCGGCCGGTTCGGAGGAGCCGAAAGAGCTGCCGGTGGAGTGGGTGGCCTGGGCCATGGATGGGGTGGATAACCTGCGGGTGATCCCCAGCAGTGCTTTGCCCAACGACCTGCTGGTCACTATCCCTGTGGTCTTTGATGAGGAATATACCGCTTTTTTTGAAGCCCGCCTGGAGCACTTGCTCTGTGAAATCTTGACAGGTCAATGGTCCGAAAAGGAACACCTCATCGTTCTGGATGTACCCCCGACGATTCCTGGCCTGTCGCGGGCCGTCCTCGGGCTCGCGCTGCGCCTGTCCAGACCGCCGGAGGAGCGAATCTCGCTCTCGGTCTTGGATCGCTATATTCCGCCGCCGTTGGATGAAATTGCTGAGATCGAGTGGCGTGCATGTCTGGTTGCCTCGCTGGATCGGCAGGATATCCGCGCATTGCGACGGTGGCTGGAGCTGGTGAAGGCCGAGGAGCAGGGTGTAGTGCGGGTGGTGCTGAACCGGGTGGCCCCGGGGGACATGAAGGCGAAGGAACTGGCGCTGCAGACGCGCCTGGAGGCCTCTGCTGAATCGGAGTATAGGGAGGAAGACGAATTTGCGGAGATGCCGCTCCAGCGCAGGCGGTTGGTGCTGCCCCCTGCTCTGGATCGGGCGGCATGGGTGGAAGAGGATCCCTCTATACAGCTATTTAATGGCTCCAAAGGTGAGATCTCGGTGGAACATCCGCAGATTGAGCAGATGCTGAAGGAGCTGGGGTGAGCGAGTTCTTACAGCGGCACCCCCGGCGACCACATCGCTGCGTTCTGGATAGGCCGGTTCGACTTGTGGAAGAGGAGGAAGAAGGTAGATTTGGGTTGCGTGCGCCCCAGGTGGATCTGCGCCCGGCCCGCTGGATCGTGGGTCCAGATGTCGATCCGGGTTGGGAGGATCCCAACGGATTTATCGTACAATATATGAAAGAGGCGCCCGTCCGGCGCGCCTTCTATGTGGGACGGGTAGAAGAGATCGGCGAAGAAGGTGGGCCTTTTGAGGTACGGGTCTGGGAGCGCCCCTCGGGGCGGGCCTACCGCACGTGGCTCGAGCCCAGGACCATCGAAAAGGGAAGCAAGCAGCCGCAGGTGGGCGATAAAATCCACCTGTGGACCTGGGAGGAGGTGGAGCAACAGCGGGCGCTACAGGTGGTGGAGTTGTTCCGGCGCCTGATCACCGACGAAGATCGGGAGAAATGGAACAAGATCCGGGGAGACATCTGATGGTCCCGCTTCGGCCAACCCGCCTGAGTGCGGAGCACCTTCCAAAGGGGACATTGTCGATTGCCGTCTTTGGACCCGGAAAAGGCGAAGCAATTGTGGTGCGGCTACCCGATGGGTCGGTGGGAGTGGTGGATGGGTGCCGGGAGCCGAAGGACACTGAGACTGGCCGAGGTGATCCGGTACGGGAGCTATTAGACCGAATCAAATGCCCAGAGCTGGCTTTTGTTTGCCTGACCCACCCGCACGATGACCACTACGCGGGGCTGGGGCGTCTGCTGGAACGATGGGAAGGGAAGGTTCGGGCCGTCTGGAAGCCACCGTACTCGGCACGCTATGCGGAGGCGTTGCTGGAGTACCAGAGACTTACTCGCGCTGGAGGTGAAGATCTTCCTGACGAAGAGGTCGTGGGAGGACTTAAAAGACTCATCAATCAAATGACGAAAGCTCGTGACGTAGTGGGCGAACACTTCAAAACGGCCGTCGCCAACCGCCGACTGCTGGATCATGCGGAGACATCAATCTGGTCCGTTGGACCTGCCGATGCCGACGTGGACCGGGCCGAGCAGGATCTGATCCGGTCCATCGATGATCTGGTGAACGGCAAAAAGGCGGCCCGGGGTATCGATCCGAACCTGACCTCCAGCGCGCTGTTGTTGCGCTGGGGAAAGACGGGTATCTTGCTTGCCGGAGATCTTCTGCGCGCAGAGGGGCGCCACATCGGGTGGAAGGTCGCGCATGACAGCATCCAGGGGCCGGTGCAGGTGGTGAACCTGGCCCACCATGCCTCGGAAGAGGCACACGATGAAAAACTATGGGCAACGATGGCCCCGAAATTGGGGATCGTGACCCCCTTTCGGATGGCGGCCACAGAGGGAAAGAGCAACCATCCTCCTCGGCCGGAGATGATTGCCAGGCTGCTGCAGGATGATTGCCAGATCGCCATCACCACGCCACCGCGTTGGACGGACTGGCAGAACGTGCGAAAGTCAACAGGAAAGTCGGCGGCGCCGAAGGTGGTCGGACGAAGCGGGGTGGGCAGCTACCACCCGACCGAAGGCCGCCATGAAAACGCTGTGGCGGTAAGCCTGGATCAGAACGGGAATATCCTGCAGGTGGTCTTGGCCGGAGATGCCGATCTGTATGAACTGACCCCGGAAGTGGCAACGAGCTGAATCGGCCGCTCCCTGACGCGGCTGGCTCAACCGCCAACAAAAAGGCGCTCGGGCCCCTGGCCCGCGCGCCTTGCGTGATCTTGAAGATCTCCTGCCTACCTCACCACCAACTTCTGAATGAATGTTCATTCAGTCCAGAATGTGGCGGCCACTAACAAAAGAATCAGATCGCCATCCCGTAGATCCCGTACAGCATCATCTTCGGGTTGATGGTCTTCAGCTCGGTCATCTGCCGGCGGACCTGCTCGTAGCGCATGTAGAAGCGCCGGAGGCCGTAGCTTTGCATTTTTACCAGTAGCTCGGGATCGTAGCCTTCGGGGTGGTAGATCAGCAGATCGGGGTCGGGGTTGAACGTGGTGTAGTTCTCCCAGTCGTCCCGGAACAGCGTCTTCTGCCACTGGTCTTCAAAGAGCTTGGAGCCGGGAAAAGGCACGGTGATGGCGAACTTTGCGAAGTCCAGGTCCAAATCCACCGCAAACTCGATGGTCTCCTTGGTCATCTCTGGCGTCTCTCCGGGCATTCCGATCATAAACAGACCGACTACCTGGAGCCCCGCCTTCTTGGCATTGTTCACACCCCACCGCACTTTTTCGGTGGTGAGGTTTTTGTTCACATTTCCGAGGAGCATGTCCACGCCGGACTCGATGCCGATCAGCACGCGCCGGCATCCGCCCTCGTACATGGTCCGACACGTCTCTTCGTCGAGGCGATCGGCGCGCGTCTCAGAGAGCCACACACAGCGTTGATCCAGCTTCCGCTTGACGATTTCCTTGCACAGCGGCAACAGGTCTTTGTGTACGAGCGGGAAGATCGGGTCCACAAAGCCGATCTGCCGCACCCCGTAGCGATCGACGAGGTATTCGTACTCGTCCACGATCTTCATCGGGTCACGACGCCGGTACACTTTTCCGGTGTGCAGCAGCGAACAGTAGTCACACCGGTAGGGACAGCCACGGGAGCCGGTCATGGTCAGCACCGGCTTGTCGATGTCCGCAAAGGGCAGCAAGCCGTACCGGTGGTAGGGGAACAGGTCCCAGGCGGGGTAGGGCAGCTTGTCCAGGTCGCGGAGCAGCGCCCGGCCCTTGTTGGTCACCGGCTCTCCCTGGTCGATCCAGGACAATGCCGCGATCTTGGACAGATCCTTGGTGCCACCTTCGATGGCCTGCACCAGCTCCACGATGGTCTCTTCCCCGTCGTGATGTACGACGTAGTCTACCACCCCACTCCGCAGGATGTCCTTTGCAAAAACGTCGGCGTGGACGCCGCCCCATACGATCTGCGCGTTGGGGGCCACCGCCTTGATCATCTTCGACAGCAGCTCGCAGGTGGGCGCCGAGGGGGTGAGTACGGTCATCCCCACGAGGTCGGGGTTGAAACGTTTGACACGCTCCAACACCCCGTCCGCGGTGAGCTTTTCGGCGAACATATCGACGAAGCGCGTATGGTAGCCAGCGGCCACCAGCGCGCCCGCGATGTACGCGATCCCGGTGGGCGGCATCGGCTCCAGCAGCTCCGCAAAGCGGCCGAGCTTCTGCATGTTCATGGAGGGATTGATCAGCAGAATACGCACGTCGGTAGCTCCCGGATACAGGCTACCCTTCACGGTGCCCAGAGTACACTCTATCGATCATCTCTTGACCGACTTTGAGAGGTGGCTCACAGCCTGGGGGAAATCCGGGGAAAGTCCCCCTTCCCCTCAGCCGGAGAAGGAGCCCGCAGCCACCTCTCCGGCGGTCTCCTCGGACTGGTTCCCCGACTTGTCCACGATGCTCACCGCATCAAAGGTGTAGTCGGTTTCGATGTCCACATTGGCGATTCCGAACATGATATGCCCGGTATTCCCGTCGATGTAGGCCTGCTCTTTGCTGGCATCCAGGTCGGCCTCGGTCACCACGGAGAGCCGCTTGGTACTGGGCGAGCCGCTGCCTTCGATCAGGTCAAAGACCAGCTTTCCACCAGCCATATCGTCCGGGTTGTCGGTGTAGGTCACCTCGCCCAGGATCACGTAGCCGACGTTGGGGATCTCGTCGAAATACAGGGAAAGATCGTCGATCGTTGGCCCGCTGGCCGCGCCGCTGTCCCCCGAGTCGTCCCCACCGCCGGTGTCGGTGTACTCGGGGACCACCCGCACGCCGCCCCCTCCAAAACTTTTTTCGTTCGGATTTTCGTTGCAGGCCACCAACATCAAGAACCAGACCATGCTCCCTCCGCCTTCCATCATAGCTGATCTTTGCCGGTTTGGAAGAAACCGGAGGGAGCTAAGATCCCGTCTGCGTCGTCAGCGCAGAATGCTCTTTCCTGCATAGACCGCCGCGTCCGCCAGCTCATCGGCGATCCGCAAAAGCTGGTTGTACTTGGCGGTGCGGTCGGTGCGGCACAACGACCCGGTCTTGATCTGCCCGCTGTTGAGCGCCACCGCGAGGTCGGCGATGGTGGTATCCTCGGTTTCTCCCGAGCGATGCGACATAATCGACCGGTAGCCGGCGCGGTGCGCCAGCTCCACCGCCGCGATGGTCTCGGTCAGGGTGCCGATCTGGTTCACCTTCACCAGGATGGCGTTGGCGATACCTTCCCGGATGCCCTGGGCCAGCCTTGTCGTGTTGGTGACAAACAAGTCATCCCCGACAAGCTGTACTTTCTTCCCAATCTTATCGGTCAGCAGCTTCCAACCGGTCCAGTCGTTCTGGTCCATCCCGTCCTCGATGGAGGCCATGGGGTACCGTTCGGCATAGCCCGCGTAGATGTCCACCAATTCGGCAGAAGAGATGGATTTTCCATCAAATTGATAGGCCCCGTCCTTGTAGAACTCCGACGCGGCCACATCCAGCGCAAACCACACGTTTTCTCCGGGCTTGTACCCGGCTTTTTCAGTGGCCTGTACCAGCAGCTTCAGGGCCTCCTCGTTGCCGGCCAGGGACGGAGCAAAGCCACCTTCGTCGCCGACCGCAGTCACAAGACCGCGATCTTTGAGGACTTTTTTCAGGGTGTGGAAAATCTCGGTGCCGCAGCGCAGGGCATCTTCAAAACGCTCAAAACCGGCGGGGACAATCATAAATTCCTGGATGTCCAGGTTGTTGTCCGCATGCGCCCCACCGTTGATCACGTTCATCAGCGGCACCGGCAGCACATGCGCGTGGGTGCCGCCCACGTAGCGGTACAGCGGCATCTGCGAGGTCAAAGCCCCGGCTTTGGCCACTGCGAGGGATGCGCCAAGGATGGCATTGGCGCCCAGTCGGCTCTTGCTGGCGGTGCCGTCCAGCTCGATCAGCGTCCGGTCGATACCCCGCTGATCCCGCACGTCCAAGCCCACCAACTGCGCGGCGATCTCGCCGTTCACATTGCGGATGGCCTGGTCCACACCCTTGCCCATCCACCGCCCCTTGTCGCCATCGCGCAGCTCGATGGCCTCGTGCTCCCCGGTCGAGGCGCCGGAGGGTACCGCGGCCCGCCCGACCACCCCTTCGTCGGTGACCACTTCCACCTCTACCGTGGGGTTTCCTCGGGAATCCAGGATCATCCGACCATGCAGCTCTTGAATCATCGCCATTGTAGGCTCCTGCGCGGCTAGGCGCGTGAAAAGTCGCTGCTGCCCTTAACGCGGGAGGTGGATCCCTCCACCGTCATGCGATAGCTATGCAGCCCTTTGGTGGATCCATGCTCCTCTCCCTTTGCCTCCTTGCCGCCTCTTTTGCTGCGGACCTGAAGCCTGCCGGTACGGCGGAGATCTCGGGGACCGTGGATGTGCCGCTTTATGCAGGCATTGATCCTTGGGACCTCTCCTTCTATGTGGAAGTGAAGGTGGGGGAGAAGGCGGCTCTTCTGCGGGTCGCCACCGGCCACGACGAGCTGAAGCTGACCACCGAAGGTGCCAAAGCCTTGGGAGTGAAGGTCTCGGAGGAGAAGGGAACCGGGAAAATCTCCGAATTGAAGCTGGGGGATGTGGTTCTCTCCGACGTGAAGGTCACGCAATTGAAGGGAGGAGGGATGCCGCCGCGCTATGGTAAGCGTGCGGTGCCCCTGGCCGGGGAAATTGGTCTTGCAGGCTTTACGGGCCTGACTTTTGCGGTGCTCCCCTCCGAAGGGCTGCTCCGGCTGGCACCGGCCGACCAGGGTGCGGCCCTGGTATCTGCTTTGGGTGGTAGTTTGGACTACACTTCCATTGCCGCCTTTAAGAAGAAGGTGGGCAGCGGTCCGCCCTCCGAATTCGAGGATCGTCCCTTTGTGGTAGAAGCTTCCTGGTCTGGTCAGACGCTTCCGTCGGTGCTGGCTCTGGAATACGGCAACAGCGCTCTGGCGCGAGAAGTAGAAGGAGAAGCCCGCTATAGTATCAAGGGCTATACTCAGCCTACCTTGGCGCTTTCAGCCGCTCCAACCCTTCAGGTGGGCGAGTACCCGGTGCAGTGGCGGGAGCTGGGGCTGGGTGCAGTCCGAGTCTGGTCGCATGTGGTGCGCCTGGGAATGGGGCCTTTGGGGCTTTTGCAGCCCAACGCCACCGTGGGCATCGATCTGCTGAGAATGACGGACATCGCGGTGGATCCGGTCAATCACAAGCTGGGTATCAAAGCGGCTTCGTCGCTGAAGCTCCAGGACTACCGCCCGGTGCGCGAGGCGATCCTGAAGAAGGCGTTGGAGCCGGCGCCGGTAGAGGAAGGAAAGGAAGCCCCTTCGGAAGAAGACAAGAAGAAGGCGCGGATTGCTGCGCTGAAGCCCCTGGCTTCCTGGTATGATGGGGTCGGCCAGCCTGCCCTCTCGGCACCCCTGTGGAAAGAGGTGACTGAGGGTGAGGCGGATCAGTGTGGAAACTGGCTTTCCTTGGGCAGGAGCCTGATGCGGAACGGAAATCCGGCCGATGCGCTGAGCGCGTCGCGGAAGGCGGCCGAGCTGTACGATGCCTGGTCCACCCTGAGTCTGGAAGAGCGCGCCAAGCAGCAGAAGGCCTACGATGCGGCCATGAAGAAGAAGGCCGAGTGGACGGGCACCGTTCCCCAGGATCATAAGTGCCACGTGGCTTGGGGGGATGTTGCAGGCGAGATGCTCGCCATGAAAGACTACACCGGCATCGCCGCGCTCTACCCTGCAAAAATGGATTTGGACGAGGAACTGGCGCTGGTGGCAGGGAATGCACTCTTGTTCCAGGGCAAGACCGAGCAGGCGCAGGCGGCCTACCTGCGTGCCATCGCCGTGGAACGCGCCGGCAGCCCGGCAGCCCGTGTCGGGATGATCCTGACCGCCCGTAGCTGGGAGCAGGCGCAGGCCCAGTTGGGCGCGACAGGTTGGACCTACTTCTTTGACGATCCCTACCTGCTCTCGATCTACCTGGATGCTGCCCGGAAATTCGGCGGCGAAGGGGTCGCCAAGGCGGAGGTGCAGCGTCTTCTGGAAGTGTTGCCGGGAGATCCGGCACTTCTGACCGCCAATGGCGACTATGCCAAGGCTGCAGAACGGATTGCGGAGTTCTCTGCCCGGATGCCGGGCAGCGCTGCCGTGCAGATCATGCAGGCCCGCCTGCTTCTGGCCCAGGGCAAAGGTGCGGAGGCCAAGGCGGCAGCGGTGAAGGCCACCGAGCTGGAGGCCACCAACGCGCTGGCTTGGTACACCCTGGCCAGTGCCGAGCAGAGCCTGAACGAAACGGACAACGCGGCGAAGCATTTTGGTCGCGCCTCCCAGCTGCGTGCGGCAAATCCGGCCTACGCCTCCCTGGGGCGCTGAAGCCGTCTTCGCCGCATTCCAGAAGGTGGGCTATGGAGGTGAATGTACTTTCTCCTCCTGCTCGCCTGCACCGATCCCGACAAACCCGGCCACAGCGACTCGGAGATCCCGGAAAGCGGCGATAGCGGGGACAGCCCCGCCATGGCCGCCCCGCCGTCGTTGATCCCGCGCCCCTCCCGAATGGAGGCGCAGGAAGGCTCTTTTGTGCTGACGGCCACCACCGGCATCATCGCAAGTGGCGATGCGCTGGCTACCGCCGAGCTGCTGGCCGAGGGCCTCCGCCTCTCCACCGGCTACCCGCTGCCGGTGACGCCGGGCAGCGATGCCTCTGGCAATATTATTCTCGATTTTGATAGCAGCCTACCACCGGAGGGCTACAAGCTGCTGGTCACTCCCGATGGAATTACACTGACGGCTGCCGACGGGGACGGGCTCTTCTGGGCTACCCAAAGCCTTCGCCAGTTGTTGCCGCCGGAGAATTTTCAGAAGAAGGTCGTGCCTGATGTAGCCTGGGTGCTGCCTGCGGTGGAGGTGGAGGATGCGCCACGCTTCGGCTGGCGGGGCGGCATGATCGACGTGGCACGGCACTTTTTTACAGTAGAGGAAGTCAAACGGCAGATCGACCTTTTTGCGCTGCACAAGCTCAACCGCCTGCACCTGCACCTGACCGATGACCAGGGCTGGCGTATCGAAATTTTGTCGTGGCCGCAGTTGACCGCCATCGGCGGAAGTACCGAGGTTGGTGGTGGAGAAGGGGGCTTTTATACCCAGGCAGACTACCAGGAATTGGTGGCCTACGCGGCGGCCCGGCACATCCTGCTGATCCCGGAGCTGGACTTTCCCGGCCATGCCCACGCGGCACGCGCCTCCTACGGGGAGCTGAACCCGGACGGCTTGCCGCTGGATCTCTACACGGGTGAGGGCGTGATCTCTACAGGGTTGTGGTTGGACGGGCCTTCTACCCGAGACTTTGTGGAAGACGTGTGGACCGAGATCGCGACGATCACCCCCGGCCCCTACCTGCATGTGGGCGGGGACGAGGCCATCGACAGCGATCCCGACGACTATTCGGCTTTTCTCCAGTGGTTGCAGGGAGTGGTGCAGGCTCAAGACAAAAGCCTGATCGGCTGGGACGAGGTGGGCACGGTAGAGCTGGAAGCCCCGTTTATCGCCCAATATTGGTGGAATGCAGAGAATGCCCGGAACGCAGTCGCCGGGGGCGGCCAGCTCATCGCATCGCCTGCGGCGCACTGCTATCTGGATATGAAGTATGACCGCAGCAACAGCTTTGGCCAGGTGTGGGCGGGCTATGTGAACGTGGAGGATGCCTACGCCTGGGAACCGGTCCTTTCCGGCTTGGAAGACGCCGATTTTATGGGTGTAGAGGCGCCCTTATGGACGGAGATGGTCACCGACGAAGCCCAGATGGATTTTATGTTGTGGCCACGCCTCGCTGCCGAAGCCGAGGTGGGCTGGACCGCAGCGGCTGACCGAGACTGGGAGGATTTTCGTGGCCGCTTGGCGACGCATGGTGCCCGTTTGGATAACCTGAACGTAGGCTATTATGCGTCGCCGGAGGTGGAGTGGCAGCCATGATCGCCACGGGCTGTGCACCCATAATCTCGGCATGTCGGTAGCTGAAAATAGCGATAGATTGTTGTATGACTACTGTTCCCGCCGCCTCGGAAGTCCGTCGCTGTAGCCACTGCGGAGCTGCGGCCGCCGTCTGTGTTCGTGCCTGGGAGCACACCACGATGGGTCTACCCTCTGGCAATTCAACGCTTGATTATTGTTGCCAGGCCTGTGGCTACCGATTTTCGCTTGCGCCGATGATGCGGGTGTGGGTCGCGGTGGTGATGACGGTCCTTTTTGTCTGGACCTGCCTCTTTCCAATGATCACCGCACCGATGGCCGCGTACAGCTACTGGCCCTACTATCGGAACCCGATCGTCCCCGATGCACCCTACCCGCCGCTACGTTTCCGGTCTTCCGAGCCGCTCCGGCGCTGCGCCAAGTGTGGAGGGGTGTCGCGATGTACGTCGGTCACGCGCACCCGCTCGCGCGGGATCCCCACCGGCACCACCTACGACTATAGCTGTGAACAGTGTAAGGCCACCTTTACCCTCTCCAGTATGGGTGGCCACATCTTCAACCTGGTGGGAGCCATCGTCTGCTTTTTGTTCGGCTTCGGCTGTATGCCGGTGGGGCTGATCTTCTGGCTGGCGGCGGTGGTGGTTCTGGCGATCAGCGCCTCCCAGCTTTTTGCAGAGCTGAAAAATCCCCTGATCGCCGAGAAGATCGCGGAAGAGCCCTAACGGCCCGGCACAATTCCACAGTCTTCGTAGGCCTGGATCTCGGGGGCCAGTCCGTAGTTCCCCAGACTCGCACACATATGGATGTGGTAGCGACCGGAGAAGTAGGTGGCGGAGCCGTCTTTGATGTCGCCCACATGCCCGTTCTGGGCGTCCAGGCTGCCGCTGACGGTGCTGCCATCCAGCTCCAGACAGCCCAACAATACCGTTCCATCGCACATGATCCCGTGGACTTCCGCCTCGGTGCTGCCCGGGGTGGTGCTGGTCACCAGGCCGCTGTACTGAAGGGCCGCCAGCGAGCCGGCATTGGCGCCGTGGTGGTGGTAGGTGGTGCCAGCGGGATGAGAACCCCACTCGTCAAAGGTGAATTCTTCATCCAGGATGTCGTCGCCGGGGGCGGCCGTGGAGTTGAACATCGCGATGCTGTCGGTGGAAACACCTTGGGGTCCACCGCTGAATTCTTCGTTGCTGGTGCCCATCTGCAGATCTACCAGGGCGCTGGTGATGGAGAGCCCCTTGGAGACGGGATCGCTGGGGATGCGGGCGGAGATCGTGCCCGCCGCCAGGGTGTTGGGGTTGGGGTGGTAGTCGCCGCCCCGGTCATCCCAGGCGGCGTAGTTGGGGTCCCCTTCGCCATAGTAGTAGGTCTTGTAGGGAGGCAGATTCTCCGTAGTGATAACCACATCGCCGTTGTCTACGGTAATCGTAGAGCAGAGAAAATATTTTTTGTAAAATTCCGGAACATCTTCGGCGACGCTGGTGCCGCAGTTTTCGAAGCTGCGCACGTCGCTGCTGCCGCTGTCGTCCGTCGTGTTGCTTTCCTGTACGGCACTGTCGTCGGTGGAGGTGGAATCTTTGGATGTGCCGGTGCAGGCGATCCAGCTGAGAAGGATCAACATCGGGGGACTCCTGGGGGCCACCCGGAAGAGGTGGCCAACACGCGCTCTTTATACCGGAAATCATGGCCACATCCGTTGCGAGAGGCCTGCTTTTTGTAGCGAAGCGTTGCCGGGAGCGGTTGGGGGCCCCTGTGGCTTGAGGGGGGCCCCGTACCGCGCCACCATACTTTGTATCAAAACGGTCTGACGGCACCCGTTGCCCTTGCGGGAGGGGCGCTCCCGCGCTTAGCTTGAAAAGGCACGGAGTCCTTATGCGCGTCCTGCGTCACCTGATCGCTGCCAGCCTCCTCACC
>CAITDR010000354.1 GCA_903891165.1 uncultured Pseudomonadota bacterium
CTCCAAGGGCCGCATCATCATGGCCACGGTCAAGGGCGACGTACATGACATCGGCAAGAATATTGTCGGGGTGGTGCTTGGATGTAACAACTATGAGGTGATCGACCTGGGCGTGATGGTTTCCTCGGAAACGATTCTCGCGAAGGCGCGGGAAGTGAACGCGGACATCATCGGACTTTCCGGCTTGATCACCCCCTCTCTGGACGAGATGGTGCATGTGGCCAAGGAGATGGAGCGCACCGGCATGACGACGCCGCTGCTCATCGGCGGCGCCACCACCTCCGGGCGTCATACGGCCGTCAAAATCTCGCCCGCCCGCTCCGGCGCGGTGGTGCATGTGAAGGATGCCAGCCGCGCCGTGCCCGTCGTAGGCAAGCTGATCTCCGACAAACTACGCCCTGCCTACCTGGAGGAGCTGCGGGCCGAGCAGAAGCTGAGTCGCGAGCGCTACCTGGCACGGCAGGGGGCCACGCCGCTCTTGTCGCTGCCGGAAGTGCGCCAGGCCGCCCCCACCTATGTGCCTCACCCCGAGACACCGGCCTTCACGGGCAGCCGGATTGTGGATCTGCCCCTGGAAGAAATCAAAGCCTTTATCGACTGGGGTCCCTTCTTCCGGGCCTGGGAGCTGAAGGGGCACTGGGAGCGCCTGCTGAAGGAGGAGGGACAGATCGGCGTGACGGCACGTTCGCTCTACGCCGATGCGCAGAAGATGCTTCAACATTTCGCGGAAAGTGGAGCAATCAAAGTCCAGGCGGTCTACGGCTTCTATCCAGCGCGTCGGGAAGGAGACGATGTGGTACTGACCACCGAGAGCGGCGCCATGCGCTTCTGCTTCCTCCGCCAGCAGGAGCAGCGCGGCGACGGTATCTACCACTGCCTCGCAGACTTCGTGGGGCCGGAAGACAGCCTCGGGGCCTTTGTGACCGCAGTGAAGGGCGCCGAAGCCCTGGCTGCCGCCTACGACGCCCAGCACGACCCCTACAACAGCATCCTGGTCAAGGCCCTGGCCGATCGCCTCGCCGAGGGGGGCACCGAGCTGCTGCACCGCCAGATCCGTCGGGACTGGTCCTACGGCAAGGACGAAGAATTCACCAATGAGGACCTGATCCGCCAGCGCTACCGGGGTATCCGCCCGGCGCCCGGCTATCCGGCCTGCCCCGACCACACCGAGAAGGGCAAATTGTTCGCCTTGCTGGATGCGGAGCGGATCGGCGCCTCGTTGACCACCTCCTTCGCGATGATGCCTGCTGCGGCAGTTTCGGGGCTGGTTTTTTCGCATCCCGAAAGCCGGTATTTTGTGCTGGGGCCCATCGGGCGGGATCAGGTGGAAGACTATGCCCGCCGAAAGGGCCTGGAGCGTCGGGAAGTGGAGCGTTGGCTGGCGCCCAATCTTGGCTATGATGCGGAAGAATAGGCCATAGGTCGTTAGCTCAACAGGCGGTCTGCTTCGCGCGAGGCGTTGCTTGCAGCCAAGGCTGCGGTTATTATTGACTGAGTACCTCCGAGATAGCGTTGGGAGTTATGGAAGTGTTGGGGCGGGTCGTTTCAGAGCCCCTCCCTGGACACACCCGGTCGGAAGGGGAAAAAGGCAAAAGACTGAAAGGCAGAAATGCAAAACCAATTGCTGCCGGTTCAGTACATCCCAGGGATGAACCGTGATACATTTTCGCATTCTTTGGATGTATCAACCCGTCCTCTTTCTGGCATTTCTGGTACTTGCTCCCTGGTCCTTGGGCACTTTTGCGGCGGTCTACGCTTGGCTGCGGGTGGCCGACGACGTGGTCGATGCGCCGGAGAGGAAGCAGGAAGCGGTGCAGGACTATGTAAGGGGGGCGCAGGCTTTTCTGGAGACGGGGCGCCGGGACCGCGACCCCTCGGGTCTGATTGCGCCGTCGCGGGAGCTTCGGGATGCTCTGGACCGGATGCTCCTGAAGCACCGGGATCCCTATTTGAAGCAGGTGGTTTCCGAAATGTTGGAGGCCATTGCCTGGGATGCTTTTCGCACGGTGCGGGTGGAGGAGGCGGAGCTGAACAGGCAGTGTGCGCGTATCGGCCGGGCCTATGTGCGCGGGCTCTGGTACTGTATCACGGGAGAAAAAGCGCCGATCCTCGCGGAGGAGCTGGGAGCGGCGGCGACGGTGATACATCAGCTTCGCGATCGGGAGGAGGACGAGGCGCTGGGCTACGTCAACCTCCCTGCTGCGCTGGGGGAGCCGGACCTGCGCCGTCCAGCGGTGCGGGACTGGTGGCTACACCGGACTGATACTGCGATACATTTGCTTGAAACATCCATGCTACAAGGATCTTGGCGAGCAAGAATCTTGATACAAGCACTTTGTCGTCGCTACGCCCGCAAGGGGCGACGTCTCAGTGCGGCCCTTCGTGATCTGGAGACAGTGTAGGGATTCGTTTTCGGGCCTGACAAAAAGCATCGACGCAAGCAGCCAGCTCGGTCTCGCTGTGGGCGGCGCTCACCGTCAGCCGCACCCGCTCCTGGCCCCGGGGCACCGTGGGATAGCGGATGCCCGGCGCAAAAATGCCTTCTTCCAAGAGAGCTTCGGACAGCGCCATCGCGCTGCTGCCCGCCAACACCGGCAGGATGTGGGCCTCTCCCAGCACCGCGATCCCCTCTTGCCCCAGCCATCGCCGCAGCAGGCTGGCATTGTGAGAAAGCCGCTCCCGACGTTCGGAATCGGCCAGACGCAAGGCCACCAGAGCCGCAGCGGCCACCCCCTCCGGCAAGGCGGTGGTGTAGACAAAGGGCCGGGCCGCACTCACCAGCAGCGCCTTCAGCTCGGGCGGGCCAATCACAAAAGCACCGCTGCTTCCCAGGGCTTTGCCCAGAGTGGCCACCAAAAAGTCCGGCTCCACCCCCGCCGCTCGGGCCGCTCCCCTTCCCTCCCCCAGGCAGCCGAAGGCATGGGCCTCGTCCACAAAAAGCCAGGGTTCTTTGGGATAGGCGCGCAGATCGGGAATGTCGCCATCCATCGAAAACAGACCTTCCACCGCGATCAGGCGGGTGTCGGGCGGAATGTCCGTGGAGAGGTGCGGGATCACCTGCCGTCCACAACGTGCCAGTCGGAAGGCATCAATGATGGAAGCGTGGTTCAGGGCGTCGGAAGCAGCACGATCCTCGGGCTGAAGCACGGTGGACAGCAGCGCGAGATTGGCATGGTAGCCGCTGGGAAAAAGCAGGGCCGGTCGCCCAAAAAACTCCTCCAGCGCCGCCTCCAGCTCCAGGTGGACCGGCCGGGTTCCCGAGATCAGCCGGCTGCCCCCGGCACCGGCGCC
>CAITDR010000355.1 GCA_903891165.1 uncultured Pseudomonadota bacterium
CAGCCCGGCGACCTGGACCCGGCGAAGTGGGACATCTACGCGCTTGGCGTATGTATGTATGAGGCGCTGACCGGGAAAATCGCCGTTGATATTCATGGTTCTGGCTCCCCATCCCAGCGATTTTATCAGGTGATCACCGCCAAGCAGGCCCACGCGCCGCTGGATCCCGGGCCGCCCTTTCCGGAGCCCCTGCGCGCCCTGGTTCGTGAAATGACCCACTCCGACGCCAGGCTGCGCGTGCAGACCGCCGCTGAAGTGTTAAGGCGACTTAAAGACTCCGCCGCGGGGACCAGCATTGGAGAGACGACGGTGGCCGAAACCCTGCCACCGGTTCCCACCGATCCGCGCGCCCGCGCCACCTGGGCAGAAGGCCGGCCCGCCGTCACCCTGACCCCCATGCCGGGGCGCTCGCGACGTCTCCTGCTGGCCGCCCTGGCCGCCGCCATCGGGCTTGTCATCGTATTGTCAGGAACGCTGGTTTGGTTGGGAATGGAGCTTCCCCCCGCAAATCGGGATCTGGAGCTTCAGGTAAAGGGCAGCGCCCCCTACCACATCCGCCTGGGTGCGGAGGAGGGTCGTGTG
This sequence comes from uncultured Pseudomonadota bacterium, assembly GCA_903891165.1. Taxonomy (GTDB): domain Bacteria; phylum Myxococcota_A; class UBA796; order UBA796; family SXON01; genus CAITDR01. The sequence continues at coordinate 583 of CAITDR010000355.1, forward strand.
ACCGCGGGGGGGATGGCTTTTGGCCCGCTGGTGCCGGGGACCTACAAGCTGAATGCCTTGGTAGGAACGGACTGTGCTGTCCATCCAAGCACCTGTGGGGAGGCGACGCTGGATGTAGCCGTGGTGGCCGGCGAGGGTCCGCAGAAGGTGGACTGGCAGCTCCCCGATCCGGTACTACGTCCGCTGTCCCTCACAGCTCCGGCAGGAAAATTCCGGCTCTGGATGGGCGGAATCCTGAAGGGAGAGGGGGAGATGATCCCCTTGGAGAGCCTGCCCGGTACCTTGGCGTTGCGGGCAGAGGCGGGCAGTTGTCCCGAAAAAACGCCTGTATGTACACCGGGGACTGGCGTGGGAGCCTGCCCGGCAGGCTGCTCGGTCTGGGAGGGGAGCGTGGAAGTACCCTGGGGTACCGGCGCATTCAGTATCGAAATTCCGCTTCCCAAGCCGCACATGGGCAAAGTTGACCCCAAGCAGGTCCCCAACCCGCCTGACCGACCACGGCAGTCGGCGGTGGTCAGCAACAGCAGCCTGGCCCGCTGGCTGGCTGCCCATCCGGAGTGGCAGCGCGAGAATGCCACCGCCGATGGCCGGGCCGATGCCCGCTTTCTCTCCGGTTGGAACGGGGCAACCCCTCCGGCGGGAAAGGAAGGTGCGGTCGCCGTAAACCTGAACTGGAACCTGGCCAAGGCCTACTGCGGCAGCCGCGGTCTGGCCGATCTGGAAGCCGAGCCGCTGCAGTGGGAGGAGTCCAGCGGCGCGCCCTGGCATGAGTACCGGCAGAAGGAAGGTCGCCCGGCTTGGCGTCGCAGTGACGGGAGCGTTTCCACGTCGGTAAAGACGGGTGAAAGCTCCAGTTTTACGGGAATCCGCTGCGGCTCATAGGCAGTTGACCGTGCAGGCGGTTAAAACAAAATATGCCTGCCCCCGATCAACTCCAGGGTTTCCGCGCCGTGCCACGCACCGGCGTGATCTACGTCATGAGCGAAGCCGCAAAACGCGGCTTCCACTATGGAAATCCCGGCTGGGCCAACCTGGGACAGGGCGCTCCGGAGACCGGTCCCCTCCCCGGCTCCCCGCCGCGGCTGGAGCAGGTGCAGCTGGAGGTCAGCTCCTACGAATATGCGCCCGTGGATGGCGTTGGGGAGCTGAAGGAGGCGGTGGCCGCCCTGTACAACCGTCGCTATCGCCGGGGCATGCGCTCCCAGTACACCGCGGAGAATGTGAGTATTTCCGCAGGGGGTCGCAGTGCGCTGACGCGGATCGCCGCCGCGCTGGGCAATGTACACCTGGGCCACCTTCTGCCCGACTACACGGCCTATGAAGAATTGCTGGGCATCTTCAAGGAGTTTGTCCCCATTCCCATCCCGCTGCGTCCCGAGGATGGCTTCCGCCTCTCCCCGGAGTCCCTGCGCGAGCGCATCGTGGGAATGGGTCTCGGAGCTATTCTTTTCTCCAATCCCTGCAACCCCACCGGCAACACGGTCGAGGGGGAGGAGCTGCACCGCTGGGTCAGCATTGCCCGCAAGTTACAGTGTAGCCTGCTGATCGACGAGTTCTATGCCCACTATGTCTACGGACAAGAAGGTCCGGTGAGTGCCGCCCGTTTTGTGGAGGATGTGGACAAGGACCCCGTGGTGATGGTGGACGGCCTTACAAAAAACTGGCGCTACCCCGGGCTGCGACTGGCGTGGACGCTGGGCCCCAAAGAGGTGATCCGCCGGATCGCCTCGGCCGGCTCTTTTTTGGATGGTGGCGCACCCCATCCGCTCCAAAAAGCCGCCATTCCCCTGCTGAAACCCGAGGTGGCCGACGCTGAGGCGGCGGCCATTCGCAGCTCCTTCCTCCACAAGCGCGACTATATGGTGGACCGCTGCCGCCGAATGGGGATGATCCTGGACGATCCTCCCGAAGGTGCCTTCTACGTCTTCCCCTCCCTCGATGGACTGCCGCCGCCGTTGCGCAACGGCATGGCCCTCTTTGAGGCGGCCCTGGAGCGGCAGGTGATCAGCGTCCCCGGCGCCTTTTTCGACATCGATCCCGGCGGGAGACGTTCACACCTGCACTCCCGACTTGCCTCCACCGTCCGGCTCTCCTTTGGACCGGACATGGAGACGCTGACCTCGGGTCTGGATCGCCTCGAAGCACTGATCCGCTCTCACTCTTGACAGGTCAAGCGTAGTCGCGAAAAAATCAGCTCCACATCCAGCCCAAGCCCAGCAGCCCGGCTGCCAGCATCCACGCAAAGCCGATGGCCACCCGCTTGCCGAAGGCCAGCCCGCCGGTGACTCCGGCGAGCACCGCTTTGACCACGGTGTTGGAGGCCACCGCGATCAGCACGGTGGTAGCGGCAATTTCCATGGACAGCCCCTCCCCCGAAAGCCGCGCCATCGACAGGGTGATGGCATCCACGTCGGTGGTGCCCGCCAGTGCCCCGGCCAACAGGATGGCCTGAGGGCCCAGGTAGGTGTGTGCGGCCTTAGACAGCATCAGAATCCCGGCGTAGAGCAAGGCAAACTTGAAGGCCGAGCTCAGCTCAAAGGGGTTGGCCACACCCAGCTGACCCTCCGCCTCTCCCGACTTCATGCCCTGGTGCCAGGCCCAGGCTGACACGCCAAGACCCGCCACCATCATCGCTCCGAGGGGTACCAACAACATCCCCGCAAGCGGACGTTGGACCAGGGCAGTGAGCACCAGCACCCGGCCCACCATGATCGTACTCGCCGCCATCACCGCCAGCGCACAAGCTCCGGCCAAGGCCGGTTCTTGCCGTGCCCGACTGGCCGAGGCCAGGGTCACCGCGGTAGAGGAGACCAGGCCGCCAACCAGCCCCGTCAGCACCATCCCCTTCCCCGCCCCACGCACCCGGATGGCGACGTAGCCTACAAAACTGACCCCGGCGATCAACACCACCATATAGCCGATGCTGCGCGGATTCAGCACATCCAAGGGTCCAAAAGTCTGATCGGGCAGCAGGGGAAGGATGATCACCGCCACGAGCAGGAATTTCAGAGTAGCAAAAAGGTCTTCGCTGCTGACTTTCTGCACAAACCCGTGCAGGCGCCGCTTGATGGACAGTAGCAGCGTGACCACAACCGTCAACGACAGGATAAACAGGGCCCGCTGGTCGATCGGAGCAAAGGGCACGTGGCTCATGCTCAGGGAGCCCAACAAAAAAGACATCAGCGCCGCCGCCTCGGAAGTCATTCCGAAGTGTCCAGCGCGGACGTGGGCGAAAAAAGTGACCCCCACCATCCCCATGACTGCCGCAAAGATCACCAGATACACCGGTAATCCCAATTCCTGCTGCAGCAGCACCGCCACCGCCCCGATCAGGCTCAAGAGCGGGTGCGTGCGAACCCCGCCGAGCAGCCCCTCGCCGGTGGCTGAGCGCTCGGTGGCCGATTGTTCGCGTTCAAAGCCAATCAGCAGGCCCGCCACACAGGCCAGCCCAAGGGAGACGGGCAATTCATAGGTGGCGAGGCTGAGATCCATGTCGTTACGGGAATGTCACACGGCGGCGGCGATCGTGCACCCCCGTGACCCGAAACAGTCGTTCAGTCTGCGGCCCAGTCCAGGTGGAAGTCCAGGTTCCGCGTGTCCACCCCACACTCGTTGGCCAGCACCACCACCGTCTGGTTCTGCGGCACGTGACCGGCGGCCGAAGCCGTGATGTCAAAGGTGCCAGCAGTCCCGTAGCCACAGATCCAGGTCTCCCCTGCCGGATCGCAGGCGGTCTCCGGGCCGTCGCCCAGAGAGTAGACGACGGCCACCTCCTCCAGCGGCTCGCCGCTGGCCCCCACGACCGTCGCAATGACCGAAGGCATCGCCTCCACGTCGCCGCAAGAGGAAAGCAGTGTGATCTCCTCCACTTCGGTGATCACATGGCAGACATCCGCCTCCACCACCACGGAGAGGGTCTGAGCCTCAAAACCGGGCGCTGAAACGGAGATTTCGAAGGTACCAACTTGCTCGTAGCCGCAGGCCCATGCCCCGTCCATGAAGTTGTCGCAGGCGGCGGAGGCGCCCCCATCGACGGTATAGCTGACCGTGAGGTCGGGGATCACCGCGCCGGCCTCATCCAGAACCTGCAGGCTGACCGAAGAGCGCGCCTCGGTGGTACAGGCGATTTGTTCTTCTACACAGCCCAAGAGTGCCAAGAGCATGAGCATGATGATTCTCCTGCTACAGGATGCAGCAAAAAACGTGCCAGGTGGAGGAGGCGGCGAAGCTCTGCCATCTATGCTGTTTTTCCGGCGGCAGCTCGCGGGTGCCCTCCCCGACCACGACAGGCGGATCCCACCGGCTCCACCACCGCACTGAATGAAGCCTCATTCAGTTTGTAATAAACGGCGAAGCAGGTGGATCGCCGAAGGTCCTGCTGTACTTTACGGCCCTTTCTGGCATCATCGGACGGTGCAGAAGCCTGTC
>CAITDR010000356.1 GCA_903891165.1 uncultured Pseudomonadota bacterium
ATCTCTCCAGCACCGGCTCCGACTCAGTAGGCGAAGGGGTCGGACAGGCAAGCAGAAGGAGGAGGTGTAGCACGCTGCCATTAGATACCAGAGTTCCGGAAGCCGCAACTATCCGGGTTCAGATCCTCCTTGCCGTTCGGCAAAATTTCCCCGATCCGCGACGGAATTTCGGGGCTGAATGAGCCCTCATTCACTTTTTCAGCCGCGCCAACCCCGACTCTGGAGCAGCCCGAGCAGCTCCTCCTCCCCCGAGACCAGCTCGGGTTCGACCACGAGCGCATGGGCACCCAGGTCGCGCGGCAGGCGCGCGGCGTCCTTCTCGGTGAGTAGCACGAGGTGGTCGTCCAGCCATGCCTCGATACTCTGGAGGTCCATCCAGGTGAAGTTGTGGTGATCCGGATAGGCCCAGGCCCGCACCGGCCGGATACCCAGCCGCCGAAGTTGCCGGAAAAAGCCCTCCGGCCGCGCAATTCCCGCCATCGCCACCACCGGCCGTTTGGGCAGGCTCTCCAGGGGCAGCCGTTGCCCCCGCCGCAGCCACGCCACCGACCGATAGCGCGCCTCTACGACCACCACCCCCGGCTTCAAAAAGGGGCGCAATTCCTGCGGGAGTGGCCCGTGGTTCACCCACAGGACGTCGGCCTTGCCCAGCCAGCTCCAGGGCAGCCGCCGCTCTCCCACGGGGATCGGCCCCCCTCCCCCCGGCCAGCGTGCATCCACCACCACCACCTCCAGATCCCGGGCCAACCCGCCCACCTGGAGGCCGTCATCCAGCACTGCAATGGTGGCTCCTTCCGAGGCTGCGCGCTCCACTGCAAGCCGACGATCGGGTGCTGAGGCCACCCGCAGCCCCCGCCGCGCCAGCATACACAGCTCGTCGCCCAGATCCTTCGCTTCTCCGCTGGTCCGTACATCACTGCCGCGCCGACGCCCGTAGCCGCGGGACACCACCACCGGCTGCCCGTTCAGGCGCTCCGCCAGCCAGGCCGCCACCGGCGTTTTCCCAGCCCCCCCCGCCAACAAAGAGCCCACCGAGATCACCGGGATCCGCGCCCGGACCAGCGGCCGCGGACGCAATGCGGTGGCGAGGCTCCAAAGCAGAGAAAGAGGCCACAGGATCGGCCTCAGCCAACGCTCTGGCGCCGCCGATGGTCGGAGCAGCGGCAGCAGCCGCTCCACCACCCGATCCACCCGATCCTGGCCCTGCTGCGCCAGCGCATTGCCACGCGGCGCGGCCATGGCCTCGCTCAGGCTCTCGGCCAGATCCTCGGGCTCCAGGCAAAGAAAAGAATCCAGGGCGTCAAAGGCGGCGGCATTGGAGCGGGTATGGGGACCGTGTACCACAGGACAGCCGACGGCCGCTGCCTCCATCGGCGAGTGGCCCCCCACCCGCGCCACAAAGGTGCCTCCGATAAACGCAGCCCTTGCCTGTACATAAAGACCGCCCAACTCTCCAAAACTGTCCAGAAGCAGCACCTGCACGCCGGCGGGCACCCGCCCATCCGTCAGGCTGCTGCGCCGCACAAAGTTCTCGCCCTGCTGCTGCAGCCAGGCCGCAACGGTGCCAAAACGATCGGACTCCCGCGGCGCAAGCACCAGCAAGGGCCGAGGATTCAGCTTCCGAACGGCCTCCAACAGCGGCCCCTCTTCCTCCACATAGGTGCAGGCGCCGATCACCGCGTCGCCCTTCCAGCGCAGCGCGGCCACCGTCGTCTGAGCTCCGGCCTTCAAATCCCCGGTGGGTTCGCCGCCTCCAAAAGCAGCCGCCTCGGCGTCTACCGGCATCCAGACAATCTTTTTCCGCAGAGAGGACCACATCCCTGGCAGTTGTGCCAGCCGACGCAGGCCATGCCCGACCCGCGCGCCCACCACCACCGGGATCTGTCGCCGGGCGGCGGCGGCGATAAGGCAGGGCCACAGCTCCGCCTCCACCAGAATCAGGATGCGCGGACGCACGCGATCCAATAGCCGTCCCAGAAGCAGTGGATTATCAAAGGGCAACAGCAGCGTCTGGTCGGCGCCCACGTCCACATTCCGTGCGGTTGCAGAGCTACACGTCCGCAGGATGGGCAGGTCCAGCTGTTCCTGCATGCCGGCAATAAGGTTGGCAGCCAGCCGCCCCTCGCCCAACGATGCGGCGTGTATCCATATTGCCCCAGGTTCTACCTCAATCTTTGCCATACCCAGGCGCTCGCGAAAGCCCACCCGCAAGCGCGGCAGCAGGATCAGGAACGGCAAAAAGGGCGTGGCCAGGAGGGAGAAAAGCTGAAGAAGGAGAAGCACCTTTGCTCCCTAACCCATCTCCGAAGCTCCGCCCGGAAAGACCCAGCCATAGCGATCCATCGCGACACGATTCTGCTCGACCACCACGCCCTCCGCCTCCAGAAGTCCGCGTTGAAGCAGCGGGCGTCCGGGGTCTCCCTGCTGGGCGATGTGGCCGCTGCTCCGCAGTACCCGGTGCCAGGGCACATCGGTGCCACCGGGGAGGGCGGCCAAGGCAAAACCCACCTGCCGGGCCGCCCGGGGGCTGCCCAGCGCGGCGGCCACATGGCCGTAGCCCGCCACTTTTCCAAGGGGAATGGTCTGAACCAGCGCGTAGACCCGCTTCCGAAAGGACATCGCCGCGGCCTCCGGCCAGCAGGTTAACGCTGTGCGCCCCTGGATACCGCATGTCTGTAGCGCCCCGCTGGCGTCGCCTGCTCGCATTTATGTTGGACGGCCTGCTGATCGGCGTTGTCGCCACCGGCCCGGCGCTGTTCTGGGGTCAGCTTGCGCAGCCGCTTGGCATGTGGGGGCACCTGCTGTTGGTGCCGGTCATGACGCTCTATCGTGGGCTTTTTCAGGGCTTTTTTGGAGGGACCCCTGGGCAATTGCTGCTGGGGCTACGGGTGGTGTCTGCCGATGGGGGGCGCCTGAGCCTGACGACGGCGCTGCTGCGGGGGGCGATCCTGGGTCTGGGGCTGGGCACCATGGGCATGACCATGCCCGGAAATTCGTGGGGAGAGGTGGGGATTCGGCTGTTGGGCGGCCTTTTTGGGGCAGGTAGCCTCTACCTGGCTCTTTTTGAGGGAAGTCGTCGGGGCCTGCACGATCTGGTGGCCGGAACGCTGGTTGTTCGACGGGGCCAAGAGCCAACGGTGGCGCCGGTTGCTCGGGTCCACGGGGTGGTGGTGGCGCTCTTGGCCCTGGTGCCGACGCTGGCCTCGGTGCCCATCAGCCAGCGCAGCAGTATTCAGAGCCTCCAACAACAGCTTTCGGCCGATCCTCGGCTGCGCGACCTGCAGATCTGGGAGGAGTCGGTGGAGTCCCATGGGCAGACCGGGGGGCTCTTGCGGGTAGAGGCCTGGTGGATGGGGGAGCCGGGGGAGGTGGGGATCTGGATGGAGGGGGTGGAAAAAGCGGTTCGCGACTCAAAGATTTCCGGGGTCGAGATCCTGACGGTGGAGCTGACCTCGGGCTGGGATGTGGGCTTTGCTGCGGGCACCACCCACCACGAGCGGAGTGTGCCGCTTTTTGCGCAGGAGCAGAAGGAGGGGGAGAAAGCCACCCCGGGGCCGACGGAGACGCAGGAATTGGAGAAGCTGAAGGAGCTGTAGAAGCGGCCTCTACGCTCCCTGCCGTGCCAGCAGTCGTGCGTAGACACCGCCGCGGGCAAGCAGCTCCGCATGACGCCCCTGCTCCACCAGCTCTCCTCCTTCCAAGACCAGAATCCGATCCGCATCACGAATGGTGGAAAGACGATGGGCAACCACAAAAGTGGTACGACCCACCATCAAGCGGTCCAGGGCCTCATTCACCAGGGCCTCGCTCTCCGCATCCAGGTTGGAGGTGGCCTCGTCCAACAGCAGTACCGGCGCCCCCCGCAGCACTGCACGGGCGATACACAGGCGCTGCCGCTGCCCACCGGAAAGACGCATGCCCAGCTCATTCACAAAAGTCTGGTAGCCGAGGGGTAAGTCCTTTACAAAAGGATGCGCGTTGGCCACCCGCGCCGCCTCTTCAACCGCGGCATCGCTGGCCTCCGGGCTGCCGAAGCGGATATTGTCCGCCACGGACTCATCAAAAAGAAAGGGCTCCTGGGTGACCATCGCAAGCTGCCGCCGAAAAGAGGACAGCTCCAGTTGCCGCAGCTCGGTGGCGTCCCAGAAGATTCCCCCGGCCGTCGGATCCCGAAGGCGCGCCAGCAGACTGAGCAGCGTCGTCTTGCCTGATCCGCTTGCCCCCACAATGGCCACCCGCTCCCCGGCCTGGACGCGGAAGGAAATGCCCTTCAGAACCTCCTCCTCACCATAAGAATAGCGAAGTTGTTCGACCTGTATCTCGGCGGGAGCCGTCGCCAGGACAGTACCTTCGTGACTCAATCCAGAGTCACGGTCCAGAAGCTCCAGAATCAGCTCCGCGGAGGCCACCGAGCGCTGCAGAAGGCTGCTCACCTGGGTCAGCCCCTTGAGCGGATCATTCATCAGCCCCAGCGCCACCAGAAAGGCGATCAGCTCCCCCGGCCGCAGGGTACCTACAAAAACATCCTGCCCGCCCACCCACAAAGCTGCCCCCACGCCTAACGCCGCGATCAGCTCCACCGTGGGTCCGGGCAACAATTGTGCAGTGGTGGCACGGAGCTGATCGGCCTGGTGCTGGCGATTGAGCTGGACAAAGCGGGCGACCCGCTGGGCATGTGCGCCGAAGACCTGCACCACCCGGATACCGGTGAAACTCTCCTGGGCCGAGCCCGATAGTTTTGCACCACTGTCCAGAGAAGCCCGCGCCTGCAGCCGCAGCCGTGCCCCGAAGCGCTGGATGGGCAGCACCACCAGGGGGAGCAGCACCAGCGCAATGATGGCAAGCTTCACATTCATGTAGAGGGCGCTGCCGATCAACACCATCAGGGTCAATGGCTTCTGCACCGCAGTCACGACGCCGGAGGTGGCATACTGCAGGTTGTTCACATCCGCCATCAACCGACTCACCTTCTCCCCAGAGGCTGCACTTTGTTGCCAGTCGAGGTCGAACCCCAACATTTTCTCATACAGACGCTCCCGCAGATCACTGACGATGCGCCAGGAAATGGAGCGGGTGATCATCGCCCGGGTGAAGTTGACGCCGCCATTGAGCGCATACAAACCCACCACCGCAAAGGGCATCAGCGCCAGCCGCCCGGCATCCCGCGCAATCAGCACGTCGTCCAGCACCGACTGAATGAGAAAGACCAGGACACCCGGTATCGCCGAAGCCACCGCCATCAGCAGCAGCGAAAACAATAATAGACCTTTGTACGGCACAAAAAGGCCCAAGAGCCGCCACAACACCGCCCGCCGTCTACGGGGCATCCTCCCTCCCCGGCCGACCACAGTCCCAGACCTCAAACACCTGCCAGCGCGAAAACACCGATCCATCGATATTGCGCTGGGTCACGACGTTCGGAGAGCCCCGCCGTTCGCAGAATTTCTCGGCGATGATGGAGGGCGACCCGCGCCAGGGACGTACAAAAAGTGCGTGTTCGGACCAACGGATCGGCCAGAGATCGAACTGGTCGGCCCGATCCACCCCCGGCAGAGCATAGGCTTCGATGCCGCGGTAGTAGCGCAAGAGCGCCGCCTCCTGGTAGCGGTTGGTGTACACCGGCCCGATGCGATTTTCTCCACTTCCATCCACCTTCGTGCTACCCCAGGCCGCTACCGAGTCGGCCAGATCCCGCCCCACCCCCAGCCGTGCGGTGGGGTCCCGATCCAGGTCCACCAGCGGCACGTAGAGATGCACCACCACAGCGAGCGAAAGAATGGCGGCAAAAGCACCTCCCAGCCAGGCTCCCCGAAAAATCCGTCCCGACGATCGACTCAGGAGCAGCGATGCCCCGATCCAGGCCGGAGCGGCCCAATTGGGCTCTCCCTGCGCCCGACTTCCAGCCCAGGTGAAGAACAGAAAAACCGGCATAGAAGTCCACATCCCCAGCCTCTCTATCCTTCCCGCCCCCTTCCCGAAGGCCGACACCCAGCCTGCCACCATGGCCCCAAAGAGCACCGGCGTCACCAGCAGCAGCTGCGCCCCGGCAAAGGTGGCCGCCCCCCACAGCCCCGGCGCCTCCTTCTGCACCAGCCCATGGTCAAACTGAAAGCGGATGGAGATCCAGTCATGCTGCGCATTCCAAACCAGGTTGGGTGCGATCACCATCCCCGTCAGCAGCATACCCGCCAACATCCCCACAAACGGAAATTCATGGCGATGTCCGGCACGCCGTGCCAGCCAGACTTCATGCAGCTCTGCCAACACAAAGAGCGGCCAGATCCCCCAGCCACTGTACTTGGCCAGCCCCGCGAGCCCGGCGCCCAGACCCGCGAGCCCCCAGGCCCCCCGGCAGGCCCCCGCCAAGGCCAGCGTCCAGCCGAAGAGCAGCGGCACATCCGGGGTGGCCAGTACCCCCCCCAGCGTATACAGCGGCATTCCCCCTAAAAGAAGCAGGAGCAACCTCCGATCTTTCGCCCAAGGCGCCAGCAACAGCGGCAACATCGAGCCCAGAATCACCGCAGCGCCCCGCACCCCCAGCGCCGTTGCTCCAAAAACCGCATCTGAGGCGGCAATTACCGCCGCGATCGCGGGTGGATGATCATAGTAGCCCCAGGCAAGCTGGCGCGCCCATGTCCAATAGTAGGCTTCATCCTCCACAATTCCGGTCGTGGCCGCCAGCACCAGCCGCAGCGCCGCCAGCAAGCCCACCCCCACCCACAGCCAGTGCTGCGCTTTCAACCCCGCTCCCAACGCAGACGTGGAATCGCAAAAGCAGCTTCTACGGCAATTGCAGGCGACATCTTTGACTTCCCCTCCCGACGTTCGGTGAACAGGATCGGCACTTCCCGCAGCTTCGCGCCGACCTGAATCGCCCGGAAGGTGGTTTCCACCTGAAAAACATAGCCGTCCGACCGCACCGAGGCCACATCAATGGCCCGCAGCGTCGCCGCCCGCCAGCACTTGAAGCCCCCCGTCGGATCCACCACGGCCATCCCCAACAATTTGGATGCGTAGATCGAGCCAAAACGCGAGATCAGCCGCCGGTGCAGTGCCCAGTTCCGTGTACCCCCACCCGCCACATAGCGCGAGCCCAACGTCAGCTCCGCATCGGTGTTCAAGCGCAGAAGATCCAGCGGATCATGGGAAAAATCGGCGTCCATCTGGTAGATGGGATCCAGACCTTCCGCCAGGGCCCACACCATTCCCTCCCGATAGGCCGGCCCCAGCCCACGTGGACCTTTCCGCCGCATCACCTCCGCCCCCGCCTCCTCCGCCCGCTCCGCGGTTCCATCTGGCGAGGCATCGTCGATCACCAGGATCCGGGCGGAAGGAAGCACATTCCGTACTGCGCGTACCATCGCAGCGATGTTTTCAGCTTCCTGATAGGTGGGGAGGAGGACGGCGGGCATCGGGGCCGCCCTCTAACGGATTTTTGGGTTTTGTGGGGGGCTTCGCCCCCACGGCCCCTTCTTACCGAAGGACCGGTCACTCAAAGGGACCGCTCCTCCAAAGTCCCCTTCTGATGAACATAGTCATAGTGCAACGCCCGCAATACCGCTTCCGGCTCCCGGTCGATCACCGCAAGTAATACCTGCGCCGGCCCCTCCGGCACCCTCCGCCGTTGCTCCCACCCCCGGAGTGTTCCCACCGAAACGCCAAACACTGTCGCGAATTGCGACTGTGACATCCCGAGCCGGGCGCGCACGGTTGCAACATTGGTTCTCGGAACCTCGCGAATAACCGCACCTGTCTCAGCACCCTGCGTGTGTGCGAGCACTTCTTCCAGGGAAGCCTTCAGGTCTTCAAAGAGTTTGCTCATCGGTTTGTACCTCCATGAGGTGGCGCGCATCCCGAAGAGGCCTACGTCAGTGACGTATACCCGTCAAGGCAGTCGCCGTCGTCGTCCTGCCTCACGTGGAGTCCCTCGCGCCCCCGCGCGACATCCCCGGCGCTTCGCGCCGAAAAAAGCCCCGCCGGGGCCAGCCCATCCCCAAAAAACGAAGAAGGCCTGACCAGATTTCTCCAGCCAGACCTTCTTGCCTTAGTGGTGGAGCTGAGGGGAATCGAACCCCTGACCCCCAGAATGCCATTCTGGTGCTCTCCCAACTGAGCTACAACCCCAAGGCGACAGCCATTTATCGGGCTGGACGCACACGCGCAAGGCCTTGGTGCCGATTTTCTACTTCTCCTCTTTGGTCGAGGACTCTGGAGTCTCGGGTGTGGGGTCGCCCACCCGAAGGGCATCCTCGCCGCTGCGGATCCGTTGCTCCAGCTCCTCGATACGCTCGACGGTGCGCGCCAGACCGGGATGGGAGATGTCCTTGGAGTCGAGAAGGTTACGGACTTCCTTGCCTAATTTCTGGTAGAGGCGATCCCGATCCGTGCGGAGCTGGCGGAGGTGGAGCTGGTCGCGGCCTCGGCGGGCGGCCTTTTCCAGCTCCTCGCGGCCACGGCCAAGGAGGCGTCCCATGAGAGCACCGATCGGGGGGGAGTCATTTTCTGCCAAAGCGCCTCCAAGACGGCCCCCATAACCCGCCCGGCGGCCAAAAACCCATGGCAGCCCCGGCGCCGGTGATTACATGCTGGTTCCGACCCCAAGGTCGGCCCCTTTTGGAGGATTTATGGGTCTCTGGGACACGCTCAGTCAGCATGCAAAGGCACAGTTTCTCGATGTACTCCAGTGGCTGGACGATACCAAGAACACACTGGTCTACCGCTTCCCCGTCCACAACCAGGCCATCCAGGACGGTGGAAAGCTGGTTGTGCGCGAGGGGCAGGCCGCCGTCTTTGTGGCCGAAGGCAAGCTCTCCGATGTGTTTGCTCCGGGTAGCTACGAGCTTTCTACCCGCACCAAAGCCATCTCTGGCTTCTTCCAGAGTATCAAGTATGGCCTGAATGCCCCCTACAAGGGCGACGTCTACTTCGTCTCCACCCGCCAGTTCACCGACCAGAAGTGGGGCACCGCCAACCCGATCATGATGCGCGACGCCGACTTCGGGGTGGTGCGCATCCGGGCCTTCGGCGTCTTCGCCTACCGCATCACCGATCCCGCCGTCTTCCTCCGCGAAGTGGTGGGGACGGCTGGCCTTTTCACCACCGACGAGATCAATGCCCAGCTCAAGCGCAAGCTGGTGAGCGCACTCGCGGACACGATCGGGGAAACAAAAATCCCCGTCCTGGATCTGGTGGCCCACTACATGGATCTGGGCGATGCCATGCGCCAGCGCCTGACCGGCTGGTTCCAGGAAAACTACGGGATCACCCTCACCGATTTTGTGATCGAGAACATCTCCGTTCCGCCCGAAGTGGAGCAGATGATCGACAAGCGTTCGCAGATGGGTGCCGCTGGAAACCTGGATGCCTACGCCAAGTTTCAGATGGCAAATGCGCTTCCCGATGCGATGAAGGCCCAAGGGGCCAGCAACCCCTTCATGCAGGCGGGCATGGGCTTGGCCATGGGCAATGTGGTGGGGCAGACCATCGGCCAGGCTGCTGCTTCGCCCGGCACTTTTACGCCCAACCAGGGTATCGGTGCAGGCACCCCGCCCCCCCCTCCCCCGCTGGAAACCCGCTACCACTACGCCGGGCCCGCCGGACAGGGCCAGTACACCGCCAAGGAGATCGCCGCCTTTGTGGTGCAGAACCGCGACGGGGCGCACAACCTGTGGGCCAATGGCTGGCCGGGCTGGAAGCCCTGGAAGGAAGTGGGCGAAGTGGCCTCGCTGGTGCCGCCCCTGGCGCCGCCGCCTCCCACCACCGCCATCTACCACTACCATGGCCTGGACGGCGCAACGGCCCAACTTCCCGCTGTGGAAGTCGCCAACCGCCTGCGGAGTGATCCCAACGGCCGCCACCTGGTCTGGAAAGAAGGCATGGCAGGCTGGGTAGAGGCCAAGACGGTGCCGGAGATCACCATGCTGCTGGGGGGTGGTGGACCTCCGCCTCCTCCCCCTCCCTCCGGTTTCCCGCCTCCGCCACCCCGATAGGTGGCCTTGACGGGTCAATAGAAGATCAATCTCTCCCGACGCCCCCGCCTGGAAAACCCGGCGGGGGCGCTGCTTTGGTAGCCCGCTTCTCCCCGTCACAAACCGTCACCAAAAGAGCTTCCCAATCGCAGCAAGATCGTCTATGATCAGCGCCTCTATGCGGGTCTACGATGTTTCGTCTGCTGATCGGTCTGTCTCTGTTGTCTGTGGTTGGCTGTCGTCAGGGTGGAGAAGCCCAGAAAGATGATGATCCAAAGCTGGATACCGGCAATGGCACCCTCGCCGATGAAGATGGCGACGGCTGGACGACCTTAGACGGTGACTGCGACGACAACAATGCCCAGGTAAATCCAGGCACCGCAGAGATCTGCGATGGCCTGGACAATAACTGTGATGGCGTGGCAGACGAAAACCTGGGCACCACCTGGTACCAGGATGCCGACGGCGACACCTACGGCGACCCCGCCACCGCCGAGACCAAGTGCCTACAGCCGGATGGATCGGTTCAGGATGCCACCGACTGCAACGACGCCGACAACACGATCCACCCGGGCGCCGAAGAGAATTGCGAAGATCAAGTGGATCGCAATTGCGACGGATCGGCCGGCTATTCCGACCTGGACGGCGACGGTGTGGCCGCCTGTAAGGACTGCAACGACAACGACGCGGCCGTCTCGCCCAACGCGCAGGAGATCTGCGACGCCGGGAATGTGGACGAAGACTGCGACAACCTCGCCGACGATGCCGATGCCTCCGTAGACACCAGCACCTACACCACCACCTACACCGACGCCGATGGCGACGGCTATGGCGACGATTCGACCGCCGTCACCGCTTGCGACGGTGGGACGGTGATCTTTGGCGGGGACTGTAACGACGCCGATGCCGCCTACTACCCCAGCGCCCCCGAGACGGACTGCACAGACCCCAACGACTACAATTGTGATGGTGCAACCGGCTATACCGACGCAGATGGCGACGGCTACGCCGCCTGTCAGGAGTGCGACGACAGCACCGCCGCCGTCAACCCGGGCGCCACCGAACAGTGCAACTTCATTGACGACGACTGCGACGGAAGTGTGGACGAGGACGGCGTCGGTGCGGTCACCTGGTATGCCGACGTAGATAGCGATGGCTACGGCGATACCGCTACCGGCACCGTCGCCTGTAATGCCCCCGTTGGCTACATTTCAACGGGTGGCGACTGCGACGATGCCGCTGCAGGCACCTACCCCGGCGCCGACGAATACTGCGACGGTGTGGACAATAACTGCGATGGAAGTATCGACGAAAATGCCCTGAACCCCTCGCTCTGGTACGTCGATGCCGACGGCGACAGCTTTGGGGACCCCAACAATACCGTGGCGGCCTGTGATCTGCCCGCGGGCGCCACCGCCGACGCGACCGATTGTGATGATAGCAACGCCACCATCTCCCCCGCCGGCACTGAAGTATGCAACGGCATCGACGACGATTGTGACGGCAGTA
>CAITDR010000357.1 GCA_903891165.1 uncultured Pseudomonadota bacterium
CAGACGCGGCAGGGGGCTCTCCTCCACATAGCCGCCGCCGCCCAGGCACTCCAATGCCTCTACCGTATGGGAAACCACCCGCTTACACAGCCAATATTTCGCCACCGGCGTCGCAATGCGCCGGAAGGCGAGAGCAACCGGATCCTCTTGACGATCAAAGGCCTGGGCGAGGCGTAGCACCAATTGGAGGCTGGCCTCCCACTCCAGGCTCAGATCGGCAAGCACATTCCGCATCAACGGTTGGTCGATCAGTGTTTTTCCGAAGGCGGAGCGTCGGGTTGCGTGGTGGTGGGCCTGCACCAGCGCCGCCCGCATGATGCCCGCCGAGCCGATGCAGCAGTCTAGCCGCGTGTGGTTCACCATGTCGATGATCACGGGAACCCCGCGTCCTTCCTCACCGATCAGCCAACCGGAGCTGTCGTCGTACTCCACTTCGGAGGAGGCATTGGAGCGGTTGCCCAGCTTGTCCTTGAGGCGCTGAAAATACAGGTTGTTCTTGCTTCCATCGGGACGGAAGCGGGGCACCAGGAAGCAGGAGAGCCCGCCTTGGGCCTGGGCCAGCACGCAGAAGGCGTCGCTCATGGGGGCGGAACAGAAGAATTTGTGGCCGGTCAACCTGTATTCTTGGCCGCCTCCGCCGCCATTCACCGCTTTGGCCACGGTGGTATTGGCGCGTACATCTGAGCCGCCCTGCTTTTCGGTCATCGCCATGCCAAAGATCACGCCGCTCTTCTTTTGAGAAGGAAGAAGGTGGGGATCATAGCTACGACTGATCTTGGGTAGCCACTCTTTGGCCAAATCCGGCTGCCGACGCAGCACCGGAACCACCGAAAAAGTCATGGAGATGGGGCAGCCGTGGCCCAGCTCGTTCTGAGCCGCCATGTAAAAAAGCGAGCTTCGCGCGACATGCGCGCCGGGTGCCGCGTCGGCTTCCCAGGGCAAGGAATGGAGTCCATAGCGGACGGAGAGCTCCATCAGCCCGTGGTAGCTGGGGTGGTAGTCCACGCTGTCCAACCGCCGCCCCTGCCGGTCGTGGGTGCGTAGCACCGGAGGATTTTGGTTGGCCGTGGCGCCCCAGGAGATCACCTCCTCCCTCCCCAATTCTCTGCCCAGTCCGTCGAGCGCTGGCAAGTGCCCACCGGCCCCCAGTCGTGCGATCCCTTCCTTCAGCACCGGATCGGCGTCAAAAAGGGAGTAGTCCTGGAGCGCATCGACGGTGTTGAAGACGGAATGGGTCGGCATCCGCCCTCTTTTCCCGGCAGGCCGCCGTCGTCAACCGGTCAGATGCCATCCCGCCATGATCAAGCCCAGCGCGACGCCGATCTTGATGGGTCTGGCGAGAGAGCCGAGGAAAAAGCTCCTGAAGGGCACGCCGGATGCACCTGCCCCCACGGTAGCGACGACATAGGGAAAGGGACCCACAGCGGCGATTGCCACGGCCTTGGCCCCGTGTTTCTCCAGCATCGACGCGATCTTGTAGCGCTCCATGGTCACCCGCAGGGCCGCCCAACCACGCAGTTGCGTGCCGATGGCCCAACTCATGATGCTTGCCAGAAAACTCCCGAAGGAGGCAGGCAGAAAGATGCTCCAGAAGCCCAATCCTCCGGCATGGCCCACGATCAGAGCGACGTCGTGGCCGGGGCCGGGGATGGGATCCATCACCGCGACCATCAGAAAGATGCCGAGCGCTCCATAGTGCTCGACCATCCACAACGATGCTGCTTCAATCGGCGCTCTTGCCCACCAGCCCAGGGCCATGATTGCCAGCAGCACGCCCACCAAGCCCAGGAGAACCTGGAGGGCGGCGCGCCGGGGGGCAACGGTCGTCGGTGCGGTAGACATTGGGCATTATCATAGGCACCGCTGCGCGTTGGGAAAGTCCTGCGGCAGCAGTGTTCACCGGTTATGACAAGGTAGATGTGGTTCCTGCTCGCCTGCTCGGCCCCGATCGTTCTGGATGTGGATGGCGACGGTTTTGTGGCTCCTGCCGACTGCAACGACCAGGAGCCGCAGGTTTTTCCCGGCGCTGCCGAAATTCCCGGCAATGATCGCGACGAAGACTGCGATGGCGCCGATCCACTGCGCAGCGGGATCCTGACCGGCTCCGCTCTGGACGAGGGCTTTGGAAGCAGCCTGCTTTTTGCAGATGGAACGCTGTATATCGGCGCGCCGTACGCGGACGGGGGCGCGGGTGCGGTCTACGCGAAGGGTGAAAAAATCCGCAGCGGCCTCCCAGGGGAGCACCTGGGGACGGCATTGGCCTGGGAAGGTGCGCTCTTGATCGGGGCTTCGGGGCTGGGGAATGTGTACCTGGGGGAGCGCCTACTCTTGACAGGTCAAGGGATGGGAGGTGCGCTCCTGAGTGGACCGGTGGTGAGCAACCACGCCGTAGGCTACTGGTCGCCGGAGGGTTGGATCCGCTATGGGCAGCGGCCCTACGCCCTGGCGCGTGGCCCGGATGGAACGATCTACGCCGGTTTTGCGCGTGGCCCGGTCGGCATTCGATCAAAGGACCAGACGGTAGTGCAGGCTACAGGAGAGGAGCTGGGCTATGCGCTGTTGTGGGGAGATGCCGACGGAGATGGCGTGGAAGAGCTGATTGCGGGGGCCCCGGGGGTCAACGAGGTGCGGCTCTATGATGCGACCCTCCGCGAGAAAGCGCGGATCGTCGGCAGTGGTGGTCGGTTTGGGGCGGCGCTGGCCCTGGCCGGGCCGGGAAGGCTCTATGTGGGCGCGCCTAACGCAGGAACCGAGGTACAAGGAGCGGTCTGGCGGGTGGATGGCGGCGGCAGCCCGCAGCTGTTGTGGGAGGGGGAGGCTTCGGAAGATATGTTGGGATTCGCCTTGTTGGCCGGATCTTCCTATGTGGTAGCCGGGGCACCCGGCGCCGCCACCACAACGGGCTATGTGCGCGTCCTCACAGGAATCCCAGAATGAAGCTGCTTCCCACCGACTGGCGGCCCGTCCAGGACGGCTATGAGGCCGGCCCCGCCGACGCGCCCCTCTCTGTAGTCCTCATCCCCGGAATCCGTGGGGATCCCCGCGAATTTATCAAGCTCGCCCCCTTGATCAAGGGTCGTATCCGTATCCTGCGTACGCCCGAGGATATGGAGCCTTCGCTGCGCTCGATGGCCGACCGTCTCCTCTCCGGCCTCCCTAACCGCCCTTTTCACCTGATCGGCGCCTCCTTCGGCGGGCTGCTGGGGGTGGCCATGCCGCCCAGCCGGATCCGCAGCCTGACCACCATCGGCAGCATGCCTACACGCAACAGTTCTGCAAGCAAGGCAGGTCTGTTGGGAATGCTCATTCCATCGCTTCCTGAGCCCCTCTATCGCCTGCTCTATGGGGCACGCACCGCCGCTTCCCTGAAGATGGATGGGCCGGAGCTGGATAATCTGGCCCTACCCTCGCAACAGGCGCTCTCCCGACGTTTGAAGGCGATTGCTGCCTGGGAGTTGCCGGATCGTCCGTCTGTTCCAACGCGCTGCATCTGGGGAGACAAGGACCGCATGGTGAGCTGGACCGAGGCGCAGGTACAAAAATTGGGCATGGAGTCACGGATTGTCCCCGGTGGACATTTTCCGCACCTGTCCAACCCCGAGGCGGTGTCCAAGGTGTTGCCCTTTTCCCCTGTAGACCCCGAACGAGGCTGAATTGTTGAGCTTTCTTGTGGCCCTTTGCCATGCCGGTGATCCGGAAGTTCCCTGGACCCGCCTTGCGCCCACCGCGCTCTCCCTCTCGGTGCCCCTCTCTCCCGAGGCACAGCAGGCGCTGGCCGATCGCGATCACACCGCTGCGGTCGCCGCCCTCCAGAAGATGCCGAAGGCGGAGATCCCGGGGAACTCCCTGGCAGACTACGAATTCCTTCTGGCCTGGAGCCTGCAACGTGCCGGGCGCACCAGCGAGGCGGTGCCCATGGTGGATGCGGTACGGCAGGCTCAGAATGCGCCGCCCGCCTACGTGGAGATGTTGGTGGGCGAGCTGATGATGGCGGATGGAAAATATAGGGAGGCCGCCGAAGTTCTGGAGAAGGTGGACAGCGGAGCCGTCTGGGTGCGTGCACGTTTGGCACTGGCGGAAGCCTACAACCGTTTGGAGCGGAGTGCCGATGCGCGTGCCATCTACACCGAGCTGGCCGCCCGTTCCGACCCCTCCCCCGGCTCGGCGACTGCACTCTACATGCTGGCCCAGCGCAGCGCCCCATCGGAGGCGGTGGACTATACCCGGCGTTTGTACAGGTACTATCCGGGGTCGGGAGAGGAAAAAGGCGCGCCATTGGCCTCGCCCACCCTGGCCGATCTCGCTGCCCGCGGCGACACACTCCAAGAGAAGGGCGACTATTCTGGGGCGATCAGCCTGCTTTCTTCGCGACTGGCCGAGGTCGGCGGGAAGGACGCCGCCGGCTGTCAATACCGCTACGCCTACGGCCGCGCTCAGCAGAAGAGCAGCAACCTGACCACCGCGGTCGAGATCCTGGGGCCCATCGGCAAATCCTGCAAGGGCATCGACGAGGACCGGGCCGCCAAAGCACTTTATCTGGCAGGAAAGTCGCAGGAGCGCAAGAAGGAGTGGGCCTCCGCCGCCTCCTACTACCGCCTGATTCCCGAGCTCTATCCCGACCACTCCATGGCCGACGACGGCTACACCCTGGGCGGAATTGCCCTGCAGGAAGCAGGAGATCTGGCGGGGGCACGCACGCTCTGGTCCAAGGGTTTAAAAGCCTACCCCAGAGGGGATCTGGCGGCGGAAACCGCCTGGCGCCTCGCCTGGGGGGCGGCGCTGGCCGGGGACATCACCGAAGCCATCCGTCAGGCCGACGAGGGCCGCGATCAGGTGGAGAGCCGCTACGATATGACCCACTGGCTGGCCAGCGCCTACTGGGCGGGCCGCTGGCGGGCATGGCCAACCAGTGACAAGAATTTTTCCGAGGAGAGGAAGAAGGAGGCTGCGGATCTACTGGAGGCCGTCGCCATGCAGGCACCCTGGCACTACTATGGTGCCCTGGCCTGGGCACGCCTGAATGCACTTGACTCGTCAAGAGCCGCGGCGATAAAACGACCGGTACAAGACCCAGATAGCGACCCTTGGCAGGTGCGCGACGCCTGGATGGCCGAGCCGGCGGTACGGAATGCACTGGGCCTGGTGCGCGTCGGCCTTTTGGGGGATGCCCTTGGTGAATTTTCTACCTTGGAAGAGGAGGATCTCTCGGGATCAGAGATGGCCATCATCACCGGTGTGCAGGCACGTGCGGGGCGCTTCCTTTTTGCCCACGACCGCCTGCGCGGCTGGCTGAAGACCCACCCTCCCGAGGGTCTGGGCCCCAACCGCTACAAGGTCCTGCGCCAGGCCTACCCCGAAAAGTACTGGGAGGAAGTTAAAAAGGCGGCGGACCCCTACGAGTACGAGCCGCGGGTTTTTCTGGCCCTTGTACGGGAAGAGTCCAACTTCAACCCGGAGATCAAGAGCCATGCCGGGGCCTGTGGCCTGTCGCAGCTGATGCCCGCGACCGCCTCCTCCGTTGCCAAGCGGGCGGGAATTTCCTACTCCAGCTCCCGCATCTGGGATCCGCAGACAAACCTGAATATCGGCGCCTACTACCTGGATATGCTTCACGACCGCTACCAGGGGAACTCGGCATTGTCGCTGGCCGGCTACAATGCGGGCGAAGGCAACGCCGATCGTTGGCTGGCGGCGATGCCCGATGCCCCTACCGATGCCGTGGTGGAGAGCATCACCTTCCGGGAAACGCGCTTCTATGTCAAAAGGGTACTTTCTACCTACCTGACCTATCGCCTGCTCTACGAGGAGGGCCCGCCCACCCCAGACTGGAGCAAGTGGATGTACGACGCCGTGCCCTCCTCGGGTTAAAGGCTTCGGCCCGGAGTCCCCTTGACCCAGCCTCCTCCCGCTTTACCTCCTCAGATTGCCGCTTTTGACGAGGCTCAGCGCCGCACCGTGGGCCTGATGCGGGCGGTGGCGGTGAACCTCACGGCGGGAATGGCGGCCGGGGATGTGGTGCGGCTGGCAAAAGAGTTGGCGCCTAAAGAGGGTTTTTCGGGCTGGTTCCACGAGCCAGTGGTGCGTATCGGCGCGGCCGTCGGCCAGGATCCGCTGCGCGCCCGGCTTGACCGTAGCGTTTTACAGCCGGGAACCCTGGTGAATATCGATCTCGGCCCGGCCACGAAGGAGGCCTACGGCGATCTGGGCATCACCCTGTGTGTGCCCGGGGCACCCGAGCCGGAGGGACTGGCGATGGTGCGGGAGCTGGCGAAGGGCAGCACCGGCTACTGCTCCCGCTGGAAAACCATGGGGGAGATCTTCATCTTTGCGGAGGCATGGTGTCGGAACCGGGGGATGTTGTTGCTGGACAAGGACTCAGTCGGCCACCGCCTCCTCCCCTTGGAGGGGTGGCATCGTCAGCCTGCCCTGGCGCGGCTGGCCCTGCGCTGGCGGCCCAATCGCCTACATCGTCTGAATTTCCGCCGGATGGACGGGATCTTCTCCATCAATCCGACGGCACAGGTGGGTGATATCCGCGCCTCCTTTGAGGAGGTGGTCTACATCCACGAAGAGGTTCGGCAGGTGCTGGGCCGGAATTCTCTGGATGAGGTTGGGACGCTCTAAGGCCGCCGAATCGCCCTCCTTCAGCGCCCGGTTGCGTAGGCGCCGCCCTCCTCGGCGTGGAAGATTTTTCCGTCAAAGGTGTAGCGCTCGATACTATTCAGCGCAGTGGGATCGATCTGATAGAGGTTGAAGTGCGCGGTGCGACGGCGCTCCGGCAGGAAGGCATAGCCACTGGCGCCGGGATCGAAGATCGGAACGTCGCGACCGCCAAGATGTACGGAGGTGCGGAAGCCGTGGTGTTCGTGGCCATGGAGCACCATCCGCACGCGGGGGTGGGCCAGCAGGGCCTCCACCGCCTCGGCGTCGGCCAGGGCGCGGGTGAAGGGCCCGTAGCGTTCCCCGCGCCGGTTGCGCAGTGGGTAGTGCAACAGGATGACGACGGGTGAATCTCCTTCTTCCAGGTTCTTTTTGAGTTCTTCCATGGCGCTGCCCGCCCGCCCCCGCGACATCCAGTCGGGGTGGCACACATCCAAGGCCAGCCAGTCCACGCCCCCAAAGCTGAGTCTGTTTCCCGACCATGCTCCAAAAAACTGCGCAAAACGCCCCACACTCTCGCCCGTGTAGACGTCGTGGTTGCCGGGAATCACAAAA
>CAITDR010000358.1 GCA_903891165.1 uncultured Pseudomonadota bacterium
ATTGTGGAGGATTACGAAGGCTGGCCGGTGACGATGGAAACCACCGTTGGCGGCGGCAGTGTGATCGGTGACCTCGGCTTTCTGGAGAGGCAGTACATGGTCAATGAGGACGACCGGGAGGGACTTCGCGGCCTCTACCCTGCCACAGACAACGATGGTATCGACGTAGCGGTGCAGTCCTACCACACCCCCGATGACGACACCGTTGTCTCGGCGGAAAACGGCTGCCAGGGTGACCTTGCGGAACGATCCCGCCCCGATCCACGCACCGACTTCCTGGCCCAGGGCGTCGCGGCCGGACAGGACTACGGCGACTGCCCGCCGAATCCGGTTGCGGACTCGCCCCAAACGGTCTATCCGATCTTCCAGGGCGCCCATATGGACGTCACCTTCTCGCTGCTCAACCTGGGCAACCAGACCACCTCCGTAGACTGGGAGATCGTGCTCTACTCCACCGCCAACAACGCCCGAAGCCTGCAAAGACGGACATCCACCTTGGGGGCCAACCAGCCCTTCGAGGTGACCAGCACGGTGACCATTCCCACCGATATGCCGCCTGGCTACTACTGGATCGCCGCCCGGATGGACCCGGATCAGACGCTGGTCGAGGTGAACGAGGGCAACAACGAGGCCATCTGGAACCAGTATGTAGAGGTGGTACCGCTCTCCGCCTGCGGCTGCTCCAACGGCGGCGCCGGCTCCGCATCCGCACTTCTCGCCGGGCTCGGTGCGATTGCATTACGACGGAGGGCGCGGCGATAATGAGCACCGTCCTCGCCCTGCTCCTGGCAACGCCACGCGCAGCCGCCTGCCTCTGCGTCGGTGCAGATGCCACGCTGCTTTCTCCGCCATCCGGCGCAACCGGCGTGCCGACAAATGCCCGGATCTGGATCTGGAATTGGCAGGGACTGACCTACGATCCCGATGACCTCGCCCCGGTGGACGACCAGGGCAATTCGTTGGGAAGCCTGGAGATCGTAGAGCACGGCCGGGAAGATGCGTTCCTGCTGGAATTCCGATTCACCGAGGAGCTTCCCCCCGAAACCTTCGTACAGATTGTGGCGACCTCCAACGGGCAGGAGCAATTCCAGTTCACCACCGGCGACAGCCCCGACCACAGCCCCCCGACCTGGGAAGGGAAGTACAAGGTGGACATCGGGAAGGAGGCCCACTGCGACGAAAAGCGTTGGCTGAGCTTCTTTTTGGAGGGAATGGAGGACAACTCCCAACAGCCCGTGGTGGTGCGCCTGCGGCCCCGGGGGAAGGGAGACTACGAGATCTGGGGCAACGAGGAGACCACCGCCACCCGCTGGTCCGGGCAGTGTGGCGGAGAGAAAAGCCTCAAGGATTCTCTACAACGAAGCTACGATGTGACCCTTTTTGATGTGGCCGGGAACGAGCTGGATGGTGGGGTGGTTTCGAGCTGCGGGGGGTGTGATAGTGGGGGGAAGGGTGCTGGCCTGGCCCTGGTAGGCATGCTTGGCGGATGGAGGCGGCGGAAGGGGCGGGTGTGAGGCGGCGCAGTTTCGGGTCCCTGGCGAGAGCGTCAGAGATTCTGAGGCGATCAATGCAGTATTCCCCGACACGACGGTTCAGACCTGTATCGTGCACATGATCCGGAACAGCCTTCGATTCGTAAATCCATAGGAACAACGTAAGGTTGCAGCAGATCTGAAGCCGGTCTACCAGACGACCACGGAGGCGGAGGCCCTGGCCGCCCTGGATCGCTTTTGTCCCATCCCGCGCGTTTTGCCCAGCACCTGTCCCAGCAGTTTGCCCAGGTCGCCGCCGAAGTGTGCTGCTTCCCCCTTGGCCGAGGTGTCGAAAGTGGGAGCGACCGTGGGACGCCACCTGGGAAAAAAACGCTGGGACGGGACACGTCCACCCCACAGCCGCCCCACCTCGCTGATCAGCACTGATCAGCACCATGATCGGAAATGGGCGGACAAGGCCCCCCCTCCTGCGGTCGACCACCCCGAAAAATTCAGCTTCCAAGCTGGTGCGCATAAAATTCGGGACCAGAAGGTCGTGGGTTCGAATCCCGCTGCCCCGATACTAAAAACCGGGGTTTTCCCAAATGACGCCGTGCTGATCAACCTGCTTTGATCAGCACGGTGTCGGTGTTTTTGGGGCTTGAAAGCAGAATCTGTGACGGGCACATCCTTGCCGTTCAGATGCCGCGCTCAAGCTGCCGCTGCATCTGCCCCATGGCTGCGTCGCGCCATCCAAACGGAGTCCCGCAGGGTGGCTTTTAGACCCTCGTGACGACGTTCCCGTCCGAGTTCCCCGAGCATATCCTCGTAGAACTCTACTGGACGATTCGACATCGCCAATACGCGAAGCAGGCGCTCGGTAGGCGTGGGGATGGGAAGCCGGTCGTTCTCCCAGCGCGAGAGCGTTTCGGCGCGGGAACCGAGGATCCTGGCCGCATCGGCACCAGACCAGCCCAGGTATTTCCGCAGGAACCGGATTTCGGCGCCGCAGAGTCGGTCCTCCTGGCTGGCGACGGCTTCCGCTATCGCCTTGTTCAGACCGGTGATGTTCGGAATATGGACGATCTCATTCCCACAGTTCGTACACCTCTGCACCTCCACGTTGATGAGCATGACACTGGGCAATCCGCAGGCGTACCGGACGTCTGCACGCACACGGGCAGGAAGGGGGGTTTCACACTTGTCGCAGTTCATCGCTCAAAATCTCCAGGCGGTGACGACCCTCAGTGCGTTCTCACTGGGGAATGCAATCACAACAGCCATTTTTCGGGTTGAGAATCGATATCTCCATGTTCCTTTGATAGGATCGATGTGCGTCACGATGCCAGCGCGCACGACGTTGATCGCGTCCACGATGTCCATGTCGTCCTTCGCCATCTCTTCGACCGCGTGGGTGGAGACGGAATACTCGCCAGCGTCCAGCATCCGCCGCGCAGTCTGCGCCGCAGTGACCTTGTCCAGAGGTTCGATAAGCACCCGCACTCTATAGAGCCGGATTGATCGTTCGTCAACTCCGCCGGATCCCGGGGCGTCGAGAAACCCAGAAATTCAGCAGGTCAGTCAACGGTTTTGGAGGGAGCGGCTTTCTCCGCCCCCTCCAGCTCGATGCCCTCTGGACGGCCGCTCTTCCCCGGTAGGCTACTCGGAGCATCGAAGCTCCTCGCCGGTGGCCAAAACCAGACCATCATGATCCGGAAAGACGAGCTACCACCCTCCCCATGACAAATTCCTGACAAGCACTCCCCCACTCCGAACGCCCCCCCGGCGCGCAATTTCTCCCCAAGACCGTCATTTAACTCCCGGCGCCCGCTCCCCACCCGCCTCCGCCGGGTAACGCCTGGGTAACAACACCCCCCGCTACCCCCCTCTTTCCGCCCCCTCCAGCCCATTGAATAACCGGCGTTTTACGCCTTCTCCGCCCCCGCCCATCCCATTCGGGACCAGAAGGTCGTGGGTTCGAATCCCGCTGCCCCGATTGAAAAAGAAACCGCCTGGAAGGGCGGTTTTTTATTTTTGGGCTCGGCCGGAATCACGGATTTTTCCTGGCTGGGTAACACTCCTGGGTACGCACGGATTTCAATGCGACGATTGCCTCCTCCATACGGCGATCCGTTTGTGAGCGTATACCTCGTCTAACATTTCACCCGTGGCCCACCCGCCGATGGCCAACTACCCCCCCGAAAGCTCCCCAGGCTCCCGCACGTCGATCCCATTGAGCTGATGCCGAAGCACCGAAGCCGCCTCATAGACCGCCCGACGCACCCGGTTTACGCCCCCCAGAGGACGATGTCCCGGCAGCGAGTGCCAGGGCGTAAACGACAGATTTTCGGAAAACACCCTCCGAGAAAGTGTATCAAAAACCTGCTTGGGAATCGTAATCGTCGCAACCTTCACAAAGGGAGCCTCCTCTTCACGCCACTCGGTACACACATCTTCCACCTGCATTTTCTCTGCGCGCAGCTGTACCAGGAAGTCAAAACAAAGCTCCTGGACATCCAGGCTACGCACCATCGCTTCGCGAAGGTAGTCTGCACCTGGATTGGAGGGGATAGTGGAGCTACCCACCACGCAGGGTCGCGCCGAATATTTGACCACCTCCAAGCCCAGAGAGTAGGGCACCGTAGACCAGTAGCGCGTCTCCAGGGGAGAGGCGATACTCCGTGTCACAATGTTAAAGGCCACCCAGAAGCCTTTCCACCCCAATGTCAACGGCGCAGTCGCCGCAATCAACGCGTTTTTGTGCGCACCCCTTGCTATGAATGCCGCATAACGTGCCGGGTCATCCGCAAAAAAGGTCGGGTTGTTAATCAGCAGAAAATCCTGGGTACCCGCGTCTTTCTCCGTAGCGAGGATCTTTTCGCCCGGCACCCCCACCAGCTTGATGGCCATCCCGCGTGCATCCCCCCGGCGGTCCGGGCGATTCCCGGTTCCGTTGGAGAAGCGGATCCAGGCACCATAGACTGCACCCGGAACAAAAACCCCCTGCGCCAGCTTCGGCGGCAGCTTGGCCTCCACCCGAAATTCGGCCCGGACACAGCCATGTGCCTTCAAATGAACGTCACGCTGTGCGGGACGACCATCCGAAAAATGGCGGTCTCGGATAGTTTTCTGAACCATCGCGACGATACGCGCCGTGAGCGCCTCCTCGTTTGGCCAGATCACCTCCCCCTGTTCGGGGTGAATGTGGGGCGTCAACGGACGCCAGACTTGCCCGGGCTCTGGCGCGCCGCCACCCGGAGCTCCTGTGCGGCCTTGCCGGAGGTCGATGGCTTCTGGATGGCGCTGGGAACCGCAGGTGCTTCCTCGGAATCCACCGGTTCCGGCGAGGCCACCAGCTCAGGCGCAGCAGGCACATCCGGCGAGCGGATCATCGACGACATTGTGGAGGTACTAGGCCGAAGACCAGAGGGGTGCGCGACCGTAGGCGTAGCCGGATGGGAGGAGGTAGCCACCGGAGAATGGAGCGGGTCGGGATGGGTGGCCCCCGGATGTGGCGCTTCCGGAGTCGCCGGAGGGCCTTCATGGTCGGGTTTGGCGCGAATCAGGGAGTCAATCTTGTCGATATTTTTCATGGTTCCTTGGGCTGTTTTGGCAGCACCAGAACCTATTGCA
>CAITDR010000359.1 GCA_903891165.1 uncultured Pseudomonadota bacterium
CAAAAAGCGAAGAAGAACGGGCGACGCCCCCCGTTGCTGCTGCCTCCCTTTTTGCCGCCGTCCTGGCGCTCGCCGCGTATTCAATCCGTCCATCTCCTATTCAAAAGGTATACACCCCCACCCCATCCTGCCAGAACTTTGCATCCAGGAGCTGAAAATTCTGCCTCGACTCTGCAACAGGGAGGGACTGGCCGCCATCCTCCTTCCACATTCTATAGCTCCCACGCCGGTAAAGTCGAGTAGCCGCCTACCTTGCGCCAAAAGCGCTGCAGGAGGTGCATGCTGTTCAAATTCAGGCTACCCTTCCCCATGCTCTTGCTCCTCCTCGCCTGTCAGACCTCCGACATCAAAGAATCCCTGCACACGGGGGGAGACTCCCGCGTAGACTCCGCGGCCGACTCGGCGGAGGATTCCTCCGGTCACTCGATCCCCGTCGCGGATCTCAACGGCTCCCCCCCGGAAAATCCAGTGGACCTGCCGGACTTTCAGGCTACCGCCATGGACGGTACCTCGCGTACCGGTGTGGACCTGCTGGGTCACCCCACGGTGATGTGGTTCTACCCCGCGGCCGGCACCGCTGGTTGAACCACCGAAGGTTGCGGGTTCCGCGACCGCTATGACGACTTTGTGGCACTGGGTGTGGAGATTGTCGGCGTGGGCTTTGACAGCCCTGCGGACAATTTGAGCTGGGCGGAAGATGAGAACTTCCCCTTCGAGCTATGGACCGATGACGACAAGGTGCTGGCACTCACCTATGGCTCGGTGGACTCTGCCTCCACCCGCTATCCGGGCCGGGTGACGGTGATCCTGGATGCGGACGGTTCCTGGCTGCTGAACTACGATCCGGTCAACCCGATCACCAGCCCTCAGGATGTTTTGGAAGACTGCCGATTGCTCTTTGGCCGGCAGTAGTCTGGACTACAAACGCCAGTCGATGGGCGCCTGGCCCAACTCCGTCAACGCCGCATTGATCGCGGAATAGGGGCGGCTCCCGAAGAAGCCGCCGTAGGCGGACAAGGGCGAGGGGTGTACTCCCTCCAAGACCCGATGTTGGGGCCCGTCGATGAGCTTGACCTTTTTCCGCGCGTAGCCGCCCCAGAGCGCAAACACCACGGGCTCCGGACGGCTATTCAGGGCACGGATTACCGCGTCGGTGAAGTCCTCCCAGCCTTTTTTCGCATGGGAGGCGGCTTCTCCGGCACGCACCGTCAGGACCGCGTTCAGAAGCAGCACCCCTTGATCGGCCCAGGCCAGCAGCGACCCGTGGCGGGGGATGGGGATGCCCAGATCGTCGCGAAGCTCCTTGTACATATTGGCCAGCGAAGGGGGAGGAGGAACACCCGGTTTGACGGAGAAGGACAGCCCGTGGGCCTGTCCGGCGCCGTGGTAGGGGTCTTGACCCAGCAAGAGTACGCGGGTTTGGGCAAAGGAGCAGCGCTCAAAAGCGGTGTAGACCTCTTCCTCGGGAGGGTAGACCGGCCCCTTCTGCCGCTCTTCCGCCACAAATTCCTGGAGCCGTCCGAAGGATGGACGCTCCAGGGCTGCCTGCAGCGTCGTCGCCCAGTCGGTAGGCAGGCTCACTCGGCGCTCTTCAGTCCCAACAGCACCCACAGCCCGAAATTCTCGCCGATGGCGTAGGTAGCCGCCGAGAGCGACTCACCCGCCACCACACCGGAAGCGATAGGAACAATGTACTTTTCTGCGGTGGTCTTGTTGGAGCGGCTCCACAGCGCCGCGATCACCGCCCCGATGAAGAAGGACAGGGAGTTGGGGAAGGGCACCACAAAGGCCAACCCCAGCCCCATGGAAGAAGGCAGGTATTTCCTTGCGGACGGGAAGCTGGCCTCCAACAGCGGCAGCACGATGCCCAGGATACCCCCCACCAGCAGTGCCCACCGCGCCGACTCGGGGATCGTGCCGATGCCTTGCGAGAGTGCTTCCGCCACCGCGTACCACATCGAGGTTGCGGGAGAGTTGAAGGCTTCCAACGCGGCTTTGTTCGGTACCAACAGGTACCAGGCGGGCACAACCGCGATCACCCCAAAAAAGACCCCGTAGAACTGGGCCAAAAACTGCTGCCGGGGGTTGGCTCCTAAGAGGTAGCCGGACTTCAGGTCGGTGAGCAGGTCCGCCGAGGAGCCTGCGGCACCGGCGGTGATGCCGGCAGTCATCAGGTTGACTGTCTTGTCGGCGGGGGCCAGAAGAGCAAAGACAAACTGGGTGATTTTGCCCAGCGCACCGACCGGGGTGGTGTCCGTTTCGCCGGTGGCCCGGCAGGCCACCAGGGCCAGGAAGAAGGAGAAGACCACCGAAAAGAGCCCGAGCAGGGGGTTGATCCCCAGGGCCAGCCAGCACAGCGCCACCAGCCCCAGGGTAATGGGGACCATGCCCGCGATCATCCAGGAGGTGGGTACTTCGATAGCGTCCAGCTCGGCATCCTTCGCACCGCCGCCTTTGCCCACCGAGGTCAGCGCCCGCAGAATGGTGCGCCAGGAAAGGGAGAAAGAGGTGAGACCCGAGGCCACCATCAGTGCGGTGCCGAACCACAGACTCCACCGGGTGACCTTCACAGCAGCCGGAGATCCATCCTCGGCCAGGGCCACTTCGAGGTGCCCGATGAAGTGTTTGCCCGGCTGCGACCAGTCGGAGAGCCCCATGACGTAGGGCACGATGATCAGCCAGTTCACCACGGCGCCGATCATCATCGACACCGAAACCCGCAGGCCCACGATCATGCCCGCGGCGATCATCAGCATGGAGAGATCGGGGTTCATCCCCAACTGTGCACCCGTCAGGTTCAAGGCGCCGCCGGGGCGGGCCACCGTGGCCACGCCAAAGCGGATGGGAATATCGGTAAGCACGGCTACAAATGAGCGGACAAAACCCCAGATGCCGCCCACCACCAGCGAGCCGATCAGCACCCGCGCCTTCTCCATGGCCTCCTTGCCCTCGGCGTAGAGGCTCCGCAGGGTCTCCGCGGCGGCCACACCCGAGGGGAAAGTGAGCTGCTCGACGTTGATCATCTGCCGCTTCATCGGAATGGCAAGAAAGACGCCCAGAAAGGCCACCAGTGCCACCCACACCGCCACGGGAATCCAGCCCAGCCGCCCTTCGTCGCCGGTGATGAGCAGCATGGCGCCCACCGCCGTCGCCAAGGTGCCCCCGGTTGAATAACCGGCGGCAGAGGCCGTGGATTGCATACAGTTATTTTCGAGGATGCTCATCTTGGACTTGGAGAGGCCCAGGCCCACCACTGTGTTCCACAGCGCGTAGGAGATGACGCAAGCGGTGATGGCGACCCCGAAGGACCATCCCAATTTCAGCGTCGTGTACAGGTTGGATACCGACATGGCCGCGCCGATCAGGCCGCCGACGATCACCGCCCGGGGAGTCAGCTGAGGAACCCCACTTCCAAGGTAGTACTTTTCGTACCACACCCGCTCCCGCTGATCGGGAGGAACGTGGGAGAGGTCGATGATCGATGCTTTTTCGCCGCTTTCACTTTCTGGGTGCATGGAGCCCGTCCGATCCGAGCAGTGTAGCGGGTCGGGGAGCTGCCGAAAAGGCTCAGCGTCGGAACACCTGGATATCACGACGCACCTCACTGTAGAGTACAGGATGTACACCGCGGATACGCTGATCGAAGCTGATCTGGGTGATGCCGCTTTCCTCGTCTTTGCCCATGGACGACAGGCTTATCGTGGCGCGTCCGTCACGGAGTCGCCGCAGAAAGCCGGTGCCCCAGACCAGCTCCCACCCCCGACCCTCCAGCATGGCCCGCAGCATATGCCAGCCCAATTTCCCAGTGGGAAGCTCCCTCATCGTGGTAATCTGCAGCTCTTCCGGGAGGGGGGCGTAGCACTCCCGGCCCAGCTGCGGAAAGGGCTGGAGGATGTGGTAGTCCGCCAGGATCTCCGTCCACCGTTCACGCTCGGGGATCTCCAGCGGATGGGGCAGGCCCAGCTGTGCGGCCTCGGGCAGCTCAAAGAGCCCGTCGTCGCTATCGGCCAGGCTTCCATCCTCGGCAATTCGGAAAATCTGCCAGCCGGCGCCGTCGCGGTGACCCCACACCAGCCGCCGTGCCAGCAGCGACAACAGCGGATGACCCAGCATCAACGACTGGAAAGCGCGGCTGCTCCAACTGCGCCGTTGGAGCATCGCCGCCTCCAGCCGCCGCCGTAGTTGGCTGACCAGGGTACGGGCATCCCCCTTCAACCCTTTCCATCTCTCCAGAGCTGCCGCCGCTTTTTCGGGATCGTCGGTGCGGGAAGGCCGGGGGATGGCGCGCACCCGCTCGCCCTCCTGCCAGAGCTGTGGCTCCAGGTGCTCGTCAAAACGCACCTGCAGCTGTCGGGGACCAAAATCCAGGGTGGTGGTGCCGTCGCGCTCCAGCTCTAAATCCGGGATCAAGCGTTCTTCCATCTCCTCGCCACTCAGCCC
This sequence comes from uncultured Pseudomonadota bacterium, assembly GCA_903891165.1. Taxonomy (GTDB): domain Bacteria; phylum Myxococcota_A; class UBA796; order UBA796; family SXON01; genus CAITDR01. Next base: position 4,441 of record CAITDR010000359.1, read on the forward strand.
CTGCCGGCTTGCCACCTGCTCCAGCAATAGCTCTGCCTGACGACGCACCTCCTCCTCTCTGGCCTTCAAAAAGGTGCCCAGGTGCATCAGCGCCACGTCGCTGCCGATCATCGCAAGGCAATCCAGTCCGACCAGCACCGCTTTGACCCGTGGTTCGCGGAGAAGTAGCCGTCGAAGATAGGGTGCCAGGCGCCGTGCAACCCCCTCCCCTCCCCCATAGACCAGCGCATACATGGCCCAGGCGGTGGTGGCGGAGGTGGTGGTACCGGGACTCTCGGCCCAGGCCGTGGCCAGTGCCCAGGCCAGCTCCTCCAGGCTGGCCGGATCCAGGGCCTCCCGGAGCTGAGCCAGGCCCACATGAGGCTGGTTCCGGGGGCTGAAGGACCACAATTCCACCACAGCCTGGGTAGCGCTACGCGACAGCACCCGTCCGGAGCGCAGCTGGGGTCGGGGAAGGGCAGCCAGCTCGCAAAAAGGCGGCAATTTGGCGATCTTCTCGGGACACTCCAACAGCGGGTCCTGCCCAAGCAGACTCTCTACCACCCGCCCCTCCTCCGGGCTCAGCTCAGCTCGTAGGTTAGGATCGGCGCCGAGGATCTGCCGCATCAGGCCCAGGGCCAGGCCACGCTCTTCGTTGGGACAGACCAGGATGTCCACCAACTGCCGGAAGCGATCCCGTCGCCAGACCGGATCTGCTTGGCGACGTTTTCCGGGTCGATCCGCCGTCGCCCGCATCTCAACGGACTTTGGTGTCTCTTGAAAATAGCTCTCCCCAAGACTACGATCGTCGGGTCGGTTGCGGGCACGCAAGGCCAGAAGCGCAAATTCCTCCAGAGGTCGCGGCGGAAGGGACGGCCAACCATCAAACAGTCCTTTGCGACGCCAGGGCGGATCCCGCAGCACCGGTGGCAGCTCATCGGCCTCGGCCTCCTCCCGCTGGCCTCCCATCAGGTTCTGGAGCCGCGCCACCAGCCGGGGCTCTTGCCCCACCATCGCTGCACGCACGCCCTCCGGATTCACCCGGCACAACGTCGCGAGGATCTCCGCCTGTTTTTGTGGTAGGCGCCCGCGCAACACCAGGGATCCACCCAGGCAAATCACCGCCATGTCCGGCCGGCGCCGGAAGACCTCCACCGCCACCGCTCCCACCACCGGATGCTCCACCCGGGTGGCAAGCTCGGGACCAGACTCTGAAAAGAGTGCATAGAGCCTTGCGCGCCGACGGCTGTCCACCGATCCGTAGACCGGAAACTCCGCCTGCACCGCCTCTTCCCACAACTTTTGCACCCCCGGTAACGCTGCATCCCCCAGCAGAGCCACGGCGTCAAAGCCAAAACGTTCGGCACAGCCCGACCAGCCCGGCCGCGCCACCACCTGCGCCCAGAGTGCCGACGCCGACGCGGGCGGAAGCTGCGTGCCCAACAGCATCAACCCGAAGCCGTCGTCCCAGGGTTGGGCAGGATCATCCGCCTCTTTCAATACCCGATCCACCTCGGCCTCGGCGGGAAGCCAGGGCATCAGCCACCAGGCAAGGGTGCGCCGCTCCGCATCCAGTCCATCCAGGAAGGGACCCAGTTCAGAATCCAGTTGGCTGCGTTCGGCCTCGGTCAGCGCAAGAAGCCGCCGCCGAAGCTGCTTCCACACCGCCAGCTCCTGGAGTACACGCTGCCGCAATGCGACGGGATCCTCGGGGACGAGCGCCCAGAGCGCCGGGCCACGGTTGGGTGAATCCCGAGGTTCCAGGCGCCATCCAAGACGGCGCAGGAGCAACTCCACCGCGCGAGCCGGCCTGGCCAGACTACAGAGCACATCCACCAGCTCGGTGCCCGGCAAGGACTGGGCCGCAGCAAGGGCCGCCGCCGCCAGCTCGACCGGGGTCTCCGTCAGCACCCAGGGCAGACCCTCCTTGGAAAGTACACTGGTCCAACCTCGGGTTGGTCGCAGCAGTTCAGTGGTTGACACGTCAAGACTACTGCTGACTGCCAACAGCCCCTGCGCAAAAGCCTCGGCCACCCGCGCCACTGGCAGGCGCCGTTTGGGACGCGCCGCCTCCCAGGGACTGCGCTCCAGCGTGGCTTCGAGGTACCATTGGATCATAGGCTACAAGGTCTCCAATACCCGAAGGACCTCCTCCGTGTGGCCAGCCACTTTTACCGGATCAAATACGTGCGCAATACGTCCCCGGCGATCGAGCACAAAGGTGACCCGCCGCGCCACTTTTAGAGGACCGATGCCGGTTTCTACCCCCCAGGCATGGGTGACCTCCCGGGTGGGGTCCGCCAACAGCGGAAAGGGCAGTCCGTGCTTTTCTGCGAAGTTGCGATGGCTCTGCTCGCTGTCCATGCTGATACCCAGAAGCGTCGCCTTGCCCTGGAGTTTGCCGTAGTGATCCCGGAAGGAACATGCCTCTTTGGTGCAGCCGGGGGTGTCGTCTTTGGGGTAGAAGTAGATCACCGCCGGACGATCCCGAAGATCGGCGAGGTTCCAGACTTTTCCACCCTGATCCGGCAGTCCCAGCTCGGGAGCGAGATCACCTGCAGCCAGAACCGTGTCCTGTCGGAACAGGCGACGTACATGGTCACGAATGGCCATCCAAACCTCCAACGCTCCCCTAACCTGTCCAACCCCTCACTCAGGGCTGTCCTCAAAGTAGAAGGCGGGCGTGGTGGTGAATTCGATCACGGCAGAGAGCTGGTCACATGCGCCGGTCTCGGGAACCTGCAGGTCGGCGGCCGCAATCACCACGCTGATCAGGACTTCGCCCACGTCGGAGTTGATATTTCCCATCAGCTCAACAAAATAGGGCACCGAGATCCCGCCCCCGATGTAGCCATAGCCGTAGCCCCCCTCGCCGGGCTGGTAGTAGATATAGGCGGCATCCATCTCAAGATTTACAAAAGTATCAAGCACATTAAGCGGGAGGGACCACTTGAAGGGGCCTGCGATGATGGCCCCATCTTCCAGCACCACCTGTGGGAGCTTTGCAGGGGGAAACTCGGGGTTCCGCTCAAAAGTCTGACCGGCCTCCAGGTAGCCGTCGGTGCCCAGCATGGGCGTGCCCATACCCCGCGAGAGGGTCAAGTCCACGCAGCTGTCATTTTCGAGGTCGTCCCGATCATCCAGCTCCAGACCCACCAGCAGCTCCCCGTTGTTGATGCTGACCTGAATCAGCCCTTCCACAGCGCGGGCTTCGGTGGCCTCCAGTGCTGGCACCAGTCCTGAAAACGCAGAATCGATGCCGGGAGTTCCGTCGGGGGCAACCAGATCCGGCTTGTAGCAGCCCTTGGAGTCCGACGCCTCGCTGATACGCCCGTCCAGGTCAAAACCAATGGTTCTTCCCTGTTCATCGCGGCGGGCGAAGGTGATGGTTTTTGCCATCGACAGCTGCTTCTCCCCGCTGCCATCACAGGGGATGTCCTCAGAAGTGGCACTCTCTTCGGGAGCAGTACAGGCGAGCAGGAGAAGCCACATCTCAGACCTCGATCGCAGAGAGGGATTCGGTTGCTTGAGACTCGCCTTCTCCGAAAGAGGAGGCCAGCACGTCCACGGCGCGCACCACCGAGAGCATCACCGAGGACACATTTTCCTCGGTGTAGGAGTGGTAGTGGATGCCAGTCTTGAGCTTACCCTGGCCAGAACCACCAATAACAATCGGAATATCCGCAATATCGTGTACATTTGCGGTACCGACTTCGGAGCAGCTGACCACCACCGAGTTGTCCAAGAGCGTGGTGTCCCCCTCAGGGATGGACTCCAACTTCTCGTACATATAAGCCATCTCTTCCATGATCAGTGTCGTGATGGCATGTACTTCGGGCTGATCTCCACTCTCGTCGTGGGTCAGGGTGTGGTGGCCCCCGCTGGCCCCTTCGTAGAGCACATTGCTGACCGGGTCGGAGAAGTAGTGGCCAAAGACGCGGGTCTGATCGCAGGCCATGGCCATCGCAAGCAGATCGATCATCGCCCGGCTGACTTCCCGCACCTGAGGCCGACCTTCGATGTCCGGATATTCGGAGAGTGGCTGAGGAGGAAGGCCACAGGCGTCGAAGGAGGGCGGATCCTCTTGCAGCTTGGCAAGGCGACGCTCGATCTCGCGGATGCCCTCCATGTGCTGGTCCAGCCGCAGCTTATCGGCCGCTCCGACGCGGCTTTTCAGTGCATTGGTATCCTGGAGTACAGCATCTAGCACACTCTGGCGCAGCCCCAAGCTGGGGTCCACCACCACCTCTTCTCCGGGAAGGTGGAAGGTGGAGCCGAAGATACGCTCAAACAGGGCAATCGGCGAGGATTCTGGCGGGTTCCGGCTCTGGGGGCCGTTGTAGGACAGACCAGAGGCCCCGGTCGCCGTCGTCTGAATGGAGCGGAAGAGGGTGTCGCCGCCGATACCCTGGGCGATGATCTGGTCGATCGTCGGGAGGGCGTAGGTGGTCTCGGTGCCGTCCACCAACAGGTCTGCGCCGGTGAGCACACCCGCCACACCCGAGGTGTGCGGATAGGAATTGGGCAGCTTCACCGCCATGCCACTCACGACGGAGATCCGGTGTTTGACGTTGACCAGCGCGGCCAGCTCCTCGGAAAGCTCCCACTCCGTCCCCTCGCCGGTCGGAATCCACTGATCCGGCCGCATGCCATTGCCCCAGAAAAAGAGACCGAAGCGCTTGGGAAAACCCAGACCACTGGCGTAGGCGGTGCCGTTGCCATTCCAGAACAGCTCCAACGGCGGCAGGGCCACCGCCACCGCCACCCCGCCCAAAAGCCCCCGCAGCAGCGAGCGCCGGCTGATATCATGGCCGTTGATACGAATTGTTTTCATGGTACCACCTCGCCTGCCGTCGCAAATCCTTCCGAGAGGGCCAACGACCGCATCAGCGCCTTCACCGAGTGGTCGGATCGGGCAAAATCTTCGGCCAACCAGCTGATCATCTCCGTCTCCCCCTCCCCTTCCGCATGGCCGTTGGCATACTGGTACAGCGTCTTGGTGAGACAGCGCGGGAACCGTTCTCCTTCAGCAAGAAGCCCAGAAAGTTCCCAGGCATTTTCGAAGGGCTCTCCGTCCAAATCCCCCGATGCGTCGATAACCGCATCGTTCTCGGTGGTTCGCCAGCTGCCCAGGGCGTCGAAATTCTCAAAGCCCAGGCCCACTTTATCCATACTGTTATGACAGCCGGCACAGTAGGGGTCGGTGAGGTGGATGGCCACACGGTCCCGAAGAGTCGGTGCATCCTTGCTGACTTCCGGAATGGAGGTGTTCAGGTTGGCGGGCGGCGGCAGCACAGTCTGGCACATCAGCACCTGCCGCACAAAGATACCTCGTCGGGTTGCAGAAGTACTCGTAGCGTGGGAGTTGGGCGCCAGGAAGCTGACCTGTCCCAGAAATCCGCGCCGGCCACCGTCGGCAGACAGCTCCGCCTCCCCAAAGCCCTCGAGGGCTGGGGCACGCACGTTGTAGACCGCCGCCAGCTTGCGATCCAGGAAAGTGTGCTGGGTGGTGAAAAGCTTCCGGAAATCCGCATCTTTGGTGAAGACCAGATCCTCGATGCCCAGAAGGGTCTCCTCCCGCGCACTGGGCCCCAGGTCGGGGGAAAAGTGGAGGAAAATCGTTGGGTCTTTGGAGAGATCATCCAGCAGATACAGGGTCAGCATCTCCGTGAAGAAGCTGCGCACCCCCTCGCGGGCGCGCTCATCAGCCATCAGCCGGTCCACCTGCGTCGCCAGGCCTTCATCCGTCGTGAGCAGCCCCTGTTCGGCGGCCGCAAGCAGCTCCTCGTCGGGCGTCGTGTTCCAGAAGAAGTAGGAGAGCCGACTGGCCAGCTCAAAGTTATCAAAAGCGACACGCCCGGTACCGTCGTCGCTGCCCAGCTCCACCCGATAGAGGAAGTAGGGGGACTGTAAGATGGCCGCAAGAGCATATTGTAGACCTGGATAAAAATCTTCCAGGGTAGTGGAGGCATTGACCGCCACGGCGGTGAGCCGGTCGGACTCCTCGGTGCTCAGCGGTCGACGCCAGACTTTTCGGCCAACTCCCTCGATAATCTTGCGGGCGCATGCCTCATCCACCGGTGCCTGTGGCGAACAGGTCGCCACCAACATCCGTTTGTCCTCGGCAAGGATCTGCCCGGCGAGGCTATAGGCGGCCTCCTCGTAGCGCTCCACCCCAAAGGGGGACAGCGAGGTCTGTGCGGCGCCCACCGCGTAGAGCCCCGACACCGCCGTGTCCGGCTCAATGCTGGTGGGAAGTACAAGATCATCCCCGAAGAGATCGTGGAGGCTGTTCTCATACTGCGCCGTGGTCAGGCGCCGCAGGGTGGGCTCCGCCGGGGTCACCGCCGGTGGAGGCCCCAGGGGCTCCAGCACCGGCTCCGACCAAAAATTCTTTAGCAGTATTGATTCCTGCTCCGATTGCACCAATAGCTAGGTGACGAGCTATGAAATTCATGGACAGATCCAGA
>CAITDR010000360.1 GCA_903891165.1 uncultured Pseudomonadota bacterium
CCTTTTCCCCGGAACGAACCTGCGCCTCATCTACGCGGTCGAAGGCACCCCCTCCGGCGGCCCCGCTGCCACATGACAGAGGGGGGATGTCAGGAGGTCTGGATTCAGAAATTCGGGATTTCCTTTGCTGGAAAGGAGATCGTGGTGAAGGGGGCGAAGAAGGGGGCTTGAGTTTTTGCACTCTATCGACGCCGATAGAGCTACCAGTCGTAGGTCACCAGACGGTAGGCGTAGGAATCCTCCACGGGTTCATAGGCGCCCAACACCAAGGCTCCCTCCACGGCGGAGGTGCCAGAACAGCAGGTCTCGGGCAGCTCCAGTGGAGTCCCCACCTCCCCCAGCATCATCACCCCACAGAAGGGCGCCTCCACCACAAACAGGTGCGACGGGTCGAAGGGATCCTTCTCCGTCACCACCATTTCGGGCAGTCCGTTCCCATTCACGTCGCCCAGCGCTCCGAACTCGGCTCCGATCTCATGGTCCCCCTGCCGATCATCGTACAGGGTAGCCACCGCATCAGCCTGAAGAGCAGTATGGAAGGTGATGTTTCCGAGTGGAGACGACGACGACGGGCGGTGTCCGACAGCGAAGTCCCGCAGACCATCCCCGTCGAAGTCCGGCAGACCAGTGGCGGTTTTTTCGGTGAACATGACCTCTGTCCCGAAAGGCATCCCGGAATAGACACCATCATATTCCAGCAGGTCCGGACCGGATACCAGCAACGGCAAAGAGCCATATTCGCTGACGATCACCTCCGACGGCCCATCCCCATCCACGTCCCCCACGGAAACCAGAAATTTGCCGAAGCCCGAGTGGCCCGGCCGGGCATGGTGTTCGGCGATCGCGTCCGCCTCCGATAGAAAGCCGGTGACATCCGCATCAAAGAGATAGATGGAACCTCCCTGGCCTTCCCCCGGCGCCCCCAACAGCAACAGATCGTCGCTGAACTCGGGAGGAAAGCCCAGGACATACCCCTCCCCCTGAAACCGGGTGGTCACCGTGCCGGTAGCCCCGTCGATCAGCCATGTACCGCCCTCCTCCAGTGTGTCAGATGCCCACGAAACCGCCACCTGACTGCCGGCCTCCCGCACCCGAAGATCCACCCGGACCCCAAAGTAGGGAAGATCCTGATCATCGCGGATGACGAGGCCCCCCGGGTTGGCGCTGTCAAACAGCCGTACATAGGAACGGTACGGATCCTCCTCCACACACCCGTCCTCTGCCCATACAAAGGCCACGCCATCGCCTTCGGCGGCAGCCACCAGATGCCCGCTGGTGGTGGCGCAGGCTGGCAGATTCACCGTGCTCACGGTCGGTCCGGGAAGGAGGGGGAGCGACGGAGGCTCGGTACAGGCTGAATCCTCACCGACTTCTTCCGTGGTGTCGGTTGTTGCCCTGGGTGAACTCTCCTTCTCCGACCCGGTGGAACAGGCAATCAGGGGGAGCGCATACAGCCAGGGGCGCATCGGTCCCCCTAGAAACAACGGCAGGGTGTTTTGATCGGGCCACCGGGGCGCGCCATCGTCACGCTGGAAAACCGGGAACCATCCGACACCGCCGGGGGGCCAAAGGGCGACACCACCTCCTGCGTACATGGGCAGGGCTTCGCGGCGGCCACCGCCGCTGCCGCCGAGGTCATCATTCGCTCCTGATCGAAGTTGCGAAACAGCCAACGCCCATACGGGCTCTGCCGCACCTGATCGATCCGCCGATGCAGGCTGCTCCGCTCCTCCAACGCGCGTGCCGCGAGGCAGAAGTTTCGTTCGACGATGTGGGGACGATACCCTGGCTCGAAGGAAAGCCCGTCCCGTCCCCAAAAATTGACCTCAAACTGGATCTTCACGCGCTCCCCGAACAGCCGCGCGAAGCCCTCCTGTGCCAGCGCCTCCATATCGCGTAGCTCGCCGGGATCCACCAGCATGCAGACCTCCCCCCAGACCACATGCCCAAGCAGGGAGGTCATCTCCTCATCTCCAGCCTCAAAAGCCGCATGGCTTGAAAAGCACAGGACGGACGGGGCGCCGCTTGCGTCCGCCTCGTAGGTGACCCCATCATAGGTCTGACCGGGCCGGGCTTCCACGTTGCGCGCCGGATCGCAGTGGTATTTGATATCACTGTCCGTCTCGCCCAGCTCGGCATCGGTCCACCGGATCGCCACCCGAATGGAGTGGAGGTAGTACATCCACCATTTGACCAGGGTGCCCCGAAAGGGAACCCGGTCGCCGTCGAAGAGTGCAGGTGGCAGGTCCTCGATGCTGTAGCGATCCCTGTTCTCCAGTGGGAGGAACATCGAAAAGTGATGCATCAACCCGACCCAGTACCGAAGTCGTATCCCCACCTTTTCGGCATCGCCGTTCGGGCCGGAGTCCGCCGCGATCAGTTGCCAGGCCGCGTAGGGCTGCTGGCCCGACACCAGAAAGGTAGGCTCCCAGGCCATGTCGACGGCGGTCGGGATGTTTGGGTCTTTGTAACACGCCTCTGGGTACCCTATGTCGACACCCACCATCAGGTAGAGCCAGGAGCAGATGGGATCATCAAAGGCCCATGCCGACTCCGGCCACAGCGCAAGCAACTCGGCCGGTGCCGACAGCCAGACATACTCAAAGAAAGCGTTGGCCGCGTCGTAGCCCGGGCTGTAGACGCC
>CAITDR010000361.1 GCA_903891165.1 uncultured Pseudomonadota bacterium
GTCGGCGGCCTGCTGATTGTGGCGGTGGCCACCCTGGGAGCACCACTCTGGTTGATGCTCCTGGCGCCACTGTTCTTCGGTGTGCCCCATGTGATCGGCGATATCTGGGTGCTTTTTTTGCGGCCTTCGGCTTCGCGGGCGCTGATCTTCTGGTTGGCACCCGGCTTGTTGGCCCTGGTTGGGCTGCGGGTGGCCCTGGCACTGGGCCATTCTGCGGGCAGTTTTTGGGAACAATTCGCGGGTGTGCTTGTGTTAGCCGGTGGAGTTTTGTACGGGCGCTCCCTGTTGCGGGGGGCGGGGGTCGCGCTCCTCGCCGTCCCGGCGCTGATCTGGCCGTCGCAAGCGGCGTTGTGGCTGGGCCATGCCCACAATGTGGTGGCGGTGGGCTTTCTGCTCTGGCTGTTGCCCCTGCGGCAGGGACTGCCGGTGGCACTCTTTTTTATGCTGGGAATGGGGGGAATTCTGACGGGCGCCCTGGACGCTCAGGTGTCCTGGGACTCCGCCGCCGGTCTGGGCTTTTCGGGTCTGGCCAAAAGTCTGGCACCGGGCTTCTCTGAACCCTGGAGCAGCCGCCTCGTGCTCTCCTTTGCCTTCGGTCAGGCGGTGCACTATCTCTGCTGGGTGGGGCTTTTGCCGGTTTCGACCGGATTTTTTGAGCGGTCTTCTTGGACCAACGCCCAGTGGCTTCTCCGTCTGGCCTTGCTGGGTACCCTGGGACTATGCGCCGCCGCCGCCGCAGATCCGATAGCGGTGCGCAGTGGCTACCTGAGCCTCGTGCTCTTCCACGGATGGATGGAGCTGGGGGTGCTGGCGGCGGGCTCGGTGCGCCGTTGACGGACTATTTTGAGGCCTGGATCCGGGCCTATGCGGGGACACTCCTGATCGAGGTGCCCATCCTCTCGGGTTGGCTCTGGCCGGAGCTGGGCCGCCGAGCGCTATTCTGGGGAGTTCTGGCCAGCAGCCTGACCCACCCGGTGCTCTGGTTTCTCTGGCCGCAGTGGGGGCCGGCCTGGCTCTGGATCGGCTCGGCGGAGATCTGTATCTGGCTCTTTGAAGGCGCCGTCTATGCCTTTGCCCTCCGGGATCCATCCCGAGGCTGGGCCTGGCGGCGAGGGATCGCCGTGTCTGGTCTGGCCAACGGTGCCAGCCTGGGCGCGGGCCTCCTGTTGATGCACGGATCGGGCTGACCGCAGGCCGCCGATGCGATAGGATGGGCGCGATGGAGGCTTTATGATCTGGCTGCTGCTGGTGGCGTGTACTGGGGGTCCCAAGGAGTCCAGCAAGGAATCCGTTTCCACTGAACCGGAATTCAGTCCGATTCTTCCTCCGGAGAAGCAGGGCTATTGGGATGACAAATCGGAGGGCTGTGACGACTCTACCGTCTACCGCTGGCTGAAGGCCACCATCGATGATGCCGGAAACATCTCTGGGACCGAAGGTTGGTATTGGTTTTTTGAAGAAGAGGGCTTTGAAGACGACTGCGTGGACACCTTCACCATCACCGGCAGCGAAGGGGACATCAACTGGAGCACGGACCCCTGCGTTCAGTGTGACCGCTCCTTTAAGGCGGAGTGGAACCTGGAGGACGCAAACCGTACCTGCAATTTCGACTACGAGGACTTCTTCGGAAACAAAAAGGTAGACGACGATATCTACGATACCGTCTTCAAGCTGGACCCGCTCTCGCCCTCGGGGAATGTGAACGAGAAGACCATCGCCTACCTCTATGCCAAAGTGGTTGGAACAAACTCCTATGTAGGCGACAACGACTGGGCGCGGGGCAGCTACACCCCCACCACCGAGGGCGACTATACCAAGGGCGCCATCCTCGATATGGAAAACCTGGGCGGCGACTGCGTCGACATCAACTGAGGGTGGCCCATTTCTGATTCTCCTCCTTCTCCGCCGGAGCCGGCCGAACATGCCCGTCGTACGGGCATGGGTATGCTGGTGCTGGCGGTGCCTGCGGCCATCGGCAGTCTGATCCTGTTTGGTGGTCTGGCTTGGCTGGTCGCTATCCAGACCACCGAAGGTACGGCAAAAGGAGGCTGGCTGCATATGAAGCTGGCTTCTTCTTGCGGCGCGTCGTATCAGCCAGCGATGTTGTCACGCCTGACCGACTATGGCTTGCAGGGCAACTTCGAGCCGGATGGCAGCCTCTCCTTTCAGGGGCCGGGGATGGAGGACGATGCCACCCATATGCCCCAGGCACTGGTTCGACCGGGCCGTTTTGAGCTTTGGCAGAATGGAAGCGTCAAATACACCCGCTTCAAGGATGCGGGGGTGCAGATTTCGCTTCAGGGAACGGCCACCGCGATTGTGATGCTGGAGGAGACCCCGGACCCCGATGGCCTGGAGCTGCGTATCGACGGCCAGCCGGTGGAGATGGAGATGAACGGCAACGAAGTGCAGCTTCATATTACCGAAGAGACATCCCAGAAGGCGCTGCGTCAGGCGACGGACTGGGTGGTCAGCCTGCGCTATCCGCTGCCCTGTGAGGTGCGGGTGACCGAGGTCACCGAGGGGTCTTGACAGGTCAAGACCTGCCGAAAAGTCGGCGATTTACGGCTGTTTACCCCGCTCCTCTACCGCGGCACGGAACCTTTCGATAGCCGCGGGAAGCTGCAGCGCCAGAGGCTGGGACTTGACCATATCGCCAGAAAACGCCGCTTTTTCCAGGTCGGTGCACAGGTTCTGCACCTCCAGCGCGCCCAGGTAGCCCGCCGCCGATTTCAGGCTATGGGCCACCCGCCCCATCTTCTCTCCATCGTGAAGGGCCGCAGCTTCCTCCAGCTCTTTCATCCGCTGCCCTGCGTCCTCCAAAAAAACACCCACCAGCTCGCGCAGACCCTCCTCCCCCCGTCCCGTCACCTGTCGCACCTGCTCCAGCGCTGTCGAGTCGGCCACGGTAGAGGCTACCTGTACCCAACGCCGTAGCATGGCCTCCAGCCGTGCCGGGTCGATAGGTTTGGTAAGATAGTCGTCCATTCCTGCGTTCAGGCAGGCTTCCCGTGCACCCGGCAGTGCGTTCGCGGTCATCGCGATGATCGGCAGCTTTGCCCCACGCTGCCGCAGCTCGCGGGTGGCCTGGTAGCCATCCATCTCCGGCATCATACAGTCCATCAATACCA
>CAITDR010000362.1 GCA_903891165.1 uncultured Pseudomonadota bacterium
CTGCTGTTGGCCTGCAAAGACTATGCCCTGAACACGGGTGGGATGGCCGACGAAGCCTGGGACACCGGTGCCCCGGGCGCCACCGATGGGGACGATCAGGAACCTCCACCCGAAGAGGAGGATGACCTTCTGAAATTGGCGCCTGCCTCCACCAACAACTATGTGTTTATCGCCAACCCCGGCCGTAATACGGTCACCCGTGTGACCGTTCCGGGCTTGGCTGTGATCACCGTTCCCGTCGGCACGCTGCCCTCCACGGTGATCGCAACGCCGGACGGAAAATGGGCGGTGACCCTGAACCAAGGTAGCGACGACCTGAGCATTCTGGACGCAGAGACCCTGGCAGAAGTGCGTGTGCCCATCCGCGACAATTTCAACCGCCTCGCGCTGTCGGGAGACTCACGCTGGGCCATGGCCTGGTACGACGAAAACGCCGACTCACTCGGAACGGGCAACGGCATCCAGTCCTATTCGGAAGTGAGCTTTGTGGACCTTCAGAATGCGGTTCACTGGCCGATGGCGGTGGGCTTCAAGCCCGCCGGGGTACGCTGGACTGAGGACGGCGGCCGGGCCGTCGTCGTCAGTGATGCCTCGTTAGCACTGGTGGATTTGACCGCTGCAAGCCTGGTACCCGACCTGATCACCCTGGCCGAAGACCCCATGGACGCCCCCGAAGCGGAGGAGGTCGAGCTTTCTCCCGATGGAAACTACGCCTTTGTGCGCCAGCGCGGCACGGAGGAAGTGGTGGTGGTGGACCTCGCCGACCAGACGCTGGAGCGGGTCCCCGTCGGTGCCGACCCCTCGGACATGGACATCTCTCCCGACGGTCTGCAGCTTGCGGTGGTCGCACGGGGCGATGCGCAGCTCTGGCTGCTGGACCCCACAAATCCCTTTGGAACGCCGGAGATCGTGGACCTCCCTGTGGAGGGCAGCTATGGCTCCCTCCAATTTGTGGGCGATGGGCGCCGGGGTATCCTGTACACCAGCTCCTCGGCCAAAGACCGCTTTGCAATCTGGGATCAGACCGACGACTCTGTGCTGGAGCGGCCCCTGGTCAAGCCAGTCCAGAGTGTGGCCCTCTCGGCGGACGGCTCCTCGCTGTTGATCTTCCACACCAAGGGCGACGCACCCGAGGCAGACACCACCAGCCCCTTCTACGGAAAATGGGCCTTGACCCAGGTGGATCTGAGCGACCTGCGCTCCAATCCGCTGCTCTTGCCTGCGGAGCCCACCGGCTACACCGTCTCCGATGATGGGCGTTATGGCTGGTTTATCCTCAAAGGTTACCCGCTTTTAGAAGCCCTGTCCTTCGGTACTCTGCTCAACACCGAGATCAAGCTGCCCTCGCTGCCGGTCTACGTCGGATCCCTGCCGGGTACGGCCACCGCCTGGTGCAGCCAGGAACACGAGCTGGGGCGCATCTCCTTTTACGACGCCGACACCGAAAGTCTGGACACCATCACCGGCTTCGAGCTGAACGCAGGTATCGAGCACCAGTAGCAGGATCTCCTGATTTTTCCGCCCTGTCCGCCTCTTTTTACTGAATGAAGCCTCATTCAGTGGGAAGTGCAGGGTGTTGCCCGTCGCAAAAGCTCCGTCGCACGCTCATCGCCCTCAGCGGCCAGGCGCTCCAATTGCTGCCGGCTCTCCTCCTCCAGCCTCCCCTCCCCCATCATCGTACAAAAGAGGAGGGAGGTGATCGCCCAACTATCTGACGGATCACGGACCAACACCTCCGTGTACAGTGCGGCCGCCCCCAAAAAATCACCGCTGTCCAGGTGCAGATCCGCCAGATCATTGCGGGTGGCCACATCTTCCGGCTTGTAGGAAAGTGCCTGTTGATACCAGGATTTTGCCACCTCCACACTGCCGGAAGCGCTGTGCAGCATCCCCAACGACAACGCCGTCCCCCAACCGGGAAATTGCTTATAGAGCTGCATGGCGACGGGAAATGCCTCCCTGTCCCGCCCGGCTTTCCGTAGAAAGGTGACGTGCAGGTTGCCAAAAGCCTGCTCTGGCCAGCAGGAAAAAGCCCGCTGCGATATCGGGATCAGGTAGTCCAGAACGGCGCCCTCCACCCGCACCCCCGGCAGCCGACCCAGCCAGGACACCAGAAAACGCTGGTAGAAGCCCGGACCAACCGCCGGCATCTTTGCAGGCTCCGACCAGGCCAGGAGCCTCGGCAAGAGCTGCGGAGCCGCCTGCACCGCGGACAACTGCAGCAGGAGCCGCAGTGCCTCCGCATCCCGACCCAGACGATGTAAAAGCAGCGAGCGAAGCAATGCTTCTCCCAGCCCCATCCCGGATCCTGCAGGCAACAGCGCGAGCGGATCGGCCTGCCCCGCCATCAGGCGGTGAAAGAGCAGCTGATACTCCGGACACTCCGGATCGGCATAGAGCGCCCGCGCAAGGTGCCGCAGCGCCCGCGAAAAATCCCCTTGATCCATGGCTTCTGCAGCCAGCGCCGCTTCGGCCTCCGGGGAATTAACGGGGAGGGCTCCCCCCTCCCCTGGACCGGTCAAGAGACGCGCACCCGCCAGGTGCTGCCTTCCGCGCCGTCCATCACCACCACGTTCCGGCTCTCCAGCTCCAGGCGCAGACGATCGGCGGCAGCCCAGTCTTTTTCGGCACGGGCCTTCGCACGGTCGGCCACCATCGCCTCCACCTCGGCCACCGCCGGGCCCAGGCGCTTCACCTTCAGCTCGTCAAAGAAGGCCGCGGGCACATAGCCCCCGATGCCCAGGACCTCGGAGCAGAGGCGAAAAGCCTCTTTGACCGGGGCCAAGGCGAGCTTGCCCTGACGACGACGTTTACGGTCGTTGCCGAAGCGGTTGATCGCCCGCACCAGCTCAAACAGAAAACCCATCGCCGCAGCGGTATTAAAATCATCGTCCATCGAGTTGCGGAAGCGCAGCGGGAAGGCCGAAGCGAGCACAAAAACCTCCTCCCCATGTTCACCCAGGCTGTCGATGGGTGCCTCCGTCCCGGTGGCCATGACCTCCTCCACCAGCTCCTTGGCCTGGTAGAGCCGATCCAGGGCACCCGTCGCATTGGCGAGGACATCCTGCCCCCACAAAAGAGGCGAGCGATAGTGGACTTCCAGGTAGCAGAGGCGCAGCACTTCTGCCGGCACCGACGCCAGAAGGTCGCGGATGGTGATCACATTGCCCAGGGACTTGGACATTTTGATGGCGCCATCGGGACCGCCCAGGCTCAAGTGCCCATTGTGGAGCCAGTACCTGGACATCGGGCTGACGTGTGTGGCGCACTCCGACTGGGCGATCTCGTTTTCGTGGTGGGGGAAGATCAGATCGATGCCACCGCCGTGGATGTCAAAACTGTCACCCAGGTAGTGCCGGGACATGCCTGAGCACTCAATATGCCAGCCCGGACGCCCCACACCCCAGGGACTGTCCCAGCAGGGCTCGGCGCCCTCGATGGTCGCCGCACCCGCCACCGACTTCCAGAGCACAAAGTCGCCGGGGTGGCGCTTGTCCGGGTTTACCTCCACCCGTTCCCCGGCCCGCAGATCCTCCAGCTTCCTGCCCGAAAGTTTCCCGTACTCTGAGAAATTCTCCACAGAAAAGTAGACATCGCCGGAAGGCCCCTGGTAGGCATGGCCACCCTCCACCAACAGGCGGATCACCTCCAGAATCTCCGGGATCGACGTACTGACGCGCGGCTCCACGGTCGGCCGCACCAAGCCCACCGCATCCAGATCACGGTCCAGCTCGGCGATATACTCCGCCGAAACCTCCAGACCACCCTTTCCAAGCGCTTTGGCGCGGGCGATGATCTTGTCGTCCACGTCCGTATGGTTGCGCACATGGTTGACTTCGTAGCCTACACTACGCAAATAGCGGACGACCACGTCGAAGGCCATCATGGCGCGGGCATGGCCGATGTGGCAGAGGTCGTAGACCGTCATTCCACAGACATACACGCCGACTTTTCCAGGCTCGCGGGGCACAAAAGGCTCCACGGTGCGGGTCAGCGTATTGTAGACGCGAAGGGACGACCGTTCCGACATGCTCTCTCCGCCCCGGTGCAGGCTCCGAAGTGGAGCCGCCCGCAGCAGTCGGCGTCTAACCGGTTTTTGGCCGCTCGGCCGCCGCGCTCACTTCGCCTGGAAGAGCGCGTCGATCTCGATGGCGACCTGCTTGTCGTCGTCGTCCCGGGCCACCGCGATCTCCTGCACCAGGAGATTCCGCGCCTGATCAAACATCTTTCGCTCGCCAAAAGACAGGGCCTTGTCGCCTTTGAGAAGTGCAAGATCGCGGAGCACCTTCGCAACTTCGATAGGATCGCCGGTCTTGATCTTGCTCATGTAGTCGCGATAGCGGCGGTTCCAGGTTTGGTTGTCGGTGGGCACGTCGCGATTTTTCAGGATCTCATAGACCTTGTCGATCTGCTCCCGGTTGATAATGGTGCGCATGCCGATCTGCTGAGCATTGTGCACCGGCACCCGAATGGTCATGCCGTTGTCCAGAATCTTCAGGACATAGAAGGTAGCCTTTTCGCCGCTGAGTTCCTCCGTGACTACGTCCCGGATGATCCCTACCCCATGCGCGGGATAGACCGCCTTGTCGCCCACGTTGAAATTCATGCTGCTACTCCATGTGCAAGCGGCCGCCCGCCGCACACTTCGAAAGTCCCCGCCCGAGGAGGGGCACAGATTCAGGGTCCATAACCTGTTCTCCCCCGTCGCGCCGGTCACCTTCGGTTGCCGGTGCTGAGGCTGTTGTGTGCAGCGGTGGGGCCGCCGATGGTGAAGGTGACCGCCCTGGCCCTCCTCCTGGGCAGTCTGGGCCTTTTTGCACAGGCACTTCTGCTGACGGCCGTGGTGCCCGATCCGGCGCTGGTAGCGCAACTATATGTGGGAAGTTCCGGGATGATCCTGGGGATTGCGCTGACCGTGGGTACGCTGGTCGGAACGGTGACCGGCCTGCGGCGCATGCAGGAGGAGGGCGCCTGGCTGGGACTCCAGAGCCTGGGGATTTCCGGATTTCAGCTTGTTTTTCCTCTCCTCGTACCCCTGGGGGTCATGACGCTGCTGCAGCTTGGGGCAGCGCATGGGATCGAGCCGGCGGCGCGGCGGGTGCTTCGGGAAGCCCGTGTGGAAGCCGCAAGTCAGATCCGGCCCGTGGAAGGAAGGCCGCTTCGGATGGGGCCTTGGTCCGTGGTTCTTCAGGGGGGAATGCTGTATTTTGCGGGCGAGAGCCTGCATGGGCACGCGGCTGCGTGGCGACTGGAACCCGAGCGGGAGGGGCTGCGTGTGGTGCTGGGAGAGGGAGAGCTGACCGATTGGGAAGGTACGATGGGCGCCCATTTTTCGTCGCTGGCCACCTCGATCGTGCTGCCCCGGAGCAACGGACCGCAGGCCGCGGAAAAGTCCAGCGGGAGGTTGATGGAAGATCTGAAAAAAAAGGCAGATCCCCGGCGGCATCAGGCGGAGCGATGGCTGCTGTGGAAGCGGACGTTGCTACCCGTGGGCAGCCTGCTCTTGAGTCTGGGGGCGGTTCCGATGGCCTTGGGTAGGCAACCCATTACCCTGGTGATAGGCGGACTCCTTCTGCCTTTTTGGGTGACCGTGCGTTTTCTGGATACGATGGTCTCTCGGGGGGGCGTGGAGCTATCGAGCGGTTGCCTAATGGTTGGTTGTCTTTTTTTTGTTGCAAGTAGCTGGGGAAGATGGACCGCGCGCTGATACAAATCTGCGGAGGACGGCTACTGCGGGCACTGATGGCGGTGCAGGGCGGGGGGCTGTGTCTTTTGGCGCTGGTGCTGCTGGTGGAGGGGCAACCGCTGGAGGCCCTGCCGGGGCTGTGGGGGCTGGTGGGGAGCAGCCTGAGCCTCGTGGGCCTGCAGGTGGGGGTGGTGCGGATGCGGCGGGAGGGGGTGATCCTGGCGCTGGGGAGTCTGGGGGTGGGACCGGCCCAGCTGTTGGGATGGGGGGCCGCCCTGGGGCTGGTGGCGGCGTTGCCGACGCTGGTGGGCGCGGAGGCGGGGCTTGGCGGGGGAGGACCGGAGTGGACGGGGGCGGGCTGGTTTTTTGGAGGGGTGCACTACCCAGAGGCAAACGCCGTGGCCAGGACGATGGATGCGCCGATCCGGTGGGGGGAGCTGGCAACCGGAGCCGCGGCCGGTGCGATGGGGGTGGGGCTGGGTTTGTACCGGGGGGTCGTGGGGAGTCTGGTGACCACGGGATTGCTGGTGGTGATCAGCGCACTGGTGCGGGGAGGAATGGAGCGGGGGATAGTCGGAGGGGGAGGCGGCGCTCTGCCATCTCTTTTGTTGCTGGTGGCTTTGGCGGCAGTGTGGGGCACCAAGCCGCTTTTTCCGCGGCGCTGAGGCCCAGCCGTCAGCTCTCTCCGCCCGGTCCCAGACGCGCCCGCAAACGGACCAGCTCCGCCTCCGCTTCCAATCGGGCTGCCCGTTCCTGCTCTTTCGCGGCGCGCTCCTGCTCTTTCGCGGCAAGAGCCTGCTCTTTCGCGGCGCGCTCCTGCTCGATCACGACCATGGCCTCGTCCCGCTCGCGCGTCAACTGGTCACGTTCGAACTCCCGGGAGATCTCGTTCCGCCGGTACTCTACCCGCGCCCGGTAGGCGCTGTTCCAAGCTGCGTTCTTCGCAAAACGTTCCAGCACGTCCATTGCAGCCTCCATGTCCGGGTTGGAAATATCCTCAGGCACGTCCTCCCAATTTTCCCCCTCCGTGAGAAAACGCAACCAGTTTCGGATGGGTTTTGATGTGCCTGCCCCCCTAATCCTCCATTTCTCCAGCTCCAGGGTATGGATTTGGAAGTGATCGCTCAGAGAAATTTTTGCACCGATGTCGCTCGGCGTGAAGCAGTGATGCACCTGCGG
Source organism: uncultured Pseudomonadota bacterium (assembly GCA_903891165.1). GTDB lineage: Bacteria > Myxococcota_A > UBA796 > UBA796 > SXON01 > CAITDR01. Next base: position 6,866 of record CAITDR010000362.1, read on the forward strand.
CGCCCGCCGCAGAATGTTCTCGTTCAGGATCCAGATGCAGATCACAGGACGCAGCTTCTGCCAGGGATCTCCCTCCACAAGCTGCTTTTCGTAGAGGCTGGCCCAGTTGTAGAGCATCCTGGCCCTCAGGCTGCCATGGGTCCGGTTCTGCATCTCCACCTGGTAGATCCGCCCCTCCGCATCGATCGCCTCCACGTCCAACACGCTCAAGTCATCCCCCACAAAGGCCGGTCCTTGACGTGGATTCCGCAAGGTGACCCCCACAATAGGTACCTTCAGCCCCAGGACCGCATTCAAAAAAGAGAGCAGGATCCCTGGTCGTTCAGGATCGCCAAAAAGCGCCAGGAAGACACAATCTACCAGCGGGTTGATGCCAAAGGGTCCCTTTCTGCGCATCGGTGCAGGCTATACACATCCCCACAGCCGACAAGGGCAGACTGTGGCTTTTCTAAGGCCCGCCCGCGATAATGGTCTCGATAAAGGAGCCCTTGATCAAATTGTCCACCACCGCCTCCGCCTGGCCGGTAGGCAATTTCCCGCCGGGAATCCACAATTCATTGGCCCCGGCTTCGTTGCCGTTGGGGAGCCGAAGGTTGTGCTCTTTGGGCACCTTTACGTCGATACGCACCAGGGTCTCGCCCGCCCAGGCCCCCGGCGGAATGCCCAGCGCCTTCTCAATCTTCGAAATATCTCCGCCTGCTTTGGCCAAGAGCCCATCCATCTCCGCCTTGGTCATCACAAACTGTCCGATCTTCCGCCCCACCGGCTCGCGACCGAATTTGTCCAGCATCTTCTTGGGGACCAGGTAGGCGGCGCCCTCCTCAAAGAGCTTCAGGTGGGCGTCGATGTGCTCCTTGGAGAGGTAGGCTTCGGGCTCGGGACGAAGCCCCTTTTCGGTAGACTTGACCTTGACCACCGCCTCCACTTCGGCGGTGGTCTTCAGGGTGAGTCCGGTATCGGTGTCTACAAAGGCACCTTTGGCCTCGTCATATTTGAACTTCGGTAGATCTTTGCCCCCCGCAGAACGACGCAGGTAGGGCTTGCCGGTGTCCCGCTTGACCCACACATAGCCCTCGGGTGCCTCAGGCCAGCCCAGGTGTTTGGCCTGATCGGTGCCGGTCTTGGGGAGCACGGTTTCGGGAGCATCTGTAGTGCCCTTTACAGTCGTTTCGGGGGATTCGGTAGTCGATTTTACCGTTGTCTCCGGTCCGTCCGTTCCGGTCTTGACCGTGCCGTCTCCTCCTTCGACCCCGGCCTTGACGTTGACATCGGGTGTGCCCGTCTCCACGCCACCGAGTTTGATCTTCGCACCATCCTGGATGTCGGTCTGGATCTTCTTGATACCCTTGATATTCTCGGCCCCGTTGGTGATCACGGAGGAGACCAGGGTGAGCAGGAAGCCGTCCCAGGTGAAAGTGCCAGAGATCAGCTGAACGGTCGTATCAAAGCTGACATCCGTCGCCACCTTGATGGAGAACTGCGCCAGGGGCGTCAGCTTGCCCACCAGAGCCCCCACCCCGCCGCCGATGGCGCCGCCGAGTGCTCCCAAGAGCACTGCCTTCATCAGCCCTTCGTTCCAGGGTTTTCCATCGCAGACATTGCCGATCACCGTGGTCGCCCCCCCCGAGAGCGCCCCCACAATCGCGCCGCCCACCACCGCGCCGATCACCCCGGCCGCCGCTGCCGAAGCGCCGAGCGCCGCGGCCGCACCGGTGACCGCGCCCACCACCAGCGGCCCGAGCACCACGGCGATCACGATGACCAGGACGATGATCAGCACCCACTTCAGCACCGTCTTCCAGCGCGGCTGCACCTCGGCTGCGGCTTTGTCCGCCTCCTCCGTGATCTTTGCGCTCATCCCCGCCAGGGCACCCTTCAGGCCTTCGGTCAGCGACTTCACATTTGCGGCCGAGCCCTCCGTCAGCATCTTCCCTAGCTCGGAATAACATTTTGTCAGGCCCTCCTGCACCTGACCAAAACCCTTCTGCGCCCCCTGAACGGAGTAGTTCACCCCCTTCTGATGTCCCGTCGAGAGCTTCGGGAAGATCTCCTTGGACTTTGCTCCTACGAGGCCCAGGTGTTCCAAGGCCTGCGCACCCATCTGACTCGCCGCCTCGGCTCCCGCCATCGCCTGGCTCTGCAGGCCGGTGGCCACCCCCACCAGCTGCTGCTGGATACTGCCAACCGCAGTGGTGGCGCCGGCACCAAAAGCATTGGTCATCGCCTCGAATTGCGCAGAGAACGCGGCACCAGCCCCATCGAGTGCGGCCCGCAGTGCGTCGGGCTCTGGAGCCGGTACACCCAAAAGCTGGGCCTCCAGCCCGTTAAGAGAAGCACCCATCGAAGCAGCGGCATCCGCAAGCCCCTGTCGTAAGCCACTGATCGACAGGTTGGCCATATTCTGGAGTTTTGCGATCTCGGCCTGCGTAGCGGTGGCCATCCCCTCCTTCTGGCTCTGGCCGTGACGATCCAGGGCCGAGAGCGAAGCCGCCGCGGTCTGGTTGACGGCAGTGGTCAGGCCCGCCGATGCCTGCGCTACCGCTGCGCGAGAGTCCAGGTTTGCCTTCTCGATCTGGGCCAACATCCCATCATAGAGCTGCTTTGCCTGAGTACGTGCGGCCGTCGCCGCCTGCGCCACCACCTGCAGGTCTTTGGTGCCGTTCTGCCGGGCGCCATCCGCCTGCTTGTTGGCCGTGGCGATGATCTCTTCTTGGTACTTCTTGGAGACTTTTTCAGCCGCTTCTGCCCGCGCTTCGAGGCGGTTGTCGGTAAGCGCCCCATCCAAGAGGCTGTCGTCCCGGTTGATCTTCCGGCGGCGCCAGCCCGAGGCCCGACGTGCGCCCTCGGCAAGGGCCTGGGCGCCCACGGTCACCCCGGCGGAGCGGTAGGACCGATCCGTGGACGCGTAGATTCCCAGGATCGTGGCCCGCTGTCCGGCTTCGGCGGCCGCAATACGTGCCAAAAGTACCTGATAGCCCCCCAGCAAGGCTGCTTTTCCGCCCCGTGTGGCCCCCTCCACCGCTGCCAGCGTGGTCGCCGCCTGCGCGGCAATTGCGTTGCGCTGGGCCTGAGCAGAAGCCAAGACCTGCGCCCGTTGCTGGGCGATCACCATCGCAACGGCCTGTTGTTGGGCCGCACAGGTCGCCTCCATGGCCAAGGCCGCCCCATCGGCGGTGGCCCGCACCTGCAGCTCCAGCACTGCCGCTTTCCCGGGGATAGCGGCAATCTCTGCCCGGCGATTCTCCAGGAAGGTGGCGAGTTGTCCGTCGTCTTCCTCTTTGGTACTCTGAAGCAGCTCCCGCGCCTGGGCCAGCAGATCCGGCGGAGCGGTCTTCGCGAAGATCCCCAGCGACTCCAGGGTGGGCAGCGAAAAACCGCCGGGAGCCGGCTCGTAGGCGACCACGGTGCCCCCTTCCGTCTGGACCACCGCTACCTCATCCCCCGGCAGCTCCTCGGTCTGGATCTCCGTCTGCGGATCCTCTCCCGTCAATGTCCCCAGCTCCCCATCGGTCTGGAGCACGCCGTTTTCACCGATTTGGAGATCCAGAAGATCGGCATCCTCCGTCCCGGAAAGCACCTTGCCCATGGCTTCCGCTTCCGACACCAACGCCGCCTCGTGTGCCTCCCGCTTCAGGCGGCTCTCCTCGCTCTCGGTCTCCGCAAAACGTGCTTCCCCGCCCAGATGTTTCTGATGGACGCGACCATCCTCCACTTCCACGCGTTGTTCGCCGTGGATCCGATGCCCAACCTCCTTGGGCTTCCAGATCTGCAGCCGGGATTCCGGACTGATGAAGGTCGATCCCAAGGCCCACTGCCGGAGCGGATCCAGCACGGAATCCAAGGCCGCATCCCGACGCAGCATCGGCTCAGGGAGCAGGGTCCCATCTGGCTCGGGAAATTTCAGGAGCGTACTGACCAGGGGATGCGCCATCTCAAACCTCGATCTTCGGAAGCGTGACTCTGAACAGAGTCACGCTTTTCTATCGGGAGGTGTCACGACGACGCCGCAGCAGCGCCGCAAGACCCAACATTGCCGCAAAGCCGACGGGTGCCTCGGTGGAGGAACAGCCCTTCCGCTGGTATTCCTTGGGGGCGTCCGGATCCTTGGCATCGGGTCGCCAGTCTTCCGAGCTGTCCACGCCGGGATTGCTGTCGCCGCTGTCATCCGTCGGCGCCGTATCATCGGGAGGGCTGCTGTCATCGGGCGGCGCGGTATCGTCCCCGGGAGGCACACAATCCTCATCGGCCGTGCCATCGCAGTCTTCGTCGCCCCGTCCGCAGTCATCGGTGCTAAGGGTCGAGCGGATCAGCGCCGAGGTATCGTCGCAGTCTGCCCCACCGCCCTGGGACACGGGGTCACCGTCGGCATCGCGATCGTAGTCGTTGGCGTTGTCGCAGTCCTGATCGACGCCATCGTACCAGTGTTCGGTGGCACCGGGAAAGATGTCCTTGTCGGTATCATCGCAGTCCGAAGACTGGTCAAAACCATCGGCATCGCAGTCGGTACACAGCTCCACGTCGCTGCCGTCACAGTTCTGATCGATGCCGTCGCCCACCAGCTCGGTGGCCTCCGGAGAGATCGTCGCATCCGCGTCGTTGCAATCGTCGCCGCCAAAGGCATCATCCACATAGCCATCGGCATCGCAGTCATAGTCGTCTTGACTGTCACAATTGCTGTCCACACCGTCGTAGCAGGAATCCGCTACACCGGGATGGATCGAGGCATCATCGTCGTCACAGTCGGTACCATTGCCGTACCACCAGGTACCAAAACCGTCGCCATCCAGATCGTACTCGGAGCTCCCATCGCAGTCCGCATCCACCCCGTCATAGGGGAAGTCCGTTGCGCCCACAAAGACGGTGGGGTCGGCATCGTTGCAGTCCAGCCCCATCCCCTCCACCTGCTGGCCGTCGGCATCACAGTCGAAGTCGTCGTCGCCCGCACAATCCTGATCCACACCATCGTAGCAGGTCTCGGAAGCCCCAGGATAGACGCTGCGATCGGTGTCGTCGCAGTCGGCACCGCCATAGCCCACGTCGTCAAAACCATCGCGATCGGCGTCGTAGTCGGATGCACCATCGCAGTCCTGGTCGATGCCGTCGCCAGTAGGATCCACAGCACCAGGGTAAATGCTGGCAATTCCGTCGTTGCAGTCGTCGCCGCCGTAGAGATCGGAGGGGTGACCGTCGGCATCGCAGTCGTAGTCGTCGCCGCCATCACAGGCTTGATCCACGCCATCGTAGCAGGTCTCGGGGGCGCCGGCATAGATGTCGCGGACGCTGTCGTCGCAGTCCTGGCCCCCGTAGCTGCTGCTGTCCTGACCGTCGGCATCTACGTCATAGTCGGAGGTGCCAGAACAGTCGCTATCTACGCCATCATAGGGCAGATCCAGGGCGCCGGGATAGGTGCCCCCGGCGTTGTCATCACAGTCGGTGGGAGCATCGAAACCGTCCGCGTCGGCATCATCGTCGCTGCCGCCAGAACAGTCCTGGTCCACCCCGTCGTACCAGATTTCTGTTGCACCGGGGTTGATCGTCGCATCCAGGTCGTCACAGTCCGCGCCCAGATCCGTGCCGTCACCATCCTGATCATTGTCGCTGCCACCGGAGCAGTCCTGGTCCACCCCATCGTACCAGATTTCTGTTACCGTGGGATTGATCGCCGCATCCTCGTCGTCGCAGTCGGCGCTCAGCTCCACCCCATCGCCGTCCTGATCGTCGTCATTGCCGCCATCACAGGCGTCGTCAATGCCGTTGTACCAGATCTCCTCCGCACCGGGGTAGGCGCCAGCCTCGCTGTCATCACAGTCGATGGGCTCGAAAACACCGTCGCCATCGGCATCATCCAGGCCCAGGCTGCCAAAGGAGAGGTCGTCGATGCCGTAGTCAGCATCCCCCGCCGAGCTGATCACCGCCCGATCCACCGAATAGGGGAAGGTAAAGGCAAAAAACTGAGAGGAAGAGGAAGGCCGGAGTATCTGGGTATAGGCCAGGACCCCGCCGTTGTAGGCCTGTAGAGAAAAGGTTCCGGTACCGTCCAGGAGCGTAAAGGCCAGGCCAGGTTGTGCCTCGGTGAAATCCAGTTGCAGGCGGCTTCCCGTCGCCGCACGGGTGCCGTTTGCGGCGGTCGTGCCGATGAGCGCCGCCCCCCGGAGTCCGGTGCAGTCCACACCCAAGTCCAGGTACAAATCCTCGACCAGTGCCCCCTCCGCCACCACATCAAAGTCGATCTCGGTCAGGGCCGCCGCCTCCGCGGCCATGGCCCCCTCCCAGGAAGACTCTGTAGTCCAGACTACAGCCACACCCGCATCTACCACCCCATCACAGTCTTGATCGATGCCATCGCCCAGTATCTCCGCCGCATCCGGCGAGATCGATGCATCGTCGTCGTCACAGTCCCCGGCCACATCGGTCCAGCCGTCGCCGTCGCGATCGGTGTCCGCCGAGTAGAGCACCTGCAGGTTGTCCAGCCCCCAGCCATCGGTGGTGGCCCCCTCCAGGGTGATGGAATTCACCTCCCCCGCAAAAAGGAAGCTGTAAAAGAGCCCACCAGTACGGTCATCCGCGGCCGCCGAGAAGTGATAGCCGGTCACGACGGCCGTGCCGCTGCGGGTGGCCTGGAGAGTAAAGGAATCCTGTGGATCAAGAAGGCGGATCGCAATGCCGTCCACATTCTGACCAAAGGTCATGGTCAGACGGTTCGGATTTCCGCCCACCTGCACCGCCTGGCTCCCGCGCGGCCAGCTCCCAAAGACCTGCACCGCCGCAGTGCCCCCCACCAGCTGCACCCCGCCGGTACCCAGCACCGTATCTCCGGTATTGTAGCCTTCAAAATCTTCGAGGCTCACCCCGGTGGCACTCCAATTCTGCAGATCCCAGGACCACTCCCCTGCGTCGCGACGCACCCGCAGTTGGCCGTCCACCCAGCCGTCGCAGTCCCCATCCACCGAGTCACCCGCCGCGTCCACGCCGTTGGGGTTGGCGGAGGCGTCGGCATCGTCGCAGTCGTTGCCGCCTGCGGTGACCGCCACAAAGCCGTCCGCATCCTGATCATCAAAGTCCGGGCGATACTTCCAGCTCGCCATGGCGCCATCGTGGGTGTAGCCCAGGTCCGCGTAGGGCGCGGAAAAGAGTATCGTGGGATACATATCCCCGTCGTCCGCCACGCCCAGGCTGGTACCCAAGGCACCGGCCCGCCAGGAGCCGGAGATCTGGTGCTGCGCCAGATCGGCATCGGTATTACCAGAGGGAAGCTGGGTAAATGCGTAGACCACCCCGGAATTGGTCGCACCGCCGGTCATATTCGGCGCCGACAAGAGGATGTCGGGGAAACCATCCTCGTTCAGATCGCTGACCTGGAGCTGGCGCCCAAGCTGGGCTGCGGCCGAGGTGCCCTGCACCACCGCATCGGCGGCCGCGGTCGTCGGACATCCATTCTGCGCCGGATCCAGCCACAGATAGGCACGTCCCAAGTCCGAGGCCGAAGAGTCGGCATTGGGCGCGCCCACCCACAGGTCCATGGCACCGGAGCCGTCCACATCCCCGACGGCCATCGACGTACCAAAATGCATCCCGACGTCCGGCCCGTCGATCACACAGGAGGCTGCCGAGCCCACATCCTGGTTCCCGCTCCAATTTCCCCCGGGGACCAGAAACACAGAACCGGAGTCCACCGCGCCACGACTGGCATTGGGGGCACCGACCAGGAGCGTATCCGGAGTACCAGACTGAAGGTGCCCCACCCAGAGGCTGCTGCCCAGGTGGTGTCCCACACCGCTACCATCAAAGCTGGCGTTTGCCACCGTGGACACCGTACTGCTCCCCGAGCCCAACACACCACCATTCACAACAAAAAGACGCCCGGCATCCGGCCCCACCCGATCCGCCTGCGGTGCCCCCAGAAAAAGATCCAGGTAGCCATCCCCGTTCAGGTCCCCGTCGCCACGCAGAACCGTTCCCAGACCATCTGAAAAACCGGAATCCCCCAGGATCTCCCGGTCCGCATCGGCGGTCACCCATGCCCCTCCCCAGGCTCCTCCCGAGTAGATCCAGGCGCCCCCCCGACCGCCGCTTGCCGACGGCGCCCCGAACATCAGCTCGCCCACCCCGTCGCCGTCCAGATCGCCCATGCCCACGGCATAGCCGAAGTCATCCCCGCTGCTGTTGCCTCCCCAGGAAGCATCGGCGTTGTCCGTGGTGGTTCCGGTGTCGGGCCTGTAGATCAGGTAGGCCTCTCCCGCGCCGCGGTCGGGCGCACCCAGAAGCACATCGTCCACCCCGTCGGCATTCACGTCGCCCACCACCATGGCGCGGCCCAGAAAGTCGCCATCTCCCTGACCCTGCCAGGGGCTGGAAAGCTCGTCGGTACGCACCAAGGCACGGGCGGGGCGACCGGACTGCTCCCCAAACCATACCGAGTTATTGTTCATTACGATGGCATTGCAGGAATAAGGAAGCCCCTGGCTCCCATTTGCAGTTCCAATCACTGCCGCAGCACCGTAGTCCACCGTCGCATCGCCAAAGTCCAGATCCTGGTGGACCAGCACCGCCTCATTGCGGCCCTCCATCAGCCAGATCTGGAAGCTGCCGGTACCCGGCCCCCGACCATGCCCCACGTCTTCCCAGGAAATGACGGTGGTACGCCAGGGATAGGTGCCCAGGGTATCCACGTAGACGGTGCTGGCCTCCAGGTCGTCCCAGAAGGCGGCAATGCCGGTCCAAGAGGTGGAACCTGGACAAAAGCCGCTGGATGCCGAACTTCCGCCGCCTCCAAAAAAGATCACCCCGTTGGAGGACAGCTCAAAGCTGTCATAGCTCTGCCCATAGAAGGTAAAGGAGAAGGGCAGATCTACACTTGCCAACGCATCGTCGGCCAGTGCAAAAGCCTCTCCGCCTGTGGCATCCAGCCACACGTGGCTGGGGCCATCCGGCTCCTGGCTATCGGTAAAAACTTCGTCCCCTGCATCAGGTCCGCCGGAAGCGGCCAGTGCAGAGGGGAGGAGAGGGAAAAGGAGTCCGAGGAGGTTCACACCGGCATCGTAGCCTAGGAAGCCCGCAAGGGGAAGCGGATCGTGTACCATTGCCGGATGAGAGAGCAAATTCTGTCGGGTCTGGAGAGCTGGGACCGGCTGCGGGCGGCGCCTGCCTGGCGTATCGGGATGACCCTTTTCGGCCTGGTGATGGCGGGGCTGCTTTTGGAGCTGCCGCTGCCGGCCGGGCTCACCGAAGAGGGGCGGCGTGCTGCCGTGGTCACCGGCTTTATGGCGGTGAGCTGGCTGGGCGGGGTCCTGCCCATGGCGGTGACCGCGCTGATCCCCGTTGTCGCCTTTCCGCTCTTGGGGGTGATGAGTATTCAGGAGGCCACCGCCCCCTATGCCGATCCATTGATTTTTCTGATGCTTGGCGGATTTGTATTGGCCCATGCGATGGAAGAAGTTGGACTCCACAAGAGAATCCTCGCCTTCCTCCTTGGGCCTCAGCGGGTGCGTGAAAATCCACGCCTGACGGTGCTGGCGTTGATGAGCACCGCCTGCGTCGTCTCTTCTTTTGTTTCCAACACCGCGACGATGCTGATGATGTTGCCGCTGGGACTGGCGGTGGTCGGCCGCCTTCAGGGTGCAGTGGAGGAGCAGAGCCGGGCGCGCGTCCGGTCGGCCTCCCTGTTGGGTCTGGCCTATGCCTGCTCGATCGGCGGGGTCTCTACCCTGGTAGGAACCGCGCCCAATGCCGTTTTTGCGCGGATGGCCAGCAGCATGGCGGGTCACGAAATCGGCTTTGGTGCGTGGATGATGGTGGGGGTTCCCTTTGTGCTCCTCGCCCTGCCTACGGCCTGGTGGCTGGTGACGGCGGTGGCCCTTCCCCTGCCCGCCACCGTCAAAGAGCCTCTGGAACGCCCTGAAAAACCGCCCTGGGCACCGGGAGAACCCGCCGTACTGGTGGTGCTCCTACTCTGTTTCGTAGCTTGGCTTACACGATCTCCCCTCCATCTGGACATGGGCTCCTGGGCCGGCTGGGGAAGCTGGATGCCCAAGAAGGTGGACGATAGCTGGGTGGCGATTTCCGCCACGCTCCTGCTTTTTCTGCTGCCCCGCCCCAAAGGTCTGGCGGCAGTGGTGGAGCAGGACCACGGCGACGACGCCTCGGAGGCCCGCTTCCTGCTCTCCTGGCGACGACTGAATCGGAAGATGCCTTGGTCCGTGCTTCTGTTGTTGGGCGGCGGCTTTGCGATGGCAGAGGCCATCGAGGTGACAAAACTGACCGACTGGCTGGGAAACCACACGGCCGACATCGCCGGCTTGCCCGGTCCGTTGGCCGTCCTGCTGATCTGCGTCGGCGTATCTTTTATGTCTGCATTCACCTCCAATACGGCGACCACCCAGGTTGCTCTTCCCCTTCTTGCCGCAGCGGCCAAAGCGGCAGGCGTGGATCCGCTGCTGTGGATGGTACCCGGCACCATCGCCGCCTCCTGCGACTTCACCATGGCGGTGGGCACCCCTCCCAATGCAATTGCGGCGGAAGCAGGCGGAGTTTCCGCCGGAGATATGTTCTTCGCCGGCATTTTTCTGAACGTGGCCTGCGCACTCTTGGCCACCGGGGTGGTGCTGGTGATGGTGCCCTGGATCTGGTAGGGCCTAGGCACCGGCAAGGCGCATGGCCACCACCGCCCCCTCCCCGCCCTCCTCATACTCCTGGCGGGTCACCCGATGAACCACCCCACGCGCCAGAGCCCAGGCACGCAGCGACGGGCTGTGATCCGGAAAGGTCAGAAGCTCTGGAAGCACCTTGAGGATCGCCGTCAGGCGCTGATCGTCCACATAGAGCGCACAGCCCAGGACTTCCTGCAGGGCCGGCAGCTCGCGAAAAAGGGCTGCCAGATCGCTGTTGCGGGAGGCCGGACCGGCGACCACAAAGAGCTTTCGCGGCCGTAAAGAGCGCAATCGTGCGGCCAAGAGCCCCCAGGGAGTGAGCCCAGAGGCATCCTCCCCCAAGCGCAGCCCCGACCGCCCCCCGTGCCCGACCAACACCACCGCATCCGCACGCACCCCCTCCAGCTCTCCGAAGAGTTTTGAAAGGGAGGCGTAGTCGTTGGTGGCATAGACGGGAATATGGACGCAGGAGCTTTTTATCCTTTCAACAAGGGAAAGCTCCTGCTCCCGTAGACTGTTGCTATCAAACTCAATCACGACAATCGGGTGGCGCACGGGCAAGGAAAGGGGCGACATGCTGACCTCTTGAACATATGGATTGTATCCCGATGTTCAGTGCCAGTCCAGCTCTCCCTGCACAAATTTTCAGTGCCCGGAGGGCATGGTGCAGGAGGATCCACCACTGGAAGATCCGCTGGAATACCCACCATAAGAACCGCCATTGGAGGCATAGCTGCCCTCCGAGCGGCTACGGCCGACCTTCACAAATTCATCTTCGAAAGCATCCACCTCCACCCAACGCCGAAGCAGGCTGTAGCCCCGCTCATCCCGAATCGACAGCTCGTGCCAGCCAAGCGGGAGCTGAATACGACGGGTCTGGTCGGGCGAGAGGCTGCTCACCTGCCGGCCATCCACATAGACCCGGACATAGGCCCAGTGGTCGCTGTCCAGGGTCAGGAGCCCCTGGCTGGGAGGATCCAGCTTCCATGTGGTGTTTCCCCCGGCCCGCACCGGAAGCACCTGGTCCGAGAGGTATTCGTCGGTGATCCGGCGTGCGGTCAGGTGGAAGCTGCCGACGGGCAGATCCTCGTAGACGGTGCTTCCAAAGGGCGGAAGGGTGCGCACCATGCCGCGATCACAGACCAGCTCTACGGCCATGGGGAAGGGGTTCATCACCACCAGATCCCCCACGGGGGGAGGCTGGGCCGCCCAGCGGATCTCCTGGATCGGCACCAGGCTGATCCGCTCGCTGTCCACAATCCGACCGTTACTCTGTAAGGAAAGCTCGACCATACCGGGTGCAGAGGCGAAGACCCGGCTCTCTCCAGGGCGCAGCTCTGTCAAGGGGCTGCCGTTTTTGAAGACGGTGCCGACGGCCCCCGTAAGGTTGCTGACCTGGAAGCGGGCCAGGGTGACCGGCGGAATCACGGCGGTCGCAGGCCGCCCGGGGCGCAGATACAGCTCCACCTCTTCCATGGGATAGTCAGTCCCAAAAAGCCGGTAGGTGGCGCGAAGTTCCTGGTGCCCCTCGGCCAGGGTGATCTGGGCGCTGCTATGGTTGGCCAGGCTCAGGGGCGCGCGGCCGGGGAGGCTCAACTGTACGGTGCCGCCCGCTTCGTTGTAGACGGTGACCGGGACCAGCGCGGGCCGGTCGTCGGGGCGGTACTCTTCGTGTTCGCCGCGCCGATCTTCCCAATCCTGGGAAATTTCGGGGCTGCGGTCGTGACGGCTGTAGCCGTCGGCCGCCAGGGCAGGGGCAGAGGAGAGAAGGAGCAGGGGGAGTAGCGGGCGCATCATTGACCTCCTGTGAGGTAGACGCCCGCTCAATCCTTTCCTTCAGCGGTGAATATCATCGCTGGCTGCGCGTAATGCCTTGTAGAATGCCGAATGTATCAATACGTATCAAGGTCGCCGATGGTGTATCACCGTGTCTCGAATTGCTTGCCGATGTATCACCATGTATCAACACACCGTACTTGATGGCTCAATCCGATACTATCCGCCTTCCTACTCGACTTTTTTCCACACCGCTTCCAGGCCACTGGAGTTGTAGGTGCTCAGAAGGCTGGATGCGCTGGGACCCCACTTGGGATGGTATTCCATGTGCGCCATGTCCCAGCCCCAGTCGAAGCCACCGGTGGTAAAGCCCGCCGCCTTCGCGTGCTTGTGCAGCACCTTCCAGTCTTTGTTGGGGGCGCCCCAGGAGGGATTTTTACCCTTCGCGTCGTAAAAGACAATATCCACGGCGAGGCCGTAGTTGTGCCAGGATCCACCCGCATTCACCTTGGTGACGATGCCGCCCGGCTTGGTGCGCCCTTGCGCGTACAGCTCCTTCTGGCGCTCCATGGTGCGGTGCCCCTCGAAGAGGTAGGGGTTCAGCCCGGCGGCCTGGGTGTTGGCGAGGACCTGCTTCACCATCCCCTTGACGGTGGGGTTCAGCTTGGACTGCCCGAGGATATTCTTGGGGTCGGCCTTGGCCAATCCGCCGGTGGTCGGGGTCGCGGTTCCGCCCTCCGCCGCGCCGGTGTTGCCGTCGGTGCTGCCAGTTTTTTTCTGCTCAGCGGCGTCCTTCGAGCTGCCGCTGCGCAGCTGAGCCACCACATCGGGGCCAACAACGCCGTCTACGGTGATCTTCCGTGCTTCCTGGAAGCGACGCACGGCGGCATCGGTCATCTCGCCGAAGTAGCCGGTGGTGGGCAGGCCGGCGCCGTGGTTGTTCAGAAGTACCTGCATCTCCTTGACCAGGGCACTCTTATTTCCCTTGATCAAGGGCGGTTTTCCGGTGAGTTTGCTGCCGTTGGCGGGCTCGTCCTTGGTCCCTCCCGTGGTCGGTGTGGCGGCGGGCTTGTTGGCATGTCCGGTCAGAGCGGCCGCGGTCTTGGGACCGACGGCACCATCGACGACCAGTCCGTGTTCGCGCTGGAATTTTTTCACGGCAGCGGTGGTCAGCTCCCCGAAGAAGCCGGTCACCGGCAGGTCGGCGCCGGTCTTGTTCAAAAGCTGCTGGAGCACCTTGACGGCGCTGCCCCGTTTTCCGAAGGAAAGAGGTGGATCCCCGGTCAGGGTTGTGGTGTTGGAGTCGCGTTGAATCAGGGCGTTGCCGTGGGCCACCGGCAGCTTGGGAGGAGGCCCCTGCATGCCCTTCTCGATCCACTCCCGGAAGGATTTTCCGGCAGCACCCGCCGTAACTTCGCCGCCACTTCCCGGCGTATCCAGTGCCTGACTACCCGAGCTGCTGCCAAGAGCATGCGACACTTCGTGTGCCACCATCTCCATGATGTCGGGGCTGGCACCCTCTGAGTCGGCAAAGGACATCCGTTTGCCGTCCGTATGCGCATTCCCTCCCAGTGAAGCATTGTCGCCTTTTTCCCCAAAGTTTGCTTGGAGACCTCCCAGGGAGCGACCGAAGGAAGACTCCAGAGCGCCGTTCAGTCCGGGCTGTTTGAAGGGGCCGGGGCGCCCTTGGAGTTGTTCCTGAGCCATGCTGTTGGAACGTCCGGGGCCAGCCTGACCCTGGGAAGGAGCTGCAGCCGAGGAAGAGGGAGTCTGACGACGTTGCTTCGCGGACATAAGAACCTCAGTCCGGATCTTAGCACAGACCTTCGCGGGCGAGGAAATGCCGCAGGCAGAATCAATGGATAGTTTTTCTATCCAGCTTCTCCCTGGCATCCCTCTTGATGGCCTCCTGCAGAGGATGGTGGAGGCCGGCCTCTTCCAGACGCCCGATGAGCTGCAGGGCCTGCTCCAGATGTGCGGTCTCCGCCGCCAGATCCGGGGCGTAGATCGAGGCATGAACGTGGACGCCCGCCAATTGAAGAGCATATTCGGGCTTGCCGGTGGCCTCCGCCAGGACGTAGAGGGCCAAAAGCATGTGCTCCAGGGCTGCGGCAGCCTGGGGAGCGGCTTCGGCCACCTCGGCGGCTTCCGCCAATTTCTGGGCTCGGGGCACCATTTTGTTGGCCACCGCCTCCAGATCGCCGCTGTGGGGCAACAGCGCCCGTAGCGCCGCCAGCTCGCGTAAACCCAGCTCTGCCGCCAATTCCGGGCGACCAGAACGCGCGCACACCGATGCCATCCAGCCGAAGTGTTCGGCCCGGGTGGTCATCCACTCCTCAGAGGGCGCCAGCTCGGCGATACGATCCAGGGCCGTCCAGCGATCCACCGCCGCCTCCCACACTTTTTGCGGGTCCAGGCTGCGGACCTCGGCGTCCATGGTCTGGACCAGGTGGATCCAGCCTGTCACGTCGTCAGGATTTTTGCTCGCCCTAATTTTTGCCTCTTCTACCTTGCTCATCTCCCCTCCCCTTTGGCCATGGGCCCGATCACGACCACCCGTCCGCAAGCGCTTCCGCCAGCCGCGCCACCTTCTCCCCACCGATGTTCATCTGTACAAAGGGATCAAAGGGATCCGCGAGGAGATCCCTACGGATCTCCAGACACAGGGTCTGACCGGGATAACGGACCGCATGGTGGTAGGCCATGGTGGAGGGATGCAGGGGGTAGGTGGCACTCACCTGCATCAAAAGTCCGATTTTTTCGAATGCCATCCGCAGACGTTCCGTCCGGGCGGCGTCCGCAAAAAGGCTGCCGTCGGGGGCACGTCCGATCAGATCCACCTCCGGGCGCAGGGGCCAGTGCGGCACCCGGTCGGGCTGGTAGGCGGCACGGAGGCTCTGGACAATCTGGTCGTCCACTTCCACATCCACCGAGCGGGGTGCATAGCTATGCAGCATCAAAGCCTGACCTCCGCCGCCACAGACCTCGGAAAAGGCCGCCATCGCCACTTCCTGGTAGGCCCAGTAGAGCTGCTCCAGGTGATGCAGGTCGGCAGGATCCCTTACATACGGCGGTACACCGGGTGTCACCCCTCCCGCTTTGTAGGCTTCTTTTGACTGCCCGAGCATCCGGTTTACATCAATAAAGGTGCGCGGGATGAGGGCACGGACGATCAGGACCGAAAAGCTCGGATCCCGTTGGATCAGCGCCTTTGCGAGAGCCTGCGCCAGCTCGGGGGTACCGATGTCGGTGTTGACATGGAAGAAGTCGGCGAGTCCCTCGGGAAAGGGGCCTTTGAGCTGGGAGAGGGTGTGGGTGTAGTGGGTTGTTTCGGTGGCACCATGGGGGAGTTCGATGAGCAGGCGGGCGGGGCCTTGGGGGGCTTTGGGGCCTTGGAGGAGGTGGGTTTCTACCACTCCGGGGATTTTTTTTATGGGCATTTTTTAGCTCTTTTGCAGCCAAGGCTGCGGTTTTTCGGGGCGGAGTGCCTCCGTGACGGCGTTGCAAAGAGGGCTTTCCGCCCTCTCTGCACTCTCCCGAGTTAGGGACCTTCCAGGCCCCTAACGACCCCGGCCAGGGGAGGGGCTGTGGAACGACGGAACCACGGTGAGGGGAGTGGAAGTGTTGGGGCGGGTCGTTCCAGAGCCCCTCCCTGGACCCTCCTGTTCGGAAGGGGGGAGTATTTAGGTGTCTACTTGGTTTTTGGTAGGTGCGGGGCATTCTGGCCTCCGCGTGTTGAGAGGTTCGGAGGAAAGGCAAAGGCGGGGGGCTTGGGCAAAAGACGTTGAGGGGGGTGGGGGCGGTGGGGCGTTGGGCGGAGGTGATACGTATCACCAAAGTACTTGTATCATCTATGTTTTCACGATACACGCCCGCATGGGGTCGGTGATTGTATACACCAACAGCTTCCGCACCGAGCAATTGGACGCTGTGTATCACACAAGCTCTTGTAGCATCTA
>CAITDR010000363.1 GCA_903891165.1 uncultured Pseudomonadota bacterium
CCCCCGGAGGGCTTTGTGGCCGACGCCAGCGACTGCAATGACAGTGACGAAAACATCCGGCCGGGGGTGCCCGAAGTCTGCGGCGGAGGCGACGAAAACTGCGACGGCCTGACCGACGACGCGGACCCCAGCCTGGACAGCGGCAGCGCCCAGACCTGGTATGGGGACGAGGATGGCGACGGGCAGGGCTCAGAGTCCAAGGTCAACCTCGCATGCGAAGCCCCCGAAGGGACGGTCGAGCAGGGCCAGGACTGCGACGACCGCGACCCCACTGTCTACAGTGGAGCGCCGGAGCTGGAAGACGGCAAGGACAACAACTGTGATGGACTGGTGGACGACGAAAAAGGCGGTGCCAGCTGCGGCTGCACATCCGGTGCCGAAGGGGGCAGCGCCCTCTGGCTGGGCCTGCTCCCCGCCCTGATCCTGGGACGGCGGAGGCGCTAAGCGGCTCAGGGCGTGAGCGTGGTCCGCGCCATCTTGCTGTCGTCCCAGTTCCCAAACATCTGCTTCTTCCTTGTTTTTTCGATGAGCGTCGCCAAGCGGCGCTCATAGTCTACCGGAAGCCGGGCCACATCCAGGATGTTGTCCACGCGGATTCTTTGATAGAGGGCGGGAAAGCTCAAAAAGTTCTCCCAAACCTCTGGCTCCGAACGCAGTCTGGCCTCGATCTCCGGGGGGATACGGAAAAGGGAGGGATCCAGGTCGGGGAGGATACGCGCCCCCGCAGGAGTCATCAGGCCTTCGGCGATCAGGCGCCTTGCCCGCTCCTTGTTCAGCTCCGTCCAGTGGCTACCCTTCCGACGTGGGGTGAAGCGCTGCGCGCTGAGCTCGCCATGGGTCTTGGCGATGCCATCCACCCAGCCAAAACACAGCGCTTCCTCCACGGAGTCCAGGTAGGTGAGCTGCCCGTGTGGTGCCGGCCTTTTGAGCAGCAGCCAGATTTCGCGGGCCTGATCGTGGTTGGCCTCCAACCAGCTCCGCCAGTGGCGCCGGGAACCCGGAGGAAGGGTGTGGGTTATTTCCATTTCGGCCCCAAATGACCCGCGCTTTTATCCCCACGACCCCTACCATGCAAAAGCCCAACGTCGCCCGTGCAAACAGCGGTAGGGTCTGATACATCTGATACATCTGATACATCTGATACAGGCCCGTGATACACGTGCTACACTACTCTATGACCCTCCTCCTGCTCCTCCTCGCCTGCACCGCCTCCAAACCCACCGATGACAGCGTAGGCCAAAGCTGCGGACTATTGAACTGCAACGCCGCCGAAAGCTGCCTCCAGGAGAGCTATGAGCCCACCTGCGAGAACCGCACAGACACCGGAGCCCCCTGCCCGGAGGGCACCACCGCCAGCATGTGCGGGGGCGCGGGCATCGCCTGCTGTTGTGAGCCACCACCCGAGATGACCTACCAATGTGTGGATGCGACGGCCTGCGGAAACACCTGCGACTGTATCTCCTGTCCCGGCGACAAGGCCTGTATATCGGTGGGATCAGAAAGCAGCGGCGTCTTCCTCTGCGAGGAGCTGCCGAAGCCCTGAACGGGTGGAGGCGTAACGGTACCTGCCCCTACTCCACCACAAATTCTGCCTGATACACATCACTCTGGACAATGTGATCGATGGAGCCGCCCAGAGAGTAGAGGGTGGTCCCGAAAATGGGCGCCTGGTGGGCGTGAGCGCGGGGCTGCGGCAAGGCACTCTGCTCCTCCCACCCGGTAATACTGCCATCCTCCTGCCGTTCTCCACGCAGCACCGTCGCAACTTCTTTTCCAGTCATCATCGTCATGCCCGCGACCATGTAGAGCTGCTCCCCCCGGAAGAAGGCGGCCGAGGTCGCACGGGCTTCGGGAAGCTCACCGGCCTCAGACCATGCCCCGAGGCTCCCATCGCTGCCCACCTCCGCTCGCCAGAGTGTGGTGGTAGCCGCCGCACCTTCTCCGCCGCCCAACAGGTAGATCGAGGATTCGTACACCGCCACCGCCTGATGGGTGCGCGGGGCAGGCAGGTCACCCACCGTCTCCCAGGCTCCTAGGGTGCCATCGCCGCGTTGGCTACGCTCCACCACTGTGGCCACCGTCTGCTCCGGCACCCCCCCATCATAAAACTGCTGTAAGCCCCCCATGGCAAAAACGTAGTCTCCCACGCAGGCCAGGGTCAGGTGGTAGCGGTCCACATCTAAGGACGGCGCCTCCTCCACCTTCAAGCTGCCGTCTGATTGGACAGCAATACTATAAACAGATTTTGTTGAATTGCTGGTCCCGTCCAGACCTCCGGCGATCACATAGCGTCCATCCCCACCACAGAGGCCCATACCGAGGGCCGCCTCCGGTAGCAGATCCAGGCGTTCAAAGCCTGCCAAACTCCCATCGGTGGCGATGGCCGACCGCTCGATGCCCGAGATCGCCGCGTGCCCCGAGCTGCCGCCCATCACATAGAGAAAATCGCCGCCGGTCTGGTCCACAAAGCTGACATGGTGGTCGCGGCCGGTGCCCAACGAGGCCCCGGCAGTCCAGGTGTCCAGACGCTCGGTCGTCACTTCTGTACTTTCTTTGTCCGGGATACCCGACTCTTCCGAGCTTGTGCAGGCCAGCAACAACAGCAACATGGGGAATCCTCCTCCTCCCCCTAACCTGTACCGGCCCCACCCACCCGGCGATCAGTCGTCGTCTTCCGCACCTTCTTCGCCCTCTACACAGAGCTCAAAGACCCCAAAGAGATCCGCCGCCCCGTAGCCGAGACAGCCGGGGTTGGGATCGCCGGGCAGGCACTGGGTGATGGCATGGTTGGTGAGGTAGGCTACATCTCCATCCGAGGAGAAGTCGATGGTGGAGGGGTTCACGAAGGGGACGTTCGGGTCATTTCCAGCATAGCTGGCCAGCTCTACCGCATAGCTGCCGGAGACATCCAGCTCCACCACCCGCCCCTGGCCCGCCAGCACGGCAAAAAGGTGCCCGTTGGGCGAAAAGCGAAGTCCATCCACAATAGGCGGAATCACCAGTCCAGGCGCCACCTCCACGCCCTCAAAGGAGGCAACCGCGGTCAGCCCATTGGGGTTACTCCGCGACAGCTTGTAGATCACCGAGGAGGGCCCCATATTGTCAATCGGCCCAAAACTTACACCGACATACAGGTTGTCGCCATCCACGGCGATGCCATTGGCGCCAAACATGGAGAGCCCCTCGCTGCCGGAGCCCTGAAGAGCGGGATCACAGATCAACACCTGGGGCGCCACCGGCGAATTCCCGGCGGGTACCTTCCAGATAATGCCCTGCAGGGCGTCGGTGACATAGGCGGTCTTGTCCGAGGCCACCGTCACCCCGTTGGGCAGCGGCGGCAGTCCGCCGTGGATTCCCGCCGGACAGCCCGCGGTGGTGGAAAAAAATGGCGTAGAAAGCTGCTCCTGGCTACCCACGGAGGAGCCCTGGAGCTTCCAGCTCAACAGCCCCAGCTGGGTGGAGGGGGCATAGAGGCGGTTGCCGCGGGCGTAGAGCTCGGAGAGTGCATGTTCCTGGCTCAGATCCTCACCGACAACCTGGACTTGTGCCTGCAGGGCGCCGGTGTGGCGGCTGAAGATCGTGAGCTGGGAGGGGCTATTGTTGCCGGCGGTGCCGAAATTGGCCGGACCAGAGGTGACAACCCTGCTTCCCACCACGGCAATTCCTTCAGGATAGGTGGGTCCGGTGGGAGGAAAGGAGTAGGAAGACACCGGCATGGCAGCCAGGAAGTTGGTGTCGCCCGCGAGGCCACAGACGCCGTGATCGTCGGCAAGGCTGATGGAAGAAAGGAGAAGAAGAACCCTGGACATTGTGTGCTCCGGTGACCTGTTGAATCCAGGTTGACCCACAGCAGAGCAAGAGTGGTGCCAGCCTCGCTGACGGAGGAAGCTCGGTTTTTCGCGTGAGACAGGGGAGCCACCGTGCGCGCGCATGCGCCCGCTCGGCTGCCGGGAGCAATTGCTTCAGGATGATACATTTTATCCATCCACGTTGTATCACCACCACAGCCGTGTATCATAAAATGCCTTGTAGCATCAATATTTATCTGATACATGAACCGCTGTGACCCAAGCCACAAAAGGGCTTTCCAACCGCGGGATAGGGCTCCCCATGGACCTCTGGATCAGCTTCCGCCTCCTCAAATTCTTAAGCCTTGCCCTGTTCGCGGGGGGCATCCTGCTGGCCACCCATGCCCGGCTGCAGCCCGAGCGCCTCCATGCCGCCTGGCGCATTGCACCGCTTGGATTTTTCGGGAGCTGGATCGCTGGCTATGGTTTGTTGAAGGCCACCGGGGTCAGTATGGGGGCGGGCTGGGTCTCCGCGTCGATGCTGGCCAGCATTCTGGCGTTGCACATGGCACAGCTCTCGGCCCGTCGGATCGAGCAGGCGAATTGGCCGGGGGTGGTGGCCTGGGCGGCGCTGGGCTTTTCGATCGGGGCGATGGTCGGGCGTGCCGGACCGGGATGGGTGGGCGTTGCGGGTCTGGGGGCGGCGCTTGGGGCGGGGGGGGCGCGGTTGCTGCAGCAGGGGAAAGAGGAGGAAGAAGAGGGAGCTTCTGACCAGACCCTCAAAAATTTCTGGCTGTGGTCGCGGCTGGAGGCGGTGTCCGCCATCCTGCTGTTTGTCGTGTATATGCCGTTAAAATACGGCTTTGGCATCGTCCTGGACGGCGGGCAGGGCTGGTTCGGCTGGCTGCACGGGATTCTCACCGTGATCTACCTCAACGGACTGGCCGCCGCGAAGCGTGCCGGTGGCTGGAGCTTTTCCACCACTGCCCTCGCTTTTTTCTCTTCCCTCCTCCCCTTTGGTGCGCTGATCTTTGAGTACCGCCTACGCGGCAAGACCGCCGGGTCGAAGGGAGGTTAGGAGGAGGAGATGGCGCCTCTTCCTCCCCTCTTTTCCGGTACGACCCTGCCGCTGCTGCTGAAACCCACCGGGAGCAACAGCCTGGAGAGCCTGCTCCCCCAGCTTGCCGATCCCGCGATCCAAACACAGCTCAGTGATGCCGGTGCCATCCTGATGCGCGGTTGGCAGGTCGAGGATGCTGCCGCATTTGAGCGCGTCGCACGCGCCATCGAGCCGGAGCTGAAGAACGAGTACCTGGGCACCTCCCCACGGAATGCGCTCACCCCGCATGTTTTTACCGCCAGCGAGCTGCCTCCCTTTTTCCCGATCCCGCAGCACAGCGAGATGACCTTCACCAAAAATCCGCCTCGTCGGCTCTTTTTCACCTGCCTGCGTCCCAATCGTGCCCCCGGTGGTGAGACCCCCTTGGTAGACATGCGCCAGGTCTGGCGCGATCTTCCCGCCGACGTGCAGGACCGTTTTACGACGAAGGGCGTACGGTACATCCGCAACTACTCAGGTTTGAAGGGTGGAAGCTGGTGGGACCCTTGGAAGCTGAAGAAATGGGATGAGATGTTTGGTACCCGCGATCAAGAAGCCGTCTCCCGCCGCTGTGCGGAGGAAGGCTTTGAGGCCAGCTGGGGCAAAGGTGGAAGCCTCCGCCTGGTTAATTCCCGGCCCGCAACAAAAGTGCATCCCGCTTCCGGGCAGGTGGCCTGGTTCAACCACAGCCAGGTCTTCCATCGGGATGCTATCCCGCACGAATTCAACCGCATCGCGACCCGGTTGGGGCCCCGCTACCGGGCTTGGTCCCTGTTCTCGCGCTTCCTTTTGGGTGTCAAAAGCCTGGTCCAGACCGAAGACGAGGTGGCCATGCACACCACCTTTGGCGACGGCACTGAGATTTCCGCAGCCGACATGGAGGCGGTACGTGAGGCGATCTGGAAGAATATGGTCGCTTTCCCCTGGGAGAAGGGGGACGTACTCGCCATCGACAACGACGCGGTATCCCATGGGCGTATGCCCTACGCCGGAGATCGTCTGGTGGCGGTGGCCTGGGCATGAGCGCGCCGGTCCACTGGCTGCTCCTCCGCGGGCTCGTGCGCGAACGTCGGCACTGGGGGGACTTTCCAACTCAGCTTGCGAAGCGCACGGGAGGTTCTGTATTAAGTCTGGATCTTCCTGGGGTAGGTACCGAACGCCACCGCCCCGCGCCCACCACCATTACCCGGATGGTGACCGATCTGCGAGAACGTTTTCTGGCCCAGCGTGATGCAGGACGATGGCGGATTTTTGCTCCTTCCCTGGGTGGGATGGTGGCGATGACCTGGGCAGAGCAGCACCCTGAGGATTTTGAAGAAGTCGCCATCTGCAACAGCTCGGCGAGCGGTCTGGCCCGCCCCCTGGAGCGCCTCCGCCCCGAGGCCATCCGCACCATTTTTCTCGGCTTGTTCTCTACCAATCCGCTGGTGAGAGAACGGCGGGTCCTGGATCTGATCTCCAACACC
>CAITDR010000364.1 GCA_903891165.1 uncultured Pseudomonadota bacterium
CTGGTGATGTGGAGCGGATGGACGCAGCCCCCCGAAGCCACAGTGCTGCTGGGCCCCCAACAGATCTCCGCAGGCTGGACCCGGGTACCTGCGGGCGAGGTGCTTACCCTGATCAACCAGGACAAAGCTACACTCTCGTGGAGTCTGGACGGTCAGAAAGGTACGCTCTCTCCGGGAGACCGTGTAGAGGTCCGGCTCCAAAAGGCAGGTCTGCGGCAGCTATTGGTGGAGGAGCGGAGCTGGCGATCGGGAATGGTATCGGTGGAGGAGGAGGGCTTTCCGATCCCGGCGCGGTGAGGACGGAAAGAAGAATCTTGCGGTTGATGCTTCCGTTTTTCCCGATGACGGGCCAGGTGTGGATCAGCCGGAGTGGAGCTTTGGAGCTCTTCAGACGCCAGAAGAGCTCCAAAGCTCGCCTCCCCTCCCCCTTCCATCTCCCCTCACCCCCCCTTCCGCAACCGCGCCTCCTGCGAGGCATACATCCGCCGCAGAAAATCATACATCACCAGCTCCTGCGCCCGCGCCGCCCCGCGCAACATCCGGTTGGCAACCATATGCAGATAGCTCGCCGCCAGCTCGGGGAGCGGCACTGTCAGCTTGCCTGCCTCGGCCGCTGCACGCAGTTCCGCTACAACTGGCCGAAGCTGCTCCGACCGGGCACGCAGCAACGCCAGACCTGCAGTGAGTGGGCTCTCCTCCTCCGGCTCCCAGAGCGATCTCAGGCGGGGACTTTCGGCCCGATATTTGGCGTCCAACTGCCGCTCGAAAGAGGGCGTGGCCCGAAACTCCTCGGCGAAGCTGCGCCGGATGTTCTGTAGCAGTTGGCTCTTTTCGGCCAGGCTCATGCCCATATCCTCCAGCAGCAGATCCATCCCCCGCAGGCACAGCCGCCACCGCAGATCATTGCCCTCCTCCCCCGACAACTGCCCCAGGATGCCTAGGGTCGCCTCGCTGTCCGCCTCAAAAAGCCGCTCGGACAGCACCATCCCCACCGGACCCCCGTAGCGCTCCACCTCCCTCTCGTAGGTGTCCAGCTGCAACCGCCAGATCTGCCCCTCCTCCTGAAGGGTCGCGGCCCGCGCAAACAGGGCGGGCGCAAGGTGTTGCCAGAGCAGCGCCGCCTCCCCCTCCACCCGCAACCGTATATGCCAATCCGGATCGCCATAGCGGATAAAAAACCAGCGATCCGCGCCAGCTTCTCTGGCCAGCTCCACCACCGGCCGCACCAGCCGCGTGAGCACCTCATCTGCGGTCACATTCCCCGTGTACAACTTCGCATACAGCCAACGCGACCCCGGCGCAAAAGTGCGGGGGAAAGCCGGGGCAGTGGCTGATTCGGTCGGCCGCTTCGCCGCTGTTTTGGGTGCTTCGGCTCCGGCTGGCGCTGCACCCGGCCTCACCAGGAAGGGCAACACCAGCTCATGCCGGAAACGCCCCTCCTCCCCCTCCACGATCAGCTCCTCATAGGCCGGGAAAAGCTCGCAGAACTCAACCCCCGACCCTTCCTTCAGCAGCGCGACAAAGGCCTCCACACTCAGCACATTGTCGAAATCAACCGGCAGCCTGTTGTCGTATTGCGCCAGCAGCAGCCGCCGTGGAAGACGTCGAAGCTGCCGAAGCTTTTGCGCTTCCACAAAGATCTGGTCCCCCTTTGCCAGTCGCAGCGGATTCAGCTCGGCGGCCGGGATACGCCAGCTCGCCAGCGCCAGTAGCAACTTCCCATGCCGAACTCGGGGCAAAAAGGGAGCCTCCGACAAGGATCCCCAACTCCAACCCAAGCCCTCCCCCGCGCTCCGCAACGAACACAAGAAGCGGTACATGGCCACGTCCACACCGACAAAGTTGTGGGCATTGGCCATCCGCGGCTGGATGTACTGGCCCAGCCGCTGGGAACGCAGCCGCACCCGGCCACCCCGGACCGAAACCAACAGATCCTGTACCGGAAGTTGGGCCTCCTTCTCCGCCGAGGAACAGCCCAGATAGGGGATCTCGTAGTGCCGCAGCCGTGGCCTACAGATAACGTTGCCCACCCTTCCCGGCGGCAGATGTACGATCTCGGCGAAGATCTCGTCGCGAGCCAAGGCTTCTTCCTGGCGCAGATGTGCTTCCAACTGCCCACGAAGGACCGGATCGGCATGACAAAAACGCCCCAGCAAAAGGGAGCCGCCCGCCACCGCTTCC
This sequence comes from uncultured Pseudomonadota bacterium, assembly GCA_903891165.1. Lineage (GTDB taxonomy): Bacteria > Myxococcota_A > UBA796 > UBA796 > SXON01 > CAITDR01. The sequence goes on from CAITDR010000364.1 coordinate 2,182, forward strand.
AGGGAGATCTGGAAAGCCCCCGCGTTTGCCGCCGCCGCCGAGGTCGCCGCTACACTTGCCAACACAGCAATCGAGGAGGGAAGCGGCTTGTGTCCCTTTACACGCAGGGCCTCCACATCTTCGCTGCCCAACACAATTTCCCCGGCGCCCTCGTGAAGAGCCCTCTGTAAAAGGCCCAATAGATAGGGATCGCGCGGGTCAACGCGGGCCTCGTGGACCGGGGGCGGAAAGTCCAGCTTTGCCAAGAGGGGGGAGGCCTCGTCCGCTTCGTTCTTGGCGAAGCCCACACCACACTCGTCGTCGAGCGCCTCCATCAGCGGAAGCTCCCGTTCCTCATAACGGGCGACAAAGTTCCTCTTAAACTCTTCCAGCGGATCGTCGGGGCGGGCGAGGCTGTGCAGAAGGCTCAGCCCCCGGCTGATCTCGGCGACGATCTCTGGCCCCAAGCTTGCGTCGGGCGCCGGCTTGGTCATGTCCACCTGCAGGAGCCGGGGCAGCTCCACCGCTGCGGGAAGTCCCTCCAACGACCTGGCGATCTCCAGGTACCTCTCGGGCTCCGCCCCCGGCCCCCCCCGGTCCAAGGCCTCGATCAAGCTGCGGGTTCCGGCCAAAGCTTCGGCCAAGGGCAAACTCAGGGCATGGGCCGAAAGTCGCTCGATCACCGCCGTAATCGGCTGCGGAGCAGTCACCGGCGGCTCCAAAAGCGGCACCAACAGTTGATTGTCGATCAGCGTATGCACAAAGGCTTCCGCCTCGGCCTCGCTGATTTCCTCCGAGACCAGCATGTCCCGAATTTCGCCAAAAGTGGCCCCTTCGCCGCCCGCCCGCTCCAGGACGGCCAGAAGGTAGGCGGTGGGCTCCACCGAAACAAGGTGATAGCTGCGCTCCCGGCCGCCACGCCCTTCAATGTAGCGCAACTGCCCCGCACTTGTGTACAAACTGTTGTTCGCCGTGTAGGAGAGGCAGTGCCGAAAAGTGTGATCCGCACCCAGCGCGTCCGTAAGTGCGCAGAGGTAGTGCATGTCCAGGCGGGTGTGGCGGCGGTAGGCCTGGCGCGGGGGCAGCACAAGGGAGGTCGTGGCGCCAACGCTGCCCGTAGAAGAGCCGGCAAAAAGGCCAAAAGGGGTGGATCGACCAGACATCCGCTGGAAGTAGCGTACCATGGGCCTCTCCACCCTCGCCCCCCGCTCGCTTCCCGGCGCCGAAAGCCACAGCGGCAGGCTCTCCGCCAGACTCGGAGAGGCGATAAAAAGGGCGTCCCGGATCACCGGATCGTGGAGCTTTTTGCGTAAAAAGGCGCGGAGCTGCTCCCGATCCAAGGCCAGGGCCTTCCCCCGCTCCCCGTCGCTCGCCCCGATGGCGTGCAGCCCTTCGCTGAAGTCCACGAGCATTTCTGCCGGCAACAGCGGCGTCCGAAGGACAAAAAAGTCCGCCGGGGTAAAAAGGACTGGCGGAGGCGGGCTGTGCGCGGGCTTCGTCATGGCGCTCTTGGGGGAGGGAGGGTTAGAAGCACGGGCATGAGCTGGGAAGCCCTCCTATCCGGTGAGCAGGCGGCGCGCGCCCGGGAAGCCGTCGAACAGATCGCGACGGCGCTTGCCGACGCCCCGATGGAGGATTTTTCGCTGGCGGGCGGCAGCATCGGCGTGGCGCTCTTCTTTGCGGAGGCCGAAAAAGCGCGGCCCGGTCAAGGCTATAAGAAGCTGTCCGAACATTTCCGCAACCATGCGATCGCCCAGCTATCGGTGCAAGAAGCCGAGGCCGGCCTCTACAGCGGGGTGACCGGGGTGGCCTTCGGGGTGGAAATGCTCTTGGAAGGTTCAGTCTTGGAAGACGACCCCAACGAGAACATCGACGAGGCCCTGGAAAGCTACCTCGACCAAGCCCGCTGGGAGGCGGACTACGACCTTATCCGCGGCCTGGTTGGCCTGGGGGTCTATGCCTTGGAACGCCCACAACGGGCGTCGGCAGCGCGTATCCTCGGGCAAATCGTCGGCCACCTCGAAGCGACCGCGGAGATAGCCCCCGAGGGGCTTTGCTGGCGGACTTCTCCGGAGTGGATGATCGAGAGAACGGCGGCAGAATACCCGGAGGGCTACTATGATCTGGGTGTGGCGCACGGAGTCGCCGGCATCATCGGGTTGCTCGCTGGGATCGTGCGCAGCAAGATCCAGGAGGATCATGTGAGAGGTCTTCTGGAAGGCGCGGTGGGCTGGCTTTTGGCACAAAAAGGGGCGCCCTACACCGGAGATGCCGGAGAGAAGGCCGGAGCCTCGCACTTTGCGGCCCTGCGTACAAAAAACAAAGCGGGCACCTCCGGTCGGAGTGCCTGGTGCTACGGGGATCCGGGAGTTGCTTCGGTGCTGTGGTTGGCAGGGGAGGCCACGAACAACGCCGAATGGTGTGCGGAGGCCCAAAGATTGGCGCTCGGCGCCAGTGCGCTCAGTCCCGAAGATGCGTTGGTCCGGGACAGCTCGCTGTGCCACGGAAGCAGCGGGCTTATGCACATATACAACAGGATGTACCAGGCCACCGGCGAACCGCGCTTTGCAGATGCAGCCCGACGGTGGGCCGATCTTTGCCTGTCCCAGCTACAACCCGACGAAGGTGTGGGCGGGGTGGTGGAGTTTGTGGGGGCTACGGAGTACCAGGCCAGCCCCGGACTGCTGTCGGGGGCGGCCGGAGTAGGCCTCGCACTTCTTGCGATGTGCAGCCAACATCCGCCGGGTTGGGATCGTGCCCTGTTGCTCTCGGGGATGCCCCAGAGCTCCTGACTCACCCTTCCCGGAGCAGAATCAGCCCTTGATACAGCTATAGGCAGTGATCCACTTGATCTTGACGATGGAGTTGGTGCCGTCGCTCTCCCCAGCCCGCACGTTGGTCCGGACCTTGAAGTCTTTGGTGGTGGTCTTGGTGAGGTTCAGCTTGGGGGTGTTGTTGTCCATGGGATCTCCGTTGGGGGAGTGGCAGTAGCGCCACGTCTTCCTTTTAGCCACCGTGAAAGCGATCCGCATCTCTCCTGGATCTCACATCCGCTCCAGGAGGCCCATCGCCAAAAGACTCTCCAGCAGCTCCACCGACCGCTCCCAACTGCGGCCCGACCAGGATGGGGCCTCCGAGGCCAGAAAACCCAGCCGATGGGTATAGAGAGAGCGGCCAAAATTCAGAAGATCCGGCTCGTCGAAGGTGATCTGGGTGACGCCGAAGCCAAGCTGCACCGATGCCTGGCCGGCCTCGGAAAAGAGGATGCGCTCGTGAACGGGCAGCTCCGGCACCACACGAAAGAGATCCTCCGGCTCAATCAAACGGTCCGAGGTGGGCCTGCCCTCCATCAGAAGGCCCGTCTTCCAAAGTGTGACCACCTCCGAAAGGGGCAGAATACGATCCGGGAGTGCGAGGCCCTCCGTGGTTAAAGGCCCGCCCTCAAAATCCAAAAGGGCATTCCAGAGCTCCTGCGGCGCGAGGTACACTTCCAGAGATCCGTGTACCGAGGTGTAGGCCACCCCGTCGGGGCGCTCGTCAAATTCGAGGGCCAGACCCGGGCGAGCGGGACGAAGATAGGAAGGCGGGGAAAGGGACACCATGGAACGAAGGCGGCGCGCCAACACATCTGCCTCCTGCCCTACCCGTGTCAAGACCTCCGTCCAGGAGAGCCCCTCCACATCGGCCGCACAGGCCTCAAAAAAGGCGACTTCCCGGCCGGACCAGTCCCCCCAGAGCTGGGCGTGGAGCTCATCGCCGATCCTTCCATTTTCCTCGATCCAACCCGGAAAGTTGCGGGCGGTGACCCGATTCCTTACCCCATGGGGCTGGAAGGCCGCCGTATAGAAAGAAGGGTGGGTCAGGCGGCGGGTCGCACAGTCCACCGAGAGCTTCTCCTCGATCAGCGCCAACAAAAGAGTAAGCTGGTGCCAGATCGCCTTGCCGGGAACCCCATCCTCGACCCGACAGAAGTAGGTCTGACAGATGGAATTGCGGTTCTGCCAGATCGTGCAGTCGCCATCGTCATAGTAGGGGCAGCGCATGTCCACATCCATGCCAAACTTGCCAGGCTGGGCCTCATAGCGGCGGTGGTAGGCTGGGGAGGACTGGAGGCCAAAGGGCGTAAGGCCAATACGGTTGTCAATCTGGTCGCGGAGGCGCCTGGCCCCCTCACCCCCCGCTAAGAGTGCACGTCCCACCATAAAATTCGGCAGATCCGGCCAATAGGTGCAGCACTTCAGGCTGGGCGAAAAGGAGCGATCCAGGCTGGTGAGGGGCGGCTGACACATGGCGCAGTCCCCACAGGTGGCCCTGGGCTCCGAGGCAAAAGTGCGGCCGACCGCCTCCAAGATCCAGCGGGTGTAGGTGGGACTGAGGGCGGAGTGTTTTGCAGACATGGAGTTGTTATCCAAGAGAAGAGGAAAGAGATGCCCGACCGAGAGAAAGACCGGCGAGGTCGTTCAGGTAGGCGGTCTGGTCGTCATGAAGAGGCCCACCGGCAAGGGCATCCGCAAGGTCACGGACGTGGTGAGGCTCATCAAAAGCGCAGAGAAGGCCATCTATTTCGGGGCGGGAGAGGGCATAGCGGTAGTAGTCCGTGCGGGCTGGGCGCCAATGTTCCGGCGAAAGACCGATGGAAGCATAAACTTCCTCTTCCAGAAAGCCGGTCGTACTCTTAAAATTGTACAAAAGTGCCGACGTCTCCGAGCGCAGTTGAGGAAAAACCTCCTCTTCCGCACCCCGATGAAGGGGATTATACCGAAGAAAGCCGATATCCACCAGATCGTGGTTGAGGGCCAAAAGTGCGGCCCGGCGATCATGAAAAGTGGCCCCCAAGGCAGGGGAAGTCCCGCCCGAGCGATGGGAGCGGTACCGAGAAAGACGGCCGAGAAGGTCCCCGGAATAGGCGCCGCCGGCGATCGAAAGATCCCAACGCCCCAGGCCAGGAACCATTGCCAGAACCTCCTCAAAAGGAGTATGACAGAATTCCGGCTGAGTGACATAAGAAACCAGGGCCACCACCACCTCGTCCCGGATGCCACCGCCGCGCTCAAAAAGCATCACCAGCCCCCGGCGGAGCGCCTCATACACCGGCCAGTGCATATCCGCCGTGACAAAAAAGAAGTTGATTCCCGCATCAAAGGCTTCAGGAACCACACGCGGATTGCCCACCAGACCAAGACAAATCGGGCTCACCCCCAACGGCAACTTCCCCAAACGATAGCGGTCCCGAAAGGCGGGAAAAGGAGCCGAAAGGGGGGCGACACGACGACGAGGAGGGAGCATCGCGCAGGATTGTAGGGTTGAGAGCAGGGGAAGTCAAGCATTCAGGGAAATAAGCGGAAGATCCTCAATACCAAGCAAGGCGCGTGCGGCCAGAGCGCCGCAGGCGCCTTTTTGGGAGACCGACCTCGGCCAACGCTTTTTGTAGACCCTACGATTCTGGTTCGGCTGGTTTCGGTTTTCTGATCTTTTTGGACGTCTGCAGAGTTGAGCGGAATGCGCGGCCCGTTTTTGCTACCTCCCCCCTGGCGACTCCATCACCGCACACCACTCCAGCCCATGTTCAGTGGATAGTGCAGCATACATGGTGGTTTTCCAGCCCAGCCTGTGGTAGTAGCCCTCGGCCTTCGGCGTGTACAGCGTCAAGCTTGGGTAGCCCATCTTTGCGGCCTCCTTCTGGGCTTGTGTACACAGCCACTCTCCGATTCCCCTTCCCCTCTTTTCGGGCGCTACGTACAGCCCGGCGAGGCAGCAGCGTAGCCCGGCGATCGTGGGGTGCTCCCCCAGCTCCAAGCTCACCGTTCCGACGGCCTCTCCGCCCTCCAGTGCCACCCAGATTTGCGGCAGCGGTGCTGCCCCCATCCGTACTGCCAGCCGCTCCTCTGTGGCTTCCAGCCCCATTCCCTGCGGCCCGAAGAAGGCTTCCTGTAGCCAAGCGACGACCCGCTTCTTCTCTTGGGGCTGCTCCCTCAGGGGCTCAAAGTGGTACCCGCCCATGGCCGCCCGCCTACCGCCTTGTACCCGCCAGTCCCACGTGGATCATCTGGTTCACCCCCTTCCAGGTGACCGAAAAATTCATCTGGAAATAGTGTGACCGCACCGGGGGCACCGGTCGAAGGGTCTTGTCCTGTGCATCGCCGTTTCCGATTCTCCACGTGGAAAAACCCGCGACCGGGGCCGCCTCCACGGCAGCCTGGAATGCCCCCCATGCCTGCCAGGCCGCCCCGAGGGTGGCGGCGTTGTACTCGCCTGCCAATTCGTAGTAGCCGCCTCCCCCTTTGTTGGCGGCTGCACAAGCCCACAACAACATACACAGCGCATTCCCAGTAAAAGCGGGGGGCCGCAGTAGCTCTGCAGCGGCCTGGATGTCCGCGAGCGCCCCCGCCTTTGCGGCCTCCTTGATGGCCTCTGCTTCCGTGGTCCGGTAGATCCCGACCGCTGCAGCCGCTTCGTCGATGGCCTCTTTTTTCGCCTGCTGTCGTGCGGCGGTAAACTCGGGGGTCGGGGCGGGTTTGTTGTTCTCGATCTCCCACGCCGCCGCTTCGTACTTCAGGTCGGCCGCCGTCAGTGCGTGGGCACGGTGCCGATCGATGGCCTGCACATCATCCCAGTCCAGATCCTCGTCGTGCAGCACTTTTGCCAGCAACCAGCGTGGGTGTACGTAGCCGCTGGGGTCATAGTTTTTGATGGGCGCCCGGGCCAACGCCTCCTGGTTGCGCCGGGCCACTTCTCGGACGGCCAGCTCCACCTCAATCGCCGCTCGGCTGCTGCCCACCAGCGGCGCTTTACCCTGCACTTTGGCCTGCCAGGTCGCATAGTCCATCGCCTCGGTGATGGCTTTGGCCTGGGCGTCCGAGCTACATGCGCCCACGAAGGCCGCGATGTCTCCCGAGCTGTCGGCATCGACCTCTTCCAGACCCATCCACTCCTGGATGGTGCCAAAAAGCAGCGAGCCTTTTTTAGTATTTTTCTTGGTCAGAACGCCCGAAGCGCTGGCGGCGGCTTTGATGGCCTGGATGGCAGAGGCTGTTTCAGCCATGGTGTTCCCTCCCTCTATTTTCGACTATTCTGCACCTTCAAGTACTGCTTCCAGACCCTTGAGCGCATCCCCGATCTCCTTGCCGATCGAGAGCTGTACGCCAAAGGCGGCGGCCGAGTGTTCGTCCAGCGCCCGCAGCAGGGGGTAGCTGTCCACATGCAGGCGGAACAGGCCGATGGCCGTCCTTGCCTGTGCGACTGCCTTCCGACGGGCCTCCCCGCTTGTGCCAGCCACGTCCACCAGTGCCCGCATCACCGGGCTCTTGTGGTTGTTGGTCAAAGCGGGCAGCCCCAGCTCGGCAATTTGAAGCAATTCCGGGTCGTCCGAGGCGCGCATCTGGGCGCTGACCTTGGAAAGTTGCTCGTCCACCACGGCAATGGCGTCGCTCCACACCTGCCGGGCCGCGGCCCACTGCTGTTGGAAGTCGGCCTCGCTCACCGGCGGGCCGCCGGAGGTGGGGGGCCGTGGGGGTGGAGAGATCAGAATCGCCCGAATCTGCTCCAGGGTGGCGGCCGCTTCCCCCGCCCTCTGCCCCTTGAGCTGGGCCTGCATGGCGGCCACGGCCTTCAAAATCTCCTCTTTCCGCCCCGGTTGTGCGGCCATAAAACGGTCCACACTAGCGCCGAGGTTGGTCAGCGTCTGAGCCAGGGTCTCGACGGAGGGACCGCTCACGGGGGGCGGCACCCGCGCTTCCAGGCCGCCCAATGTCTTCAGAGCGGCAGCAAAATCCCCTATCTCGGCCTTCTCCCGTGCAAAGGCGGCGGCGGCACGCAGCTTCCCCGCATCTCCACGGTTCAATCGGAGCGCTTCCTGCAGTCCGGGCTCGAGAAGTGCCATCCGGCGCTCAAATTCCTCCTGCTCCGCGGAGGGAGACTCGGGGGTCACCGAGGACTCCGGGACCGACGGCGCCTCCTGGGGGGCGGCCCCAAAACGACAGCGGATGCCCAGCTCGGCCACAAATGGCTTTGTGTCAAACGAGGGGCCCACCAGCTCCACCCCCCCGGGAAGAAGGCAGCGGTAGCTGCCCTGAAGCGGCGCCACGCCGGCCTTGAGCATCCCTGCCTCCACGGCGGCCCCTGGCTTGGAGAGCACCAACAGCGGCTGGCCGTCGGAAGCCTGTTCAAAGTAGGCAAAGTGCCCGGCATCCCCCTTCTGGAGGTTGCCACAGCGTGCCTTCAGGGTCGAACGAAGCCGAAGTACATCCTCCGGCCGCGGGCCAGAAAGGGGAGGCGGTGGCGGCGCCGGAGGGGGCGGCACCGGCTCGGCCTCCGTCGTGGACGGACTCAGCTCGGGCGTCACCGCACTGGGAACCTCCTCTTCCTCCTCCTCCAGCTCGGCGTTGTCGTCCGGGTCGGTGTTGTCCTGCTCCTCTACATCATCCACGACCCCCTTCATGTCGATCAAGCCCAGGTTCATCCCCAGCTGGATGTTGAGCTTCTTCACCGACTTCAAAAGTGTCGCCCCGGAAACCCCCTTACGAACTTCTGCATCGAGGATCAGGACATCGTCCACCCGCGTCGCCGTTCCTGCACACAGTTTTGCGGTCTTGGGGAAGGCCTCCTCCCCGGTGCCCACCTTCTTCAACTGAGCGTTGATTTTGGAGAGGTTCCCCAGGGCGCTACCTTTTCCGGGAACCCCAGCGATATAAAAAACCTCACGCTTGGTCGCCGGATCGACGATAAAGCAGAAAGGGACCGCCTTTTTCTCAACCTTCTTAGCGTTAGACTTTACCCGGTTGGCCAGTGCTGGAAGAATGGGAGCCCCCTGTGTGCACGAAGGCCTTGTTGTTAACCCGGGCCGGGGCGGGCGGCTACGGGCAATTCGCCCAAGCCCCTACTTCGTATTTTCCGCCAGAAACTCCTCAATCATCGGAAAAATCTCCAGTGTGGCCGCCGGGCTGATCAGCGCGTCGATATGCCCATAGTCCACCCGGAACTTCGGTTTTCCGAGCTTTTCAAAGTGGCAGGGCTGGTAGTGCTCGCAGGCGCTGGCCACGTCCATCCAGGGGACGAGGTGGTCGGCGGTGCCGCCCATCACCAGCATGGGGACATTTTTTGTTGGGGAAAGGTAGGATTGACCCGCCTCATCCACCAGCTCTCCGGCCTTCAGCCACCGTGCAGCGTCCCGAATCAGGTGCTTGGACAGCGGGACCAGCGCCTCCTGGCCCAGCTCCCACCCGAAGGGCCACTCCATATTGTCTGGATTTGCGATGACTCTCAAAAACATATTCCGCGGACCGATGGGGCGGAGCAGCGTAAACAGCGCGCTGCTGGACAGTCTTCCGCTTCCTCCCATCAGAAAGGCGAATTTCTGCGCCTGAGTCTGGTAGGGAAAGGGATGTTGGAGGGTCGCGGGCGAGGCCACGGCCACCCCCGCCACGATGGCCTCGGGTTGTTCTCTTAGGGTCGCGTACAAAAGCATCCCGCCCATGGAGTGGCCGACCCACGCGAGTTTCTTCTGCCCGGTCCACCGACGCAGACCTTCGAGGATGGCGGGGATGTCCTTGAGCGCATAGTCGTCAAAACCGTAGTTCATGGCGACGATTTTTGGAATCCCGGTGGGGGGAATGGCACCGGGATCCCCGCGCAGCTCGGGTACCCAAATCTCCCAGCCCTTCTTCTGCAACGCCACCGCCAGCGATACCCGCTCTTCATGGTCGAAATTGTAGTGATTTGCAGACATGCCATGAACCAGCAGCACCGGCGGGCGCCCCGCGACCACTTCCGCCGTGGGATACTCCCGAATCGGTAGCTCCCATCCATCTTCGGTGCGGACGGAAACGATCCGCTCGGGCACCGGTTTTGCAGCCTCAGCGACCGGAAAAAGCCAGCCGGTGCCCAAAGCTATTCCAAAGCCGGTGAGAAGAGCTACCACTTTGACCTTCCTTCCTGCAGCATTCTGGGCTATCCTATGGGGGGCATCCCTGTCGAGGGTGGGCCAGGAGCAGCTATGGAGAGCCGGAGAGCCTTTCTCAAGAGTACGGTGTTCGGGTTGGCCGTGACCAGCCTGCCCACGCTTGCCTTCGCCGCCCCTACGCAAAAGGAAGCTCCAACCTGGCTTCTGGCGCCGGTGCAACCGGGGAGTGACCTGGGCCTGGGCTGGACACTTCTGAAGATGCACCCCCCTTTGGAGGGCGCGGTGACCCTGAACCTGCTCCACAACGATGGCCGTCGGGCGCGTGTGGACCTGGCGCTTCGCGATGGGGCCGCCAAGGGGCCGGCGTCCACGGACTATGTGGACTTCATCGTGATGGACGGCGGTGATGGAAAACAACCGATGGCCGAGGATCTTGGGCGCGTGGTGCGTCGCCTGGCCAAGGTGGTGGAGCAGAACGAGGCGCAGCTTCCCGAGCTTTTGAGTCAGCTGGAGGCCCATGCCGACCGGGTCTGGCGTCACCCCGCTTCGATGGAGGTTGCATCTACCCAATTGCAGCCCGGCGCGCCGGTGGCTGCATGAGTATGGAGCCGGTGATTGGTGAGCGGCGTGTACATTTCGTCGTGAGCGAAGAGTTGTACCCTTTGGATGTCATCCAGGGTGCTTCCTATCTTTTTATTGACCGCTGCTATGTGTGGCTGGATCGTCCGGCGGACAAGCAGGTGCAGGTGGTGTTGCGCAGCAAGGGCCAGGCGGGGGCCGAGGAGCTGGAGGCCCTGGCCGGCGAGTTCGCCAACGAGCTTCTGAACCAGGCGTTGAGGAAAAATATTGGAGATACCAACGCCAAGATCCGCGAGTTTGTCATGGCGCGCGCCTTCTTTGCGGCGGACATGCCCTCCACCGTGGATCGTCTCCTGGCTGAGCTGGATGCCGAAGAGATGGCGGTCGATCCCCTGGAAATTTCGGTCCCTTGGGACCACAAAGCGGGTGGTCGCCCCCCCGCCGGATCCACCGATGGCTGAGGCCAGCCTCCGCTTCCATCGTTCCCTCTACCCGCCCGCCTGTGTTCACGAGGCGGTGGCCGCTTTTTCGGCCCTCGGGACGATTCGTGTAGAGGAAAACCCGCAGGATACGCAGGTTTTTCTCACGGACTTCCCGGACCGTCTCGCCGATCGTATCGAGGGTGAGGTGGGCAACCATGTTCTTTTTGCGGCCATCCTGGCCAGCAGGGGCGGCGCATGAAGGGCCTCCTCACCACACCCCTTCGGGTGGACCCGACCGCTTTTGCGGGCGATAAAGTCGCCTTTTTCCGCTATGGTGCGGTGGGCGAGCGGGTGCTGATCAGCAACGACACCGGCGAGTGGGCGATGCTGAGTCCTCAGCAATTTGATGCTTTTTACCAGGGGAAGCTGGAGGAGGCCGACCCTCTGACTGTGGAGCTGGGCGAGAAGGGCTTTTTGCGCGCGAGCCTGGACCTGGAGTCCATGTCGGCCAAAATCCGCCGCAAAAAGGCTTTTTTGCGCAGTGGGGGACCTCACCTGCATGTTGTGGTGGCGACCCTCCGCTGCAACCAGGCCTGCCGTTATTGTCATGCTTCCCGCACCGACATGGATCGTGTCGATACGGACATGACGCTGGACACTGCCAAAGCGGTGGTTGATTTTGCTTTTCAGAGCCCCTCCTCCATCCTGAACTTCGAGTTTCAGGGGGGCGAGCCTACCGCCAATTTTGAGGTGATCCGCTTCTTTATCGGCTACGCCAAGGAGAAGAACCGCTACGAGAACAAAGAGCTGATCTTCTCCATGGTCACCAACATGACGCTCATGACCGAGGAGAAGATGAACTTTCTCCTCGATGAAGGGGTGATGTTGTGTACGTCTCTGGATGGGCCCAAGGACCTGCACGACTACAACCGGGGTCTGACCGGCAGCAAAGTCGGCACCTACGATCAGGTGGATCACTGGGTCAACCGGATCAACGCCGAATATGTGCGTCGGGGTATGGATCCGAACCTGTACCATGTGGATGCCCTGATGACGACGACCCGGGCGTCGCTGGGGCGCGGTCGGGAGATTGTGGACGAGTATGTGCGCCGGGGCTGCCGCAGCATTCACCTGCGTCCTTTGAACCCTTTTGGCTTTGCGGTGAATACCTGGAAGCAGATCGGCTACACGATGGAGGAGTTCCTGAACTTCTACCGGGATGCCGCCGACTACATCCTGGAGCTGAATTTGCAGGGGGTGCAGATCCAGGAGCGGATGGCCAGCATCTTCCTGACGCGGCTCTTGACGCCGGACGATCCCAACTACACCGACTGCCGCTCCCCCGTGGGATCCGGTACGGCGACCCTGGCCTATTCCTTTGATGGAAGCATCTACACCTGCGACGAAGGGCGGATGTTGGGCCATATGGGCAACGACTTCTTCAAGCTGGGCGATGTCCGGGGAAGTGCCTGGAAAGATGTGGCCCACCACCCCACGGTAAAGGCGGTTGCCCTGGCGTCGATCAACGACGCCCTGCCCGCCTGTAGCAACTGTGTGTACAAGCCCTCCTGCGGTATTCAACCGCTTCATAATTTTATGTTTGACGGGGATCTGTTCGGACAGCGGCCCCGGTCCCGCAAGTGTCAGGAGTTTTTTGGTGAGCAGAGCTGGATCTTCCAGCGACTCGCCGCTGACACCGACGGACGTATCGAGCGTATCTTCCGCCGCTGGACCATCCAGCGCCCCCGCACCACTTCCTCCTCCTCAGAGGGCTCCGCATGAGCACCGAAAAGAACCGTCCGGCCCAACCTTTTGGCAAAGAATCCGAGGCGGAGCTTCCGGCCCTTCCCCGGATGGCCAAGCACATGCTTCTTCCCCAGGAAGCCAAGGTGATCGCCCAGGAAAGTGATGCGGTGGCGCAGAGTCTTTTGTTGTTGGAAGCCACGGCCGGTGACCTGGGTCTGGATCCCGGCGCCCTGGACCGCGCCGGCGCGCCTCCCCTGCGCTACGAGGAGCTGCTGGCTCAACATTGCTCCCACGGCTCGCATGGGTCGCATGGAAGCCACGGTTCTCACGGATCGCATGGCAGCCACGGAAGCCATGGATCGCACGGTAGCCACGGCTCGCACGGAAGCCATGGCAGCCACGGTTCGCACGGGTCCCACGGCAGCCACGGGCAGTGGTAGTCCCCGGTGGGGTAGCCGACCGAGGACGCGCCTCGCTGCTGCTCACGGTCACCCGGCGCTGCAACCTGCGCTGTGCCTATTGCCCTACGGTCAAAGAGGGCCTTCCGGATCTGAGTGCGGCCGATGCGGTGCGGGCTTTGCGGCTTTTTGAGCAGCTCTACGGGGGGGGCGACTGCAAATTGTTCGGGGGCGAGCCCATGCTGGTTCGCGACGTGGTGGAGGCGGTGGTGGAGGCGGCCCCACCTTCGGTGCAGATCTACCTGTCCACCAACGGGATGTTTTTGGATGATCGCC
>CAITDR010000365.1 GCA_903891165.1 uncultured Pseudomonadota bacterium
GACGTACACTCTTTCCCTACACGACGCTTTCCGATCTCGCGACGCCCCCATGTAGCCCTGCACCAGCCGCCTGTCAAGCTGCTATCGGAACAAACGGCTCACGGAGTCGTTGGAGTGGATCGACCGTATTGCCTCTGCAAAGACTCCAGAGACGCTCACCACTTCGATCTTCCCACAGGCCGCCGCCGCGGGCGCAAGCGGAAGAGAGTCGGTGACGATGACCTGCTCCAAAGCACTCTCGGTGATCTTCTGCACGGCCGGCCCGGAGAGCACCGCGTGGGTGGCCGCCGCCAGAATCCGGCGTGCCCCGCCCCCTTTCAGCGCCAGAGCCGCTTTGGCCAGGGTACCTGCGGTGTCGATCATGTCGTCGATGATCACCACGTCCTTGTCGCGTACGTCGCCGATGATGTGCAGCGCCTCCGCCTGGTTCGGCCCCGAACGCCGCTTGTCGATAATCGCAAGGCCAGCCCCCAAGCGCTTGGCATAGAAGCGGGCGCGCTCCACGCCGCCTGCATCCGGAGACACCACCACGGTCTGGCCACCATCCACCTTCCGCGCCAGATGGGAGCAGAGGGTCGGAGCCGCGTAGAGGTTGTCCACGGGCATATTAAAAAAGCCCTGGATCTGACCGGCATGCAGGTCCATGGTCAGCACCCGGTCCACACCCGCGGTATGGATAAGATCGGCCACCAGCTTGGCGGTGATCGGCGCACGTGGCGCCACTTTCCGATCCTGCCGAGAGTAGCCATAGTAGGGGATCACCGCGGTGATCTGCCCTGCCGATGCACGCTTGCAAGCGTCCACCAGAATCAACAGCTCCATCAGGTTGTCGTTGGCCGGGGCGCAGGTGGGCTGGATGAGGTAGACGTCGCGACCGCGGACGTTGTCATCAATTTCTACCTGGATTTCTCCGTCCGAGAAACGCCCGACCCGCGCCCTGCCCAGCGGAACCCCCAGGTGCGCACAGATGGCCTCCGAAAGGGCCGGGTGGGCATTGCCGCGGAGCAGACGAATTTCCATGTACATCGGACATCCTCCTCGCAGGCGCGGCTAACCGGTACGGCAGCCAAGGGCACGCGAAGAAGGTCGGTCGTGCGGTTTTCAGCAGCCCCGAAGCGAGCCAAGCCAGGTGCGCAGGATATTTTCAGCGACCTTCGCCCGGTAGTGCGCGCTACTGCGCACATCGTCGATGGGGCGGATGTCCTGGTGCACCAGAGCCGCCAGCTCGGGCCGCACCGGACCGCCGACGAGTGCCTCCTCCAGGGCACGACAACGCAGGGGTACGGGCGCCACCGCCCCCAATGCCACCCGCAGCTCCCGGACCACCCCACCCTCTTGGTGGACGTAGGCCCCCAGCACCACCTTGGAGATGGCCTGCGCGAGTCGGGTCCCCACCTTTTTGTAGTACAGCTCACCCTTTTGAACGGGAAGCTGAATATCGACGAGGATCTCATCCGCGGCCAGCGCGGTTTTCCGGTAGCCAAGAAAGAAGTCGGAGGCCGCCACTTCACGCCGTCCACGCAGGCTTTGGAGCGTAAAACGGGCGTCTGCGGCCAGCCATAGGGGCAGCGAGTCGCCCGCCGGGGATGCGTTGGCGATATTGCCGCCCACCGTGCCCCGCGCCTGGATCTGTGCTGCCCCCACGGTTCGGGCGCAGGCACGGAGAGCCATCGGCAGGGCAGGATGCTCCTTCAGCTCGGCCCAGGTGCAGAGTGCACCGATCTTCCGCCCATCTTCAGAAATACCGTGGAGCCCTTCGCAACCCCACAGGTTGAGGAAGGCGGGCGCCTCCAGGCGATCGGCCTCCAGAAACACCATCACATCGGTGCCACCGGCCAGCAAAACGGCTTCGGGATGGTCCGCACGCAGTTGGAGGGCTTGAGCAAGAGTTTTTGCGGTGTAGACGGGCGCATTACTGGCGAGCATGTTCGGCTCCAGCCAGCGCATTTTCCACCGCGTCCACGATCTTCTGGTAGCCGGTGCAGCGGCAGAGGTTGCCGGCCAGCGCCTCGCGCACCTGCTCCCGCGTCGGATGGGGGTGCTCGTTCAGCAGCGCCTGTGCCATGACCAGGAAACCCGGGGTGCAGATGCCACATTGTGCGCCACCGAACTCCAGAAAAGCCTGTTGAACCGCTGCAAGTTGCTCGCCCTTTGCCAGGCCTTCCACGGTGACCACGTGGGCGTCCTGCACCTGGACGGCGGGCACCAGACAGGAGCAGGCGGGCTTGGTGTCGATGAGAACGGTGCATGCACCACACTCCCCTTCCCCGCATCCTTCCTTGGTTCCGGTCAAGCGTAGATCTTCCCGCAACAGGTCGATCAGCCGGGTCATTGGCGCGGTCTCCACCGAGACGGCCTGGTTGTTCACCCTACATTCAAGCCGCATGGCCGCGCTCCATCGCAAGCAACACCCGCTCGGGTGTCATGGGTAGATCATCGAGCACCAGGCCAAGTGCCTGTTCTAAGGCCGCAGCCGCAGCAGCCGCAGGCGCGTCGAGAGGCAGCTCGCCCACCCCCTTGGCCCCAAAGGGACCGGCCGCATAGGGCACCTCGATCAGGCGGGTGACCATCTCCGGCGCGTCCAACGAAGTGGGAATAATATAGTTGGTGAGCCGATCGTTGCGCATGCAGCCATGCTGATCGCGGACCACTTCCTCCAGGTTTGCCCAGCCCAGGGCCTGCAGTGCGCCGCCTTCGATCTGGCCGCTGACCAGAACGGGATGGATAGCCCGGCCCACGTCCGTCGCGGTGACCAGGCGTAGATAGCGGATCTCTCCGGTATCGGGGTCCACTTCCAAATCGACGATGTTCGCACTCCAACCGTAGGTGGGGTAAGCATCCCCCGAATAGTCGGCGTCGTTCCAGCGGATCGACGCATCCGGCTCGTAGACATGCTCCACCTTCAGGACGGCATCGCTATTGCGGGCGGCCAGAAGCTCGGCGAAGTTGTTGCTGGCCAGACCGGTCTCGGCCTGGAGTGCAAGACGTAGCTTCTTCGCGCAGGATTGGACCACCGATCCCACGACCATGGTGGTACGCGATGCGACGGTGGGGCCCGAGTCGGGCACCTGCGCGGTGTCGTGTGGCGCCATGGACACCCGCTCCACCGGAATCCCCAGCTCGGATGCGACAATTTGTGGGAAGATGGTGTCGGTACCCTGGCCGATGTCGGTGGAGCCGGTCAGGATCCGCAGATCGGAACCGACCAGCTCCAACGCAGCCTTTCCCTTGAGCCAGGACTCGCCGTTGCCCGTAAAGCCGCAGCCGTGGAAGGCCAGGGCAAGTCCCCTTCCCCGCTTCCAATGGGCAATTCCCGCACCGGGTGGAGGCGCACGCTGGAGCAGGGGCGCGCGGGCCGCCTCCAGCGCTTCCTCCAGCACCAGAAAGGCCGCCGTGTCGTGAAGCACACCCCCGGTCGCCGTGAGGTCCCCATCTTTAAGAAGGTTTTTCCTACGTAGTTCAAGCGGGTCAATGCCCAGTTCCCGTGCGATGCGGTCCATATGCCGCTCTACGGCCCACTGGGCCTGGGGAGCGCCAAAGCCCCGGTAGGCACCGTTCGGAGGTGTATGGGTTGCCACCGCTACACCTTCAAGATGTACCTTGGGAATCCGGTAGGGACCGGTCACATGCAGCACCAGCCGGGAGAGCACCACCGGCGTCAGGGTATTGTAGGCCCCGCCATCCACGATGATGCGGGCATCCCAGCTCAAAAGTTCCCCTTCGGGGGTACATTCCGATGTGATCTGGATGATGGCGGGGTGCCGCTTGGTGGAGGCGCGCAGGTCCTCGTCCCGGCGGTAGATCATCTTTACCGGACGGCCGGATTTGATAGCCAAGAGCGTGGCATGTGCCGCTACCATCGAGGGAAATTCTTCCTTCCCCCCAAAACCACCGCCGGTCACGGCCTGCACCACGTGGAAGCGGCTGTGGCCCAGCACCCTTTTCAGCGCCTTGTGGATGTAGTAGGGACATTGGAGCGAGCCGATAATGGTCAGACTTCCGTCTTTTTCCGGGATGGCGAGCATTCCCTGCGGCTCGATATAGAGCTGCTCGGCCAGGCTGGTGTGGTAGGTCGCTTTATGAACCACCCCCATCCCAGTCGATGTCCCCCGATCGATCACCAGCCTTTTGAAGACGTTGTCCGTCCCGAAGATGTGGATGGGGCTATTTTCGGCCTGGGCGGGATCCAGAAGCACGGGAAGCTCTTCATAGCGCACCTGTACCCGATGTGCAGCCTGCAAGGCACGCTCTCGGGTAGGTGCCGCCACCAGCGCCACCGCCTCCATCACGTGCCTGCACTCGCCGTCCACCAGGACCGGCTGGTCGTCGGTCATCAGGGCGACGACATTTTCGCCCGGAATGTCCTCTGCGGTCACGACGGTAATGTCGGTCCAGTCAAAGGAAGGATCCAGGTCGATGCCCAGGATTCGCGCGTGCGCGCGTTCGCTGCGGACGGTGGCGCCGTACAGGCAACCTTCCGGACGGAGATCGTCCACGTAGATCGCCTGACCGGTCACTTTTGCCCGGCCATCCGTGCGGACGACCGCTTTTCCGATACTCATCATCGGGGCAAGATAACAGGTTTGGGGCGTCGAGGAGCATGGGCAGCCAGGCCAGCGCCAGGATAAAGAAGCGTATGCTCCAGAAACAGTGGCCCTGCTATGTCGCCTCCCGCCCGGTTGCCCCCAATTTTGACCTTGGGGTCACCGATAAATACAGTGGCGAGACCGTCGCCTGGGTGACCGCCGCCGACCGGGCGATGATCGATCGCGCCATCGGCGCAGCGGATGCCGCCTTCCCAGAAGTAAGGAAGATGCCAGCCTATGCACGCCAGGCCGTACTCCAGCACTGCGTACGTCGCTTCGGTGAGCGGGCGGAGGAGCTGGCCATGGCGCTGTGTATCGAAGCTGGCAAGCCCATCCGCGATGCACGTGGCGAAGTTACCCGCTTGATCGATACCTTTCGCTACGCTGCCGAAGAGTCCGTTCGTCAGGATGGCGAGGTGTTGGAGCTGGCCATCTCGGCGCGGGCCCGGGGCTTCCGGGGCTACACCCGCCGCTACCCCATCGGTCCATGCTCCTTTATCTCTCCTTTCAATTTCCCGCTGAACCTCGCCGCCCACAAGATCGCCCCCGCCATCGCCGTGGGCTGCTCCTGGGTGCTGAAGCCGGCATCCTTCACGCCGATCTCAGCGTTGATCATGGGCGAAGTCCTTGCCGAAACAGACCTTCCCGAGGGCGCTTTCTCCATCCTCCCCTGCCGACGCGACGGCGCCGATCTCTTCACCACCGACGAGCGACTGAAGCTGCTCTCCTTCACTGGCTCGCCGTCGGTGGGCTGGGAGATGAAGGCGCGGGCGGGCAAGAAGAAAGTGGTGCTTGAATTAGGGGGAAATGCCGCCTGTATCGTCGATCAGGATGCCGATCTGGACGATGTGGTGCAGCAATTGGTGGTCGGCGCCTTCTACCAGTCGGGCCAGTCCTGCATTTCTGTGCAGCGGATCATCGCCCATGAGTCGATCTACGCCGATCTACGTGATCGCCTCGTCGCAAAGACACGTTTGTTGAAGGCTGGCGATCCCCGCGAAGAAGACACCTTCATCGGGCCGATCATCTCCGAGCGCGAAGCCATCCGTATCGAGAGCTGGATCCAGGAGGCCGTTGCTGGAGGAGCAACGCTGCTTTGTGGCGGGAAAAGACGTGGCCCCGTCGTCGATGCAACGCTGTTGGAGGGTGTGCCCCGCCGCTGCGACCTTTACGCCGAAGAAGCCTTCGGGCCGGTGGCCTGTCTCTCCTCTTTCTCAAACTTCAACGATGCGATTGCTGAAGTCAATGACTCCCACTTTGGCCTCCAAGCGGGCGTCTTCACCCGCGACATCTACAAGGCCCAGCAGGCCTGGGACGAGCTGGAGGTGGGCGGGGTGATCATCGGCGGAGTGCCCTCCTGGCGGGTGGACCACATGCCCTATGGTGGGGTCAAGGATTCTGGTCTTGGAAGGGAAGGAATCCGCTACGCCATGGAGGACATGACCGAGCTGAAGCTGATGGTGGTGCGGACGCCCCCCTCGCTGGGTTAGGCCCGAGGGCTGGAGGCCCCATGGCAGACTATTTTAACTCTGAGGATCTTGCTCGCTTCAACGAAGTGGGAAAAGCGTCTCCAGAGCTGTTTAATATGTTCATGAAGTGGTATGGCGAGGTGATGAAGCCGGGGGCTCTGGATGCCAAGACCAAGGCCATCCTCGCCCTGGCAGTCTCGCATACCATCCCCTGCCCCTACTGCATCGATGCCTGGACCACCGGTGCGATCAAGCTGGGAGCCACGCCAGAGGAGCTGGCCGAGGCCATCCAGGTGACCGCCGCCCTGAAAGCAGGTGCAACACTGGCTTTCCACATTCAGTCCATCAATGTGATGGACCGTGGCTGAGCCCCGGCTGATAGTGATCGGTGCCGGACCGATCGGCATAGAAGCGGCACTCCTGGGTCAACAGCGCGGTTGGGCGGTGACCCTATTGGAGGCGGGGCAGATCGGCGAGCACCTTTGTCGCTGGGGGCATGTACGTCTCTTCACGCCCACCCACATGAACATCTCCACACTATCAGCCCAAAAACTGTCTTCAAAAAATCTGAATCTGAACGATCTATTGACAGGTCAAGAGCATGTGCAACAGGTACTTCGTCCGCTTGCGGCAGCGATGGACCTGCGGGAAGGACACCGGGTGCGGAGTATCCATCGCCTGAAGCTGGGGCGGAGCGAGCTGGCCGGACACCCCCTGCGTGCAAAGCGGGCTTTTGAGGTTCTGGTGGAGGGACCGAAGGGCGAGGAGAACCTGATCGCCGACGGCGTGATCGACGCTACCGGAGTCTTCGGACAGCCACGCTGGGCGGGCCGAGGCGGAAGCCCGGTTCCGGGCGAGCGCGCCACCCCTGTTCTCCGGCACCTTCCTGATTTTTCGGCGGATCCGGAGGGCTGGCGCCAACCAGTGGTGTTGATCGGCAACGGCGCCTCGGCCGCAACCGCAATTCTTGCACTTGCGGCCCTGCGTGGCGATGGCGGAGGCGAGGTCCACTGGCTGGTTCCCGACGATCGACAACGCCCGGTCGATGAAATTCCCGAAGATCCTCTCCCCGAACGTGCCCGCATCCTGCGCGACGCAAATCATCTTGCCTCCCGACCTCCGCCCTGGCTTCACGTGCTGCGTCGGGCCGCGCTGGTCTCGCTGACCGGCGACCGGCTCCTGGTGGGAACTCGCGCTGGAGAAGTAGAGCTTCGTGCTCACAGAATCCTATCACTGGTGGGCTATCGACCTGACAGCAGCCTCCTGGGGGAGCTGGCAGTGAGTCTGGATCCGGCCTGGGAGGGCGGGCTGGGTCTGGCCCGTGCCCTATCAGGCGTCACCGACTGCCTGGCAAAAGTCGAGCTACACCGCTCCGATCTGGAGAGTGGTGAGCCCGATCTCTACCTCGTTGGGCACCGAGCCTATGGCCGTCGGAATACATTTCTGCTGCAGACCGGGATTGAGCAGCTGGAGACCATATTTTCCGGCTGGAAGCTCCAGAGAAAAAACTAGGCTTCAGAAGCTGTAGCTGGCGCTCAGGCTCCCCATCTTCACCAGGATCTCCCCATGTTCCTGGTGGTACATCGACTGCCAGGCCTGGCGCAGCACCGCCAGATCCACCTCGACGGTCTCCTCCAACACGGCGTCACAGGGGTCGTCGTTGCCCTCGTGCGACAGCTGCAGCGCCACCTGAACCGGGTTTGACTCGGCAAAACTCAGGTCGGGCCAGCAGGTTGTGAAGCTGTGCTCGGCGCAACCACCCCCGTAGTGTACGCCGACATAGGCTTTGTCCGCTTCGATCAGGAGGCTGTCATACGTGAATGCATCGCCAGGGCCGCTGCAGCTATCCCAGCCTGAAGGCAGGTAGTTCCAGGTACAGCTACCCTGCTCACAGGCAAAGGCCGCCGCGGTGGGGCAGTCGCAGGTGCTGGAGCCCAGATCGCAGCCCAGCGCAGAACCTTCGGTCATCAGGCTTTCCCAGGCTTCTATGCTGGCATCGCTGCGAGCTACCAGGTTGCGGGTGCAGCCGCAGGAGCTGCCCTTCAGCTCCTGGCCACACTCCCAGGCCCCCGCGCAGCTTTGGATGGTGGCCAGCTCGGACACCAGCTCCGCCTTCACCACGTCGCAGCTACGCGGCCCCACACTTTCTTTGGACTCGCCCGGTGGCTCGGTGGTCAGACATGCGAGGAGGAAGATCATAAAAGCCTCTCTTTTCAAAACGTTGGATACCAGATATTAGAAACAACTATAAGCTACACACCGACGGCCCATACCCAACCCTCACCTAAAATCTTAAGGATCCGGATCAGCGATCAGAGAGATTTTACCATCAGGCAAGGACAAGCCGCTACACGCAGGTTAGGCGCGGCCCGGAGTAAAAATGGAAGAAGAAAGCAGCAAGCCCGGCTTCATCATGCCCATTGTGTGGATCGTCCTGGCGGGGGTTTTCTGCACGCTGAGCTGCGCCGGGGTGGGCTTCGCGGGGATGGGTTCCGAGACCGCGGGCGTCAACGCAGCATGGTATGCCAGCTTCCCCTTCTGTTTTTTTGCTTCTGCCGCACTGGGAGGCATCATCTTCCACTTTGCCATCCCGCGCGCCTCGCCCGTCCGTATCGCCGGTCCGCTGGGTTGTGGATGTCTGGGGGGGATCCTGGGGATCGGGATGGTGGTCACCTTCTTCGCAGCGATCTGGCCCTCTCTCTAAGAGCTTAGGCCGTCCACTCGGCCTCTACGGAAGCGGGCTCCACGCGGGGCAACTGCACAACGACAGCTTTGAGGCCAGCTTCTGGCCCAGGCTGCACGCGGATACTGCCCTCGTGGCGGTTGATGATGTCCACCGCGAGACCCAGGCCGCGCCCGATATAGCGGCCCCGGATCATCGCATTGGTCAGGGTGCCGGGTGCGTTGTCCAGGATGCGGATTTCGATCGATCCAACGCCGGTGACTGGGTCGTCGTCCTCAGACAGCACCAGCTCCAGGTGGGTGGCGCCCGCAGCTAAGGCATTTCGTAAGAGGTTGGCCAGGATGTCCTCCAAATCATTGCGGAACATCCGGACTGCCAGTCCCTCACTCTCCTCCCGCAGCAGCAGCTCGGGAACCGCCGCACCCGCGATGCCCGGCTCGGCGCTGACCCGCGCGTAGACTTCCTCCACCAGCTGGGGAGTCACCGCAAGTATACAGATCTCCTGGACAATCCTCCCCAATGCTGCATAGCCCGACCCGTTGATGGTCTGAGAGAGGGAGCGCAGCTCAGTTGGACGGGGGTTTTTGAGGCGAGAGAGACGCTTCAAGGCATAAAACATCGGCGAGAGGATGGGATCGCGGTGGCGTAGATCCAGGCGGATGTCAAAGCGCGCGCCCAGCGACTCCAGGGAATCCAGGTGCTCCACAAAACGGCGACAAAGCTCGGGAGCCTGGGCAGAGAGGCTCTGCCAGCTGCGGCGGTCCCCCCGCTCCAGAGCTTCGGCCACGTCGGGAAGCACCGTCGTGTTGTGCTTGAGCACCTCATGGCGCAGACCCGCCAGGATGCGGGCGGCGTCGTGCCAGCACTCGGGGGCCCCATCCAACAGGTCACGAAGGGTTTTGGCGGTACGCCGGCGCACCCAGACCAGCACCGGCACCCCCAAAAGAAGGACCGCCAACGCCAGCATTGCCCCGCGGGTCAACACATACCGCCGCCGGGTCTCCACCAAGAGGCGCTGTGCCGCCTCGCGATAGGGAGAGGTCGTGGAAGCCGCCTCCTCCCAAGCTTCCAGCTCTGCCCGAACGCGGGTCCAGTCCGCACGCTCTGCGGCCAGACGGGCGAGCAGATAGTGCCCGTCCGCCTCCCCCGCACGGGCCGCTTTTCCATAGAAATCCTCGGCTTTCTCCCGGTCCCCTCCCCGCTCGGCCAGCTCCCCCAAAAGCAGAAGCACCGAGCCCTGCGTGGGATCGGCGCGCAGGCTCTGCTGCCAGAGCGCCAGCGCCTCGGGATTCCGCCCCGCCTCCAAGCGCAAGCGGGCTTTCCGATTCAGCAATTCCGGCGCCTGGGGGGCCACCGCCAAAGCGGCCTCCAGCTCCACCTCTGCCTCCGCCTCCCGCCCGCGGCGGAACAGCTCCAGCGCGATACGGTAGTGGCTGGCCGCCTCGGCGGGGAGACTGGAGAGCGGCTCCGCCGAGATGCTGGGCAAAGATGGGGGAGCACGTCGCAGATTTTCCAGGCGATAGTTGGCATCCTCCGCCTGCTCTCCCTCGGAGGCAAGGCGGAGCGAAGCTTCCAGCCTCGCGATGGCAGCCTCCCAGTTTCCCAGGGACTGCTCCAGGAGCCCCAGTCGATAGAGCAGCTCAGGGGACTCCGGACGCAAGGCAGCCGCTTCACGAAGTTCAACGGCTGCTTCCTGATCCCGTCTGCCACCATAGGCCCGGGCAAGCAGCAGCCCCAGGCGCAGGCGTGTGGCCGCATCATCCGGCGCGAGGTTCCGGGCGATCACCGCGTGGATCTCCGCGTCTGCCCAGCGGTTCTGGGCCGCAAACGCCTCAGAAAGCAGTCCGTGAGCGTCGGCAGAGCGAGGAGCTTCCGTCACCAACTCTTCCGCACAACGCCGGGCTTCCTCCGCCGCGCTGGCGGCGAGGAATTTGTAGCCTTCCCGGAGCCGAAGCAGCTGGGGCTCGGTGAGCGGCTCCCCCGAACGCAGCGGAAGTTGAGAGGCCGCCCGCTCCACTTCCAGGCGATCCAGGCGACCACGCACCTCGGACGCTACCGACCCTTCTGGAAAGGAGTCCAGGTAGTTCCGAAGAATTTCCTCCCCCTCCGACCTGCCTGCGGCCTGCAGGTGTGCGGAAAAGCGCAGCAGCAGCTCCCCCTCCGGCTCGCCCCCCTGCCCCAGCACCATACAGGTGCGCCAGGCGACAATTTCGGCATCCGGATCGGCCAGCTCAGGGCTGCCGACCCGTAAACGAACCTGTTCACAGTGCGGGATCGGATCGCCGAGGCGGAGCGTCTCCAGGCGCTGCCAGAGCCCAAGGGCCTCCCGCGGATCGCCGCTGCCCAGCAGGCGGGCCAGGGCCTCCACCGCGTCCGCCTCGTCGCCCAGGCTGCGATAGACGCGGATGGCTGCGTCGCGATCGCCACTCCGCTCCAGCGCTTGACCAAGTCCCAGGGACGCGGGCAAAAAGCTCGGATCTTTGTTGAGCACCATCCGAAAATACATGGCCGCTTGCGCCCAACGTTGCGCCTCGGCCTCCTTTTCGGCCTGCTCAAAAAAGGGGCGGGTGGCCTCGTCCAGAGCATCCGCCGGAACAGCCCAGGCCGGGCGCAGCACCAGCAGCCCGACCAGCGTTATATATCGAAACAGAATAGAGCGAGATAGAATATTCTGAAACGATATACAAGGTGACCAAACAAAACTCACTCCGGCTGGTCCCCCTTCATATTCCGTACCTTCAAGCCCAACTGATTGAAGCGAAGCTGCACTTTACGCGCACACTCGGGATCACCCATCAACAGCCGCGCCATGCCCCCAAAATCCCCCTCCTCCTGCTCCCAGAGCTTTTGGAAGTACTGACGCTCCACGGACTGTGCAACGTGGTTCAGCGTGGCGTCCGGGCGGATACGGATGGTACAACGCCAGCCATCTTCCTCCTCTGTCTGCTCCGACTGCACCGCCCGCAGCAGGTCGCGCACTACCTTGGGGCGCACCTGCACGACGTCGGCGCGGCCGCCCGGCGGTAGGCCCGTCAGCTCGGCAAAGGTGAATGTCAGCGCATTCTCCACGACCATCGAGAACTCTCGGAGGTTTCCCGGCCAGCGATGTCGGTGAAGCAAACGCAGGGTGCGCTCCGGGAAGAGCACCACCAGCACCCCCTCGGTAAAAGGTGGCACCTCGGTGCCCTGAGTCACCGTGACGCGGCCATCCTCCCCCAGGGCGGCGCGACGCCGATACTCCCGCAACAGCGAAGCAAGCTGCACCCCTTCCAGCACCCTCCGCGCCGTCCAGTCCAGCAATCCGGTAAGATCCGCGCGGCGATCCCGCAGCGATGGCAGCACCACCGTACATGCCGGGTTGAGACGCATATGGAGGTCGGCGCGGAAGCGACCGGCCTTCACCATGGCCCCCAAATCTTCGTGGGTCGCGACGACGAGCTTCACGTCCACCTGCCGCTCGCGGGTGTCGCCCAGTCGGGTCACCGTGCCCTCCTGTA
>CAITDR010000366.1 GCA_903891165.1 uncultured Pseudomonadota bacterium
CCGCTGTAGTGGTCCGCCGCCTGACTTAAGGCAATCAGGAAAAACACGCCTGCTCCCTGCGTCCATTCTGCCCCGTCAAAGGCCGCGAGGCAAGCGGGAATTGCGGCGCGGTTTTTTTTGAGAGCCGAAGGGCGGGTTTCGACAGAGCTCACCGCCCCGTGGGCACCAACTTCAACAAACTCTCCGTATGTGCGTTTACATCCGCCTCGGAAGACCAGAATTGTACGGTCTGCCCCGCCTGCCAGGTGGGCAGCAGGTCCACATTGTGGGGGTGGCGGGGATGGCCAGAGGAGCCGCCAGGATGGGAAAAACGGGTCTGGCTGAGGTCGGAGAGCGGCTGGATCAGCCGCATCGAAGGGACACTTCCCACCACAAAGGGCCAGTCGCGGGAGTCATAGCTGGCCGCATTGATGGTGTTGGGGGTGCCCCCGACGGCCAGATCCTCCACATTCCACTTCTTCAGCAGCGCCGAAGCGCTGCCGAAGGGGTGGTTCAGGCGCAGCGGGTGCGCCACTCCCCAAGTCCATGCCGAAGAATCTCCGCCCATCCGCGCTGCAAGCAAGGTGCAGCTGCGATCCAGGGCGGCCGCCACCGCTGCCGGACGATCCGGGTAGTAGCGCTCCAGTCCTCCGCCACTGCCCCAGGCGGGCTGCAGACGGTCCAGGATCGACCAGCCAGGCACGGCGGCGGAAAGATAGCTGGAGAAGCCGGCTTCTCCGAGGCTATTTTCCAGTCCCTCGCGCATAAACTCTTCGTGAAACACCGCCCAGACCGTGGCCCCCGAACTTTCTGGCGAGGCGACGTAGTCCCACTCGCGGAGGATCTGAAGACAGCGTGCCGCGTCGGGATCGGGCGTCTGCACGTCGGCGAGCAGCACCGGCAGGATTCGGGCAGCGTTCAGATCTTTCCGATCGTACTGAATGTCTTGAACAGACTGAACGTCATGCTTTTCTCGGCCTTCAATCAGCTCTGAGATCCGGCGGAAGCGGGCGTCGTCGATGTAGTGCGTACTGACCCGCCATGCGTCCGCCATCGCCAGTGGCCGGGAGTTCGCGGTCACCACATAGCCACGCTCGGGGTTGCGCTCTCCCGGCATCGGCGGCAGCCAGCCCTGCACCCCGACCCCGGGGGTGGAGGCGGCATAGGGCAGCCGCCCATCCCAGCCCACCCGGTTCGGGAAGCTGCCAAAGGGTTGCCAGGCAAAGTCGTTTGCATCCGCAACCAGAAGGTTCTGGGAGATCACCGTGGGCACCGCCACCGCCGCCAGCGCCTCGTCCACCGTCTTGGCCAGGTTCAGGCCGATGAACAGATCCAGGCTGCGATCCTCCACCTTCAAGGCATGCCACTGCAGCACCACCACCCCAGGCGCATTCAGATCAGAGATCACCGGCCCCAGCTCGGTCCAGGTGGCCACACTGCGGTCGGGCTCCTTCTCCCCCTTCAGGCGGAGGCTCACATCCACGCGCCGGAAGTCCTTATGTACGCCATCCAAAAGATAGCCCTCGCCATCACGCTGCACGATGGCGAAATCCACAAAATCCGCCATGACATTTGTGAAGGCCCAGGCCACCGACTGGTTGTGCCCCAGCACGATGAAGGGCGCCCCGGGAATGGTCATTCCCGCCAATTCCACAGCTCCCGCCTTGCCTTCCACCGGGTACCATAGCGAGGGCACCCGCTGGCCCAGATGCGGATCATTCACGACGATCGCCTTGCCATCGGCACTGCGGGTGGGGCCGATGATCCAGTTGTTGGAACCTCCCAGAATCGACACATAGGAGTCCAACATCGCCGTTACTTCGGGGGCCGCGGCCAAGGCGGAGGTGGGCATGGCCTTCTGCTTAGAGGCATCCCCTCCCCCGAGAACCCGCTCAAAAAACTGGTATTCGGGCGTCCATCCTCCCACCTCCAGACTGCGGGCCTGATCCCAGCTTGCCCCCACTGCGGGCTCGGTAGGGTCATAGCGGAAGAGTAGATCCATGTCCGCAGCCGGAAGAGAGCGCAGGTTCATCGCCGCGACTTCTACCGAAGGGTTCTCGGCCAAGGCCCAGGAGTTCAGCCACACCACCCCCATCGCATCCCAGGGCTTCCACTCCTCAAACTCCACCCCAATCAGGCGATATTCCACCGGCAGCGTCGGGAGTGCAGCCGCACCGGCATTCAACCCGCGGGTATAGGCATCCAGCTCGGCCCGCACCTCCGGAGAGGCTTTTTCATAGAAGGCCTGGGCTCGCGCGCGCAATTCCAGACCGGCCATAAATCGATCCAGGTCACGCACATCCTCGCCCCGCCACTCGCCCAACTTCCCGTAGGCCAGACGGCGGGTCAAATCCGCCTGGAACAGCCGGTCCTGCGCGTGCATAAAACCGATACTGTAAAACAGATCTTTGGTGTCCTGTGCGCGGATGTGGGGGACGCCGTGCTCATCACGCGCCACCGTGGCGGTGGCAGAAATTCCCGGCGCCGAAATGTCCCCCATGGTCTGCGGCCAGGAGTCTTTGCGGGTGGCGATGGCGGTCAGGGCACAGCCGGTAAGCAACGGAAGGAGGAGGAGGCGGTGCATGGTCCCTCAAAGCGGACCCCTTCCTAACCCCCTTTGCGCAGAATTCCGACGTGCAGATCGTCGGCAGGTGGCGTCCAGCTCTCCGGGTCGGCCGGTCCCTGGGCACCGGAGCGCAGATCCCGCAGCTCATGGTCGGGGCGACCCTCTCCCGCCGGGAACCACACATAGGGAATCCCCAGGTTAGAAGCGTACTTGATCTGCTCCCCCCACTTCTTGGCGCGGTCGTAGACCTCGGTGGGAATGCCCCGGCGGCGCAGGCGCTGAGCGGTGGCCAGCGCCACCGGGCGTGCCTCCTCCGAAGCCAGGGCCACCAGAACACAGGTGGGAGTCTGGCGGCTGGGCGCCAGAAGTTCCTTCCCAAACATCCGCGCAAGAATACGGGAAAGCCCGACCGACACCCCGATTCCCGGCAATTTTACTGGGGAACCCAATGATGCGGCAAGGTTCTCGTAGCGCCCGCCCGAGCAGACCGAGCCCAGGTCTTCGTGGCCATCCAATTGCCCCTCAAAGACGATGCCGGTGTAGTAGTCCAGACCGCGGGCGATCTTCAGGTTGGCGCGGAGCCGCCCGTCGGGAATGTCGCTTGCGCCGCGCAGCACAAATTCCAGCTCGGCCAGACCTTCTTCCAGAAGTGGATGCTGAACTCCCAGTGCACGCACCTGATCCAGCACACCGAGTCCGGATCCCGAAATTTCGGATAATAAAAGCACCTTTCCCGATGCCTCGTCGCTCATTCCAAGCTGGTCCTGCAAAAGCTGCCGCACCGCGACCGGACCGATTTTGTCCAGCTTGTCCACAATCCGCAGGGTGGGGGTGATGTCCTCCAAGCCCAGCGCCCGATAAAAACCCTCCAGGATCTTCCGATTGTTGACCTGGATGGTCGGTGTGGGCACCGGCAGGTCGGAGACCACCTCAAAAAGCAGCTGTGCGATCTCCACGTCGTATTGCAGAGACAGTTTTTCGGGCGCGATGACGTCCGCATCACACTGATAGAACTCCCGGAAACGGCCATCCTGGGGCCGCTCCCCTCTCCACACCTTCTGGATCTGGTAGCGCCGAAAAGGGAAGGAGAGACGCCCCCGATTCTGCACCACATAGCGGGCAAAGGGCACGGTCAGGTCAAAGTGCAGGCCCAGACCGGAGCCATCGCGGTCCTCGGCTTCCGCATGGAGCCTGCGCAGCACGTAGATCTCCTTGTCGGCATCTCCCCCTTTGGATGCCAGGTATTCGATAGGCTCCACCGCACGGGTCTCCACCGGCACATAGCCAAAAAGCTCGTAGCGGCGTCGGATCCGGTCCAGCAATTGCTGCTCTACCATCCGCTGCGGGGGGAGCCATTCCGGAAAACCTTTGATGGGGCTGATCGAGGCCATATGCACTCCTGGCGCGGCCCCTAACCCATCGTCAGCTTGATTTCCCCCACAACCGGGCCATCCGGCGCAAGAAGAATCCGCACGGATGTGCCCGATGGACCGGATGTGACCAGCACCTTTGCCGATCCCAGCCCGCGGCGCAGCAGGATCTCCCGCGCCACCCGCTCCAGACCTTTGCCGAGGGTGAGGCCCGGAGAATGGCCACGGGCACAGTCCATAAAGGCAACTTCCAGCTCCTCTTCCAGCTCCAACACCGAGGGCGGCTCCACCACATGCCGCCGCACCACACCCAGCCCGGCCCCTGGCGCCCGCCCCGCGGGAAGCTGCGGATCAAGGTTCGGCGGGCGTCCCAGCGGCATTCGTGGCGGCGGAGGCATCAGGATTGAATAGACACGGGGCCGCCGGCGTCCATCGCCGTTTGTACCCAGCGCGCCCGCCGCTCCCCTACCTGCACACCCGCAATATTACGCACCTCTGCCCAGGGCCAAGGACTTTCGCCCAGAATCCCTGGGAAAAGCTCCTCCAACACCGCACGGACGCCCACGGCGAGGTGGGTATCGGTGCCACCGTGGACCTTGATCACCAGGCCCATGTTGCGCTGCGGCAGTGCGATCGAAAACAGACCTTCGGCGCCCACTTTGACGGTCAGGGCCTCTTTTGCTCCCTGCACCACGGCGCGGTCCAGCCGCCCCGTGCCGCTCATGAACCAGGGGTGGCGGTGCATGGCCCAGCCGATACGTCCGGCCAGGCTGCCCTCGACGTTCATCTCGGCGGCGAGACGGGAAAAAGCGCGGGCCATGGCGACCAAGGGCAGGTGGAAGGTCGGCACCCCACAGCCGTCGATGGCCGTGCCCGGCGCCTGACCGGACCACTCGGCGATACGACGGTAGTTCGCCTGTTGAAGGGGGTGCTCCAGCGGCAGATAGTTGAGATCCCAGCCCTGATGTCGGCTGGCCGCCAGCATAAAGCTGTGTTTTCCAGAACAATTGCTGTGGAGTGTGGTAGCGGGAAGGCGACGATGTAGCAGCCGGTCCCGCGCCGACTCGTTCAGTGGCAGGTGAGCCCCACAGCGCAGTTGTTGGCTTTTCAGGCGGAAATGGCGCAGCAGGCGAAGGACCCGCGCCACATGCTCGGGCTCGCCGGAGTGGGAGGCCGCACCCAACGCCAGATCCTCCTCTTTCAACCAGCTCAACAGCTCGGCGGGTAGATGTTCCAGCGACGTGGTCAGCTGCATCGGCTTACAACCACTCCGCCAGAAGCAAGGAAAATCCTCGCCAACCTGCCAGCGTAGGCTCTCGCCCTCCACCAGCACCGCACTCACTTCCTGGCAGGTCTCCCGCTGCCCACTCCGCCATTGCTCTACAAAAAGTCTCATCCGCATACGATAGCACGGCGGCATGAGTGCCGACCAGCTATCGCAAGACCAGCTTCCACCGGTTAAGTACGGCCGGTGAAAAGTGAGTACCAGCGCCCGGTAGAAAGCCGCTACCTCGATCCGGTCGAGGTGGTCTGGTATGCGACGGCCGCCCGCCTCGGTCTGCGGGTGCGCCGCAATCCTTCGATTTTTTCGATGACCGACGGAACCGGGCTGCTGGAGCTGGGCCCCAAAGACACGCTCGATGCCGACGATTGCACCGCACAGATGATTTTTCATGAGCTCTGCCACTGGATTACCAACGGTCTGGAGACTTTTGAGCTTCGGGACTGGGGTTTCCCCCTGGAAGCCGAGCTGGACTGGCGCGAGCACGCATGTCTGCGCCTTCAGGCACACCTCGCGGGAAGTGTAGGTTTACGGCAGGTTCTGGCCCCAACTTCTGGCTTCCGTGAATACTACGATGCCCTTCCAGAAGATGTGCTGGCTCCTTTAGCCGGTTGGCCGCACGAAGAGAAGGTGGTCGAACGTGCACGCGAGGCGATTGCGCGTGCGCAGGGGGAGCCTTGGGGAGGCCATCTTCGGGCAGCACTCGCAGCCACAGCGGCCCTCTCCCAGACGGTGCAGCCCTTTCTCACGACCTACCGCAGCGACGTAGAGGGCGATGAACTTCCCTCTCTTTGGTCCAGGCGGCAGCCCTGATGCCCGTCTACCGCCTGACCCACCGTGTCTCCTTTCCCTCGCCCGAGCTGGCAGAAGCAGGCGGTCTACTTGCTGTAGGCGGCGATCTTCGTCCCGAGCGACTGGTGCTCGGCTATCGCATGGGCATCTTCCCCTGGTACTCGGAGGGAGAGCCGATCTGGTGGCACTCCCCGGATCCCAGATTTGTGCTCCTGCCCGAGAAATTACATATCCCGCGTAGCCTCCGAAAGATCATCCGGCGGGGCGACTTCGAGGTGCGTCTGGACAGCGCCTTCCCCGAGGTGATCCGCCGTTGTGCAGGTCGATCCAGACCCAACCAGAAGGGTACCTGGATCACCCGCGACATGGTGGCCGCCTACGAGAAGTTGTGGGAGCTGGGGATCGTCCACTCTGCGGAAGCCTGGCAGAACGGGAAGCTGGTGGGTGGCCTCTACGGCTGCTCCCTGGGCGATATGTACTTTGGCGAGAGTATGTTTGCTGACGTACCAGACGCTTCCAAGGTTGCTTTTGTGGTGCTGGTGCGATGGATGCAGGCGCACGGGATCCGGCTGATCGACTCCCAGGTACACACCGAACATGTGGAGCGCTTCGGGGGTGAGGAGTGGCCGCGGGAAGACTATCTGACGCACCTCGCCATGCTGGTGGATCAGCCCACCCGCATCGGAAGGTGGAAGATCGAGGCGGATGATCCCGCGTTGGATGTCTAGGCCATGACCGCGATGTTGCCCTGGCTGCACCTGGACACCCTGTGGCTGCAAGTCACCGGCACCCGCTGCAACATCGCCTGCCGACACTGTTTTATCAGCTGTGGCCCCAAGGTTGAACGCCATGCGGTGATGACCCGCGCCCAGGTGGAGCAGGCCATCGCCGATGGCGTGCAGGCCGGGTGCCGCGCCTATTACTTTACCGGGGGCGAGCCATTTTTACACCCGGAGATCCTGGATTTTGTAGAAATTGCGCTACAAAAAGGCCCGCTGGGTATTCTCAGCAACGGGATGCTTCTGGACGAGCGTACCTGCCTGAGGCTCCAAAAACTGGATGCTGCCAGTGACTACTCCCTGGATCTGCGCATTTCCCTAGATGGTCTGACGGCTGAGGAGAACGATCCCATTCGGGGAAAGGGGGTTTTTGCCGCCGCCTGCGAGGGTATCCGACGCCTCGCCGCGGTGGGACTGGAGCCGGCGCTGGCGGTGACCACGGTCCAAGCCAACAGCAGCTCCGCCGAGGGGAGGCTCGCTTTTTTGGAGCTGCTGCGGTCACTGGGTGTACAACGCCCCAGAGTGAAGCTGATTCCTCCCTTTTTGATCGGGCGGGAGGCAAAACGTAACACAGGCTACAATCCTGCCGATCTTCTGAAACAGGAGGATCTGACAGAAGAATCTCCCTGGGTGCTCCAGTGCGGCACCAGCCGGATGGTCACGGCAGGCGGGGTCTACGCCTGCCCGATCCTGATCGATCACGCCGAGGCACGAATGGGGGACCGCCTGGAGGAGAGCCTTCGGCCCACCTCCCTTTTCCATCCGGCCTGTGTGACCTGTCACCAGGAAGGTTTTTCCTGTAAGACTTAAGCCTGGGCAGCGCGCAGCCCCGGAGCTTCGCGGCCGGTCATATGCACGTATTCGTCGTAGGTACCCGGATAGATCCGGGGACCTTCGGGCGTCAGCTCCACCACCCGCGTCGCCAGGGCGCGCAAAAAGGCGCGGTCGTGGGACACAAAGACCAAGGTCCCCTCCCAGCCCTGCAGCACCTTCATCAAGGCACGTTTGGTGGCCAGATCCAGGTGGTTGGTGGGCTCGTCCAAAATCAGCAGGTTCGGCGCATGATAAAGCATGGTGGCCAGCACCAAGCGGGAACGCTCGCCACCGGAGAGCACCGAAACCTGCTTGTCGATGTCGTCCCCCGAAAAACCGAAGGCGGCGGCCAGGTTCCGGATCACCCCGAGCCCTTCACGGGGGGCCTGGGCGATAAGCTCCTCCATCACCGTCCGATCCATGGAGAGCTGTTCCAGTTGATGCTGGGCAAACCACGCCTTTTTGACACCGGCCCCCTCCACCACCACCCCGCTGTCCGGCTCGGAGGCGCCGGCGAGCATCTTCAGCAGCGTCGTCTTGCCGGCCCCGTTTTCCCCCATGATCGCCCAGCGCTCCCCCCGGCTCACCAGGAAGCTCACATCCTTGTGAATGCGTCGGGAGCCATAGCTCTTCGAGAGCCCTTTGACCGTCAAGACTTCGTTGCCACTTCGGTCGGGTGTACGCCAGCTGAAGCTTTTCTCCACCAAGCGGCGGGGTGCCTCGATACGGTCGATCTTGTCCAACTTCTTGGCGCGGCTCTGCACCTGTGAAGCTTTCGAGGGCTGAGCGCGGAAGCGCTCGATAAAACGCAGGTCCTTTGCCAACATCGCCTGCTGTTTTTCATATTCTGCCTCGCGCTGCGCGGCATCCAGGGCACGCGCACGCTCGTAGGCTTCGTAGTCGCCGGTGTAGGTGCGGATTGTTCCGCCATCAATCTCTACAATCTTGCGTACCACCCGATTCAGGACGTCGCGATCGTGGCAGGTCATCAGCACGGTGCCGGGGTACTCCCGCAGCCAGCCCTCCAGCCAGACAATCGACTCGATGTCCAGGTAGTTTGTGGGCTCATCCAACAGCAG
>CAITDR010000367.1 GCA_903891165.1 uncultured Pseudomonadota bacterium
CTTCTGGCCTACCTGCGCCGCCGCCTCGATGTCGGGCACCCCCTCCAGCAGCAGCGCAAACTCGTCCCCGCCCAGACGTGCCACCCGGTCGCCCTTGCCCACCAGCTCTCCGAGGCGCTTTCCGACGGCCGTGAGCACCTTGTCGCCCACCGTATGTCCGCGGGTATCGTTCAGGGTCTTGAAGCGGTCCAGGTCCACCATCATCACTGCAAAGCGACGTTTGGGCACACGTGCCAGCTTCTCCAGCCAGCTCTCCAGCTCGGCCATCAGAAAGGCGCGGTTGGGCAGGTTGGTCAGCGGATCACACCAGGCCAGCTCCTCCAGTCGCACCTGCTGCTGGCGCTGCCGGGTCGCGTCGCGGGCCACCATCACCATTCCCCGCTCCTGACCTCGATGATCCCGCACCGGCAACAGACGCAGCTGCACCCACTGCCCCTTCCGCCACTGCACTTCCCGCTCGGCATTGCCGCCCCGCCGCGCCAGGACGGCGTCGT
Source organism: uncultured Pseudomonadota bacterium (assembly GCA_903891165.1). Lineage (GTDB taxonomy): Bacteria > Myxococcota_A > UBA796 > UBA796 > SXON01 > CAITDR01. The sequence continues at coordinate 495 of CAITDR010000367.1, forward strand.
GATCCATCTCCGCTTTGGAGGCAATCCCAGGCAGGACATCAAAGAGGGACTTTCCGCGTACTTCGTCAGAGTTCCGGTCAAAAAGTCTTGACGCAGCCTTGTTCCAACTGAGGATGAGGTGGTTCCCATCCAGGCCGATCATGCCGTCCGCGATCGAGTCCACCATATCCTGCTGCCGCCGCAGCTCGGCGGCGTAGTCGCGATGGGGGTCCAAACCTTCGGTGTGCTGGGCCTTCTGAACCTCCTCCCGCAGCCGCTCCCCCAGAGCCAAAGCGGCGCAGAGAAGGTCGGCATTGACCATCTCGGTAGGGTTCATCAGCGGGCCGGCCACACGCCAGATTCCGCCCTCTCGCACCAGCCGGTGGGTGCCTGAGGCTTCGATCAGACGTACCGCCTCCGCGCGGGGGTCGTCCCAAACGCCCGAGGTGAGCGCCCGTCGGAGGGCCGACTCTAAAACGCCAGAAAGATTGCTCATTTTCCCTCCGCGCGTGTCACGATATCGGCCATAAAGTCCCGCAGGCCGCCGCCCACCATCCAGCTCTGCACAAAGGCCGGAATCGCCTGGCCAAAGCTTGTCTCTACCAGGTATTGGAGGCGCACGCCAGAGCTCAGGTAGTGCGGCTGCTGCAGCTCGAACTCGCCCCGGCTGGCCTGCAGATCGTTGGGGCGACTCGGATCCAGCTGGTGTACCAGGGTTCCTGCCGCACGATCGATCCAGTATTGGTTATGATAGACGACCGTAAATCCTAATGTAGATACTGTGAAGCGGAGCCAGAGCTGCGAGGGAGTGGGCGGCAGGTAGGGCTCCATCGCACGCAGCGCCGGGTTCGCCTTCAATCGTGCGGAAAAATCGAGGAGGGAGGACCAGACCTGGTCGATACTTGCGGCGATTTCCGCCACCCCCACCACCCGGACCATCCCCGAATTCTGCTCCGGCAGGGCGCGAATCACCAGCTCCCCCCGCGCCAGCGACTCCTCTGCAGCGTTGTCCAGCGGGATGGGGGCGGCGAGCAGAGGGAAGACCCATAGAAACAACATCCGCTTAATATAGCCCACCCAGCGGGTGCGGTGCAAAATGACTTTGCCCCCGCGCGTGCCAAAGCAGCATGCCTACGTCCACCGCCCGGAAAAAGCGACGGTCCTGGATGTCGCGGTCCAGCCCCTCCAGGCCAGAGCGGCGCGCGAAGAGCCGATATTCCGCCTTTAAGCTGTCCATAGACGCGTGGATCATTGTCGGAGCCACCGGCAAGACGGCAGGTGGCCGACGCCCCGCCCGCTCGATGCTGCCCCGCACCAGCTTCAGAAGATCCCGAGGATGTCCGCCGGAAGCCAAGAGCAGCGGCAGCAGGGTCTGGCTGCGATCCTCCCCGAAAATGCGGTTGCGGTCCAGACGCGCCGCCACCAGCCCGTCCAGCACCCGCAAAACCGCTGGATCAGGCGGCATTCCCAGCATTGGAACAGGAAGAATCACCACACCCCCGCTCCAACTCCGCATCAAGAGGGGGAGACGATCTCCCAGCCAGGCGGGCGCCGCGACCACAACATGACAGGGCAGGTGCAAACGAAAGGCTTGCTCTGTCAAGAGTTTCTCGACAGAGCTTTCCAACTTTCCGCGATCTTCTTCCTTTCTGGGGCGGACATGATCCAAGCCATCCAGGAGCACCACCACCCGTCCCGCACCACTCTCCCGCAGGCGCCGAATCGCCTCTTCCATCCCCGTCCGAACTGCAGCCTGAAACTCCACTTCCTTTCGGTCACAGACAGAAGCCAGCAGCTTTCGGAGGCGCAGATCGTCGCGTAGCTTCACCCGATAGTCGCTCCAGTCCTCCTCTCGAAGCAGCGCATGCTGCCGCAGAAGCCGTCGCATCCACCCCGCAAAAAAGGGCTGCTCCAGCGCGGAAAGCTGCTCCAAGGCCTCCACCAGCACCCGCTGAATCTCCACCCCCGCCACCGGCAACGACGGCTCCAGCCAGCTCTCCAGCTCCACCCGCAGAACCGTCGCCACCTCGTCCGGCGCCAGCTCCAGGCGGCGCTTCAGCCGCCACAGCTCCGTGCTCTTTCCACTTCCCGACGCTCCTATCAGCAATTGTGCCGTCGGCATCAACGGATCAGCAGAGAGGATCATCGACAATAGCTGTTCTCCCGGCGGATGGCGGGGTGCACCGCGCAGCTCATCCAGCGGCGCATAGGTCTCCAGATCCTCGGGAAGCTCCAGGCGTAAGGGCGTAAACGGGTCGCACTGGTTGAGGGAGGGCCAAAGGCGGGGGTCGAAGCTCAAGACAATCCTGCAGGGCATCCAGTATAGCAGACCGGGCAACCCGGCAGGAGAGGCGCCGGCCGCCGGAAGATCCGCCCCTTTGCAGCATCCTTCCTATAGTTTGTATCATAGATTACGGAATTTTCCGGTTGGGCTACGGCTTTGCAATCTTTTGACCGGGGGGGGCGCCCATCCCCGCAAGCTGATCTATGATGACAATTCTTGAAGACCGGAGTCCGTATGCCCCGCCTCCTCCTCCTCCTTCCCCTCCCCCTCCTCTTCGCCTGCGAGCCCTCCGCCCTGAAGATTGGCAACGACAGTTCCAAGCAGCAAAATGAAGACAGCGCCGGAGGGGAGGACAGCCAGCCCCCCGTAGACCCGAACACCACCGATGACGACGGCGATGGCTATTCTGAGGAGCAAGGGGATTGCGACGACAGCGACGGCGCCGTACTTCCCGGTGGCGACGAAGGCAAAGACGCCAACGGCAAAGATGAAGATTGTTCCGGCGTTGCCGACGATGTGATCGCCTGCGCGGCCGGTGTTCCTGCCGATTTGCAGCAGGCCATCGACGACACGCCCGAAGGTTTTGTGCTGCGGGTCTGCGCGGGAAGCTGGAGCGGCCCCTTTAAAATCAACAAAGAAATGGCGATTTTAGCAGAAGAAGGCCCGGAAGTCACCATTTTAAACGGCGACGGGACCGGCACCGTGCTCAGCATCGGGCGGGTCAGCGGGCAGGTGGGGGTGGCAGGCTTCACCATCCAGGGGGGTGTGGCGGCGACCAACGGCGGCGGAATTGTCGCATCCCGCGCCAAAATTTGGATAGAGGGAAACAAGATTGTCTCCAACAGCGCCGTAGAGGTCGGTGGCGGTCTGTACCTGGAGAATTGCACGGGAAGTGTTGTCGGAAACACCATTTCCAGCAATAGCGCCAGCTCCGGCGGCGGCGTGGTGGTCTGGGGTGGCGAGGTGACCTTGGAGAGCAACACGATCTCGACCAACACCACCACGTCGGTGGACGAGGAGCTGTGGGGCAAGGGCGCGGGAGGAGGCGGACTGCTGGTCTACGGCAACTCGGATGTGCTCAACAACCTGGTGGATGCTAATATCTCCGCCTACAATGCGGGTGGTATGTATCTGTATCAGGGCAACGGACTTGTGGACGGCAACACCGTACAGGCCAACCAGGCCGTGAACGACGGCGCGGGCATCTTTGTCAACTACGGCAGTAACAAGGTGACGAACAACCTGATCCAGGACAATGTCTGTGCCGACGATGGCGGTGGGATGCGGGTCTATGTGGGCCAGGGGGTGGTGGTCACCGACAACACCTTCCTGCGCAACAGCACCGCCGACGACGGCGGCGGTTTGAAGCTCTCCCATGCGCGCAACACCGTCGCCCGTAACTATTTCGAGGGGAACATCGCCGGGGATGCCGGTGGCGGCCTGGAGCTGGACGACGAGACCACCAATGTGGAGGACTGCACCTTTATCAATAACCAGGCGTCGCGCGGTGCGGGCATGCACACCTGGCAGGCCCAGGCCAAGATCACCCTGCAGAACCTTACTTTTGAGGGGAATGTGGCCTCCACCTGCGGCGGCGCCATCGGCATCGACAACGACCCCTACGAAGTCACCTTCCGCCATGTGATCGCCACCAACAACTCCGGCTACGACGGGGGTGCGGTGTGCATCGACAAGCAGTACCAGGACGATGAGCAGGTGATTTTTGAGGATAGCAACGTTCTTTTTGAGAACGTGATCTTCGCCAAAAACGCCGCCAGTGACGACGGTGGCTTCCTGTACTCGGTGAACGGCCACACCACCTTCAAAAACGTGACTTTGTACGACAACACCGGTGGCGAATACGGTGGCTTCACCCTGTTCGATTCCTCGGTCAGCTTCATCAACTCCATCATCGCCGATCAGGACGGTCCCCATTTTGCGGGGATCAAGACCGACGAAACCGTGCCCAGCACCGCCACTTTCTCCTACAATCTCTTCTTCGACAACGACGGGGATTTCGTAGGGATTGACGATCCGGTTGGTTCCAACGGCAATATCCTGGAAGACCACCTGATGGTGGATCCCGAGAATGGAGACTACACGCTGGCTGCAGGAAGCCCGGGGATCGATGCGGGGGATCCGTCGCTCAAGGATGCGGATGGGAGTCGGAGTGATCTGGGGGCTTTTGGGGGGGCGAAGGGGAGCTGGTAGGCGCGGCGGGGCCACAGGGGTCTCCGTGCCGCCTGATCCCCACCTCCGTGTCATCGGCGCCGGCTTCGGCCGCACCGGGACACTCAGCCTGAAGAAGGCCTTGGAGATCCTTGGCTTTGGTCCATGCTATCATATGGAGGAGGTAATCAAGCGCCCCGCGCATGTGCCCGTTTGGGAGGCGGCGACACGCGGGGAGCCGGTGGACTGGCGCGCACTGTTTCAGGGTTGGGGTGCCACGGTGGACTGGCCTGGATGCAGCTTCTACCAGGAGATTCTCGCAGCCCACCCCGATGCGAAGGTGATCCTTTCGGTCCGTGATCCACAGCGCTGGCACCACAGTATGATGCAGACCATTCGTCTTCCTACGGTCCTTTTTCCCATGCGGATCTTGATGCCACTGTTGCCCGGGGTCGGACCCGCCACCCGCATGGCCGCAGACCTGGTGTGGAAGCGTACCTTCTCCGATCGCATGGATGATCCCGCCCAGGCAATCGCCATCTTTGAAGCCCACTCTGCCGCCGTCCGCCAAGCCATTCCCCCGGATCGCCTCCTGGTTTTTGAGGCGGGCCAGGGCTGGGCCCCCCTCTGCGATTTTTTGGGCGTTCCGATTCCTGATCAGCCCTATCCCTACGTCAACGACACCGCCACGGTCGGCAGGATGATCCGCTTGGGCAATGCCCTGCTGCTGCTTTTGCTCCTTTTGCCGATCCTCGGCCTTGCTGCGGCTGTTCTGGCTTGGCTGGTCTGAGCAGCCCCCCCAAGGGCGCCTGCGGCGCTTTGGCCGCACGCGCCTTGCACGATCTGGAGAGTGCTCCTCTTATTCTACACCAGACGTACCGAAGGCAGTTCAGTGGCGATCCGCTCCAGCGACTTAAGCGCCTCGTTGCTGGCATAACGCTGTAGCCACCGTACTGCAGGTTTCCCTATCCGGGTGAGCCACAGCCCGGGGCCGCTCCACGAGGATAGCTGCCCCCAGATCTCGCCGGTCTGAAGGTTCTTTTCTACTGCAAAACGCTCCTCTCCCCGCTCGGGGTGGCCGGCCAGGGTCTGATACACAAAACCTTCACACCAAATGCCTCTCTCCTCCTCGCCTGCAAAGGTGCGCAGGATCCGGCAGGCAAAGAAGAGATCCACCAGGGGCAAGGCCACAAAACGTATCCCCAAGGTGTCACCCGCCGCGACCGGACCCGGCGCTTTGACCGCACGGATCAAGCGCTCCGGGAAAATCTGGTAGTCCAGAATACAATCGGATAGCTGCCGGAAGACCGCGCCGGGAGGGCCGGGCTCCTCGACCGCCAGCCGACGTCGGTAGCGGTCCCAATGGTCGCTGGGATCCGGGTTCTGACCGGTAATAGCACGGTTTTTCCAGGGACCCAGCTCTGCTGGTGCGGACTTGAACAGTAGCTCCATCGGACCTCCCGCAGGCCTATGCCCGCTGTGCCACCACCCCCACCATCAGCGGGATCGACGGTAGCCCCGCCGGGGGTACAAACCTGCGTCGATCCAGCTCTTCCGGCCCACGTTCCACCAGCGAGGGGTTCAGTCGGCAGCCGTTGGACCAGGGCCACTCCTCCAGCCGCTCAATCTTCATGCCCGCCGAAATCAGCGCGTTGACAATATCGGCGACGGTGTGCTGTACCGCGTGGGAGCGGTGAGGATTCACATAATCGGTCTCCAGCTCCTTATGTCCTGAAGGCGAGAGCGCCCCGCCTGCCGCCCCCACATAGTCGGAGACGGGATCGGAGAAGAATGTGCCAGGGGCAAAGTAGGGATCCCGCAGGTGGAAGTCGGCGTCGAAGGACCAGGCCATCGGGTGAAACTCCACCACCACGAGCCGCCCCCCGGGCCGCAGCACCCGCTGGATGCCCCGGGTCACCGCCCGCAGGTCGTGCATCCACGGCAGGAAGCCGTAGCTTCCAAAAACCACGTCAAAACGAGCCGGGGTGTGGTTCAGAAAATGAAGCACCTCGTCGTGGACAAAAGGCAACGTTGTTTCTGCATCTCCGGCGATCTGCCGGGCCGCCGCAACCGCCACCTCCGACAGATCCACGCCCGTACAGCGCGCCCCGTGGTGAAGCTGCAGCGAGAGTGTGTCCTGCCCACTGTTGCAGCACAGGTGTAGCAACTCCTGACCGCGGATATCCCCAAGAAGGTCAACTTCTTCCGGGAAGAGGCTGCTGTGCTGGCGTAGCCAGCGGCCCTGATCCTTTTTGTGGGCATTGTGCGCAGCCGTAGCGAGGTTCCAACTCTGCCGGGTTTCGTCCTGCTCGGGGGTCAGAGGAATGGATGGGGACATGGAGGGGTGCTTAACCTGCTCCGATGAACCGGCGGGATGAGAGACGACTGAGGGGTCCGGTCCTGCCCACCAGCGGGTATAGATCGGCCTCCCCACGAGGTCTCCGTTGATGCTCCGTCGTTCTGTTCTTTCCGCTCTTTTCCTCTCCGTTGGCTACTCGGCCCTGGATGTGGCCGATGCACAGGCGGCCTTTATCCGGCGGAGTGTCATCAAGTCCGTCAACAACTACCACGCAACCACTTCCTACCGCGTCGCAACCACGGTCAGTGGCGATGCGGGCGCGGTGGCAGCGGTCACCGCCGAGATCAAGTCCGACTCCGGCGAAGAGCAGCTTCTTCTTGTGGAATCCAACGCCTGGCTTCATGGTACCGCCGACATCGCCGCTCTTCCCACCGCAGATGCCGCCCTTACGGTTACCCTTCTGGACAGCAACAGTGTACCTCTGATGAGCTTTTCGGGCAGCCTCGCTGCGGATGGGTCTGTCTTTCTCCGCGCCGACACCGGGGCGGGGACCGGGGACTGTTCCTCCCGCACCGGCTGCTCGGGCACTGATCCGCGTGCGACCGCTCCCGACATTGAGCTTCTTGCAGCCGAACTTTTCCCCGGTCTCCGTGACGGTTTCCCGGACTCGGCGGGCGGCTATGAGCTGGGCATCGATCTGGCGGGGGCGGACACCTATACTGTTACCTACGCTTCGATCACCATCACCAAGCCGGGCGCAGATTTTTGTGTGAGCCAGGACCGGGCGGGCAACTGTCTGCTGTGGCAGACGGGCACGGGGCTGGCCACCCGCTCCGAGCTCTACTGGGATGACGTTGGCTCGGTCTGGGAGGCGGATGCAACCCTCGCTCCGTCGGGTGTGGTCGAGCTGAAGTTAAAGGCCTTTGATGCGGCAGGTAGACGTCTGGAGACCTCCAAGTCCAAGCTGGGCCTGCCCCTCCAGGATGGGGGCGAAGGGGTCGGAACCCTTCCCACCGACGAGGATCCGCTCACCCACCTCGCCATGCACCGCCGGCAGCGGGCCTATCACATGAGCCGCCACGCCAGCCACGACAAGGTCCATGTCTACAGCCGTGGCTGGACTTCGGGGAGTGCCCTTCCCGTCGATGCTGCGGTGGAACTTACCAATGGTGACATTATCACCATCCCCGTTAACAGCTACCAGCGCCACATCGGCGGCGGCTCGATCACCTTCGGCGGCGGCTCCACCCTCGGCGGGGACTCCACCATCACCATCACTGGGGGCAATGTCCAATTTCGTCCGCTTGGCCTTGGGGATCTCAACGCCCCTGTCTGCTCGGCCGGACTCTGCGCCACCCTGTTGGAGAACGAGCGCGGCGAGCCGGAGCTAGCGTTCACCGCCTACGGCGAGGAAGCGGCCAGCCTCCCCGATAGTCTGGAGCTGAGCATCACCCTGGACGACGGCTTGGCAGAAGAGCTTGTTGTGGACTTTGACGACGAGATCGTGGCAGTCTTCGGCAACGAGATCAACTTTCTGGAAAGTCCTATTGGTCTCTGCCTTTCCGGCAAGCTGAAGCTGTTGGGGGAGCCCAACCGCCGTGGACGGCAAGAAACCCTCGCAAAAGGCAAGTTTGCCGGTGCATTCTCGCGGGATAATGACGGAGATCTGGAGCTGACGGGCGCCGACAAGGATGTGGTGTCTTCCGGCGAAATTATCGAGGTTGGTGAACCAGAACTCCTCGGAGTGGGAGATCTGGAGGGGCCGTCGCTGGTCACCTACGCGGTGTCCGGTGAGGGAAGCAGCCCGCGGTTGGACGTGGTGGTACGCTGAGGGATGGGTGGACGGGGGCGGAGGGAGGTGGAAATAAGCCGAGGATCGTCCAGATCCAGCAAGGCGCGTGCGGCCCGAGCGCCGCAGGCGCCTTTTGGAGGGCATTTAGCGGACGCTTGCCACCCACAGCTCACGGCGCTATATTGAATAAATGGCGCTTCTCTGGACAAAACACCGTTGGGACGAGGTCCGCACCCAGATCGAAGCCCATCCTCCAGAAAGTGGGCGATGTGCCCAACTGGGTCGAACCCTGCCCCCGATCGCACGGGAGCAGGATGCCGGAGCGAGTGGACTCATCATACGCGCGAATGGCGGCCGGACTCGCTACCCCTGCTTCAAACCGCGTGGCCCGATAAGGTGGTGGCATCATCACGTCACCGTGGGAGTACAGGGGCATTGTGTGGACGCCCTCACCGGAGCGGAGGGTACGGAGCAGGATCGCTATCTCCAGACCCATTTTTCCAACGATCCCAATGACCTGTGCATAGATCGCTCCGATCCGAATCTGGAGCAGACATGGCTCTGATCCACTCCGAAGTGGTGGTTCAGTTCGTGAACCAGCGCATTGCCGATCTCCTTCGTGCTCCCGACGGATGGGGCCCCCCACACGCGGTTGAACTTCAACTGCTACTGTTGATCGAAGTGTTGCATGTTGCCTCAGGATCCCCCCCGGGTATTGTGGATGGCGTCATGGAACGTTTTGATCGCTACATCGGCACCCGGGTTCCTGGACCACCCCTCCCCCTGGCCCTTCGGCTTGGTCTCCAGGACGAAGCGAATACTCAATTTATTGATTTACTTCATGGATTTTTGCAGTCTGAACGGCTCCTCAAACCAGAGCAGCTCCCCTTCCAGGATCGCCGCGTGATCCTCGATGCCGTGGCTCCGAAATTCCCTACCCGGTTGTCTATCGTTACAAAAACGTGATTATACGCTTTGGAGCCGAACGAGAGGAAGACCGCGCCCTGGCCTACGCCGACCTGATGCGATCGCTGGAAGGGCCGACCCGTTCCTGGCTTGAACAAGGGTAGAACTGAGAATCGCTATGTCTCTATTCGCCTGCCCCATGGAAAGGAAGACCAGGTGCCCATCATTCCCGACCACGCTCCCGAGTTGCCGTTCATTTATGTTGATTGGAACACCGTCCAGCACCTTCGGAAGGAAAGCAGCTTCGGCCCGCTGCTGATGGCCCTCACCGAGGCCCGCACACGACAGGCAGCGATGATCCCCTATTCCCACGCCCATATTATGGATGCCACCGCGGGTTGGACGGGGCTCTCGGAGGAGTACCGTACCGAACGGACCCGCGACCTCCTGTTTCTGGAAGGGATCTCCTCAGGCTGGATAGGGTCTGTCCAGCCCATTGACGGCAACGACCACCACCGTGTTGTGCAGGAGGCACCACTATCGGCCTGCGACGTGCGCGGGTACTTTCACTCATTACACGCGGATAATGTAGACACCCCCCACCTGCAAGCGGCGGAGCGGCAGGTGCGTGCCCAAATGGACGCCACCATCACAGAAATGCGAAGAATAGCAGCAACTACCCCGCACATGGCGCCAGACCTGGTCGAATCGATGATCAGCGTCCTCCAGGAGATTTTTGCCAACGGCATCCCTGACACCTCCTCCACTGGGAGCATCGTCACTCGGCTGTTCGCCCCTTTGATGCTCCATGCTGCAGGTGTCCTCCCCGGACTCAACGACATCCCCCCGGGGAGGGCCGTTCACCACCTGGAGGATCTACTGCGAAGCCAGGGTTATGTTTTCGATCTCCACGACACCATCGAGCATGCCCTGGCGACGAACCCTGCCCAGCACAGAGACGATCTTGGTCCGATGATGTTGGGCATGC
>CAITDR010000368.1 GCA_903891165.1 uncultured Pseudomonadota bacterium
AAAAAACGCCCCCCATATCCGCGAAATTTCCGCTATAGTCACCACCAGAAATACTCAGAAGGCCCAGCTCCACCTGAACCACCGAGCCGCGATCCCCCCGATTATCGGAAAATACACAATCTTCGAGCAGGACTGAGCCCCCGTCCTGGCGGATCACGGGCAGGTCGATCCCTGGCGCGCCCAGTCCACTGCCCACCACATTCCGCAGGACCAGGGCCGCATCCTCTGCCTCGATCCCTCCTCTTCCCGGATTGGACAGCGTAAAACCTTCGAGGGTCAAGCTGCCACCCCGCACCGAGATCAGCCGCCGGGCACTGTCGCTAGTCAGGGACGTGACCTCGGCTCCGTCTTTGGCGCGCAAGGTGAGTGAACGCTCATTCAGCGTGAGTGGACCCGCCCATAGACCCGCGCCCACCTCAATGATATCGCCATCGGCCGCGGAATGGATTGCCTGCTGAAGATCGACAAAATCTCCGGTGCCGTCCGTGGCTACCGAAATTGTGGCGGCCCGCGCATGGGCGAGCAATAACCACATCAGTTTTCACCCTGGGGAGGCGCCTGCAGGGTCATGTGGATGTCGGTCACGTTGCTGCTGCCGGTGTTCAGCACCGCCCCGCCGTTCCAATAGGCCAGCGGCTCGTCCGGCTCCAGGATCAGACCGTCGCCATCCGCGTCGGCAAAGGCGGCGAGGTAGGTATAGGTATTGGTAGGCATCACCAGCGAAAAAGCCAGCTCGTTGGTCTGGAGATCGGCATCCTGCCACCAGCTTACGTCGTAGCCCTTGGCCAGGAGCGCCCCTTCCATGCCTGCGGTGGGATTGCTCTTCAGCGCCGCCACATAGACGGTCTTGTAGCTGCCAAAGCCAGTCTCTGATTTCAATTTTCCTGAATAGACCACAAAGGGAATCACGGAGAGCGCATTGCCCATCGGAATCCACACGTCCACCCCTTCGAGGTTCTGGTCGCCGATCGTGAGTGGGTTTTTGCTCCCGCCCGAACCATCCCCATATTCACCCCAGATATCAGAAGGATCAATCACGCCATTCCGATTGTTGTCCCAGGCCGATTTGATCACCGCATCGCCAAAATTGGGGTCGGCAAAGACCTGCCAGGTGCCCATGGCCCCGTTGCCGATGGCCTGGGGCTGAACCCAGTCATATTCGTAGGGACCGACCATATCGGTATCAAAAAGCATCACCACCACCCGGCCGGTCTGGTAGGACTGGGTGATGTGCACGTCTCCCTCGATGGAGACCCCGTCACCGATCTCCGCTCCACCGCCGGTGATCACGATGCCGTCGTCCACGGGGTCATCGGTGGGATCAGGGATATCCACCGCTCCGGTGTGACCGCCGGTACCGGTGTTTCCGTCGTCTTCCAAAAGGGTTGGGTCCCAGGGTACATCAATGATGAAGTTGATGTCTTCGTAGGTTCCTCCGGGGCTGATCTCCAAACCAAACTTGCCCAGACCCGCAGGCTCTCCGGGAGCAAGGATACCATCATTATTGTAATCCAGCACGCCGTAGAAGCTCAGCGCGTCCACCTGAGTGGCGTCCACCTCCATCTCCCAGGCATTCCAACCCGCCGTGGGGTAGCGCAACACATCTTCGCCGTAGTACAGCATTCCCTGGTCGGCGATCGTGTAGCCACTGATATAGATTTGACCGTAGGGAAAGCTGGTCAACTCGGCAGGCCAAGGCACCTCGGTCCGTACGCCCGCATCGTCCACCGAGTACAGGTTGACCAGGACCGAGCCTTTGATCAAGGCCGGAGGAGGAGCCAGATCTCCGCTGTCATCCCAGACAGGTTTGGAGTCCGGATTCCCAACCTCTGGCTTCTCCCCTCCCTTCACCTCACTTACGTTTTTACAGGCAACCAACGACAGAAGGGTAATCGTCCACATGGTGACCTCAGGGTGCTCTCAGGGTACCACAAAAGGTCCCCGAACTCCACTGCAGAGGCTACGGAAGTTGGCCCCAGCGGTTAAAGCCGGAACATGGCGTTGCCGGACTACGAAGGGCTGGGTCCTTTTGAGCGCGTGCTCTATGCACTCACGATGCGGAAGGACTGCTTTCCCCGCTATCTGGGCGTGGATATTGCCCTGTTGGCAGTGCGCGAAGCCCTGGTCGTCCTCGCGCGCCCCTCTCCACGACTCGCGGAGGCCCTGCCGGCGCTGGCCCGTCAGCTGCCGACCGAGGCGGTGGAGCTGCTGGTGGTGGGCGGGGAGCCGGAGCTGCTGCAGCTATGGCCGGCCGGGCCAGGTATCGGGCGTTGGCACTGGCCGGAGGGCGGAGAAGCCTCCTTGGAAGAGGGCGGTTGGGAAGGCCCACTGGCGGAACATCTGCACCAGCATCGCGACGGTGGGGGCCCCCCGGACTGGGAACATTTCTACGGGGTGATGGAGCCCCGTATTGCCCAGCAGATCAAAGAACAGCGGGAGCAGGAAGGTTTTGCGCAGCGGATGCAGGGTCAGCGGGTGGTGGTGGTGCCGGCATTGCTGACCGGGATCGCCGCGGTCTGGGCGATGGAGCAGTGGCTGGGGGCACCGGACTGGCTCCCCGCTGTGATGCGCTTGGGTGCCTTTGCCCCGGAGCCGGTTGCGGAGGGCCAGATTTGGCGCACCGTCTCCTATGCGTGGATGCACGGAAGCTGGATGCACCTGTTCGCAAATGGCTATGTGTTGTGGCGGGTGGGGTCGGAGGTAGAGCGTCTGGTCGGCAGTGAGCGGATGTTGATCGCCTATGCCCTGGGGGCTTTGGGCGGTGGACTACTGAGCCAGGTTTTTGTCGACGGAATCAGCACGGGAGCCTCCGGGGCGATCTGGGCGCTCCTTGGGGTGCAGGCGACAGTGGTGATTGGCAACCGGGGACAGCTCCCCCAGGCCATCGCCGAGCGCGCACGTTCGGCAGTCGTCCAGAATATTGTGTTGAATATACTCCTCTCCGCCCTTCCCGGCATCAACTGGGCGGGGCACCTGGGCGGTCTGATCGGTGGGGTGCTTGCCTCGCTTGCAACGCGGCTTCCTGTCTACAACGCCGTGGTGCAGCGGGTTCTGGTCCTTGGGAGCGCCTTGTTGTTGTTGGCCGCCCCCTTGATGGGATGGATGGTGGAGCGGCCCTGGGAGCTACGCGAGTCGCCGCCATTGTACCCTACCCGGGTTGGAGATCTGGAGCTTCCCCTTCCCGAAGCACCGGAGGCAGCCGATGGAGGCTGGCAGGTGGGGCAGCCCTTCCGCAGCCCCTTGCAGTTGGAGCTGTTCCTGCTGCCGCTGCCCACAGGCCTGGATCCGGAAGGCTCCGGCTGGATGGAGGAGCGCCTGCGCTCTGTACCAGAGGACTTCCCCGTGCTGATCGGTACGCAGGTGCGGACCATCCGGGGGCAGCGGGTCTACACCGCCACCTACGAAAATGACGGTGGCAGCCGCCTGGAATTGGCGCTTCGCTGGTTCCCTGGTTCCCCTGGACGCGTGCTCTGGGTGGACAGCTTCCTGGAGCAGGGGAGCCCGGCGCTGCTGGAGGGCTATGCAGCACAGATCGCAGCGGAAGCCCGTAGCATTCCCTGAAAAACGGGGGCCTTCGTGGTCAGAATGCGGGTTATGATACGGAAGTAGAATGTCCGACCCCCTGCCATCCACATCGGTCCACGAAGCGGTGCTTGCCGCGATGCCCGACGTTTTGATCCGCATCGGACCCGACGGGGAATTCCGGGAAGTTCTCGTTCCCCGCGGATATCCGGCGGCGAGCGAAGTGCAAACGGTCCGTGGGCATCGTATAGACGACATCCTTGACCCCGATGACACTGCGATGTGGATGGACCGGATGCGCCACTGCCGGACTACGGGCGAGGCGGTCACCGCCATGTACCGCCGAATCGTCCACGAGCAGCTGAGCGCCTGGGAAGTGCGGATGGTGCGGGTGTCCGACGAGGAGGTACTCTGTCTGGCGCGCAACGTGAGCGACGAGGAGGCGGTGCTGAAAAAGCTCCAAGAGCAGAACCACCTGTTGAAGCAGCTGGGCAGCACCACCCCCTTGATCATGTACGTCTACGACCTGGCTCAACGTAAAAATATTTATATCAATCGCTCCCTGGTGGAGGAGCTGGGCTACGACGAGGCCCAGAACCAGGCCTGGGGAAACGACCCCCTGCCCCACCTGGCCCACCCTCAGGATAAAGGGCGGATGACCATCGACATGGGCCGCCTCTTCACCTCTCCCGAGGGCTCCGTGGTTCGCGGTGAAGGACGGCTACGCCATGCCGACGGCAGCTGGCGTCACTACCGCAGCTGGTCCACGGTGCTGGCCCGTGACAGCAACGGGCTGCCGCAGAGCCTGTGTGGTGTGCTTGCCGACGAAACGGATCGGATCCTGCTGGAGGAGCAGCTGCGGCAGGCCGAAAAAATGGAGGTGGTTGGTCAGCTTGCGGGCAGCATTGCCCATGATTTTAACAATGTTCTTACGACGATCCTCGGCTACGCGCAGGTATTGGTCAGCAACCTGCCCCCGGGTGAAAACCGCGACGATGCCCGTGAGCTTTCCGTCGCGGCGGAGCGCGCCGCAGTGCTCACCCGTCGCCTCTTGACCTATGTGCGCCGCCAACCTCGGGAAGTGGGTGTACTACCCTTGGTAGAAGCAGTACACGCGCTGGCGCCCATGTTGCGCCGCCTGATGCTGAACCCGCGCCACCGCCTGCACTTGGAGCTGCCCCGACAGGAGGTTTTTGTACGGCTGGATCGTTCGGAGATGGAGCAGGCGCTGGTGAACCTGGTGATCAATGCACGGGATGCCCTTGGTTCTTCGGGGAATATCCGCGTATGGCTGCAAAATGTGGACGGCACTGTAGAGCTGGGGGTCGAGGACGACGGCTCCGGGATGAGCGAAGTCGTGCAGCGCCGAGCTTTTGAGCCCTTTTTCACCACCAAGCCGCCAGGCTCCGGCACTGGTCTGGGCCTGACCTCGGTGCAGCGTCTCGTCAGCGAGTCTGAGGGCAGCGTTTCTCTGGAAAGTGTCCCCGGCCGGGGCACGCGGGTGCGCATCCTTCTCCCTGAGCTCCTCCCCGGGCCGCCGGTCAGCCTGCCCTCCGACCCCTTGCAGCCAGGGACCCGCCTGCTGGTGGTGGAGGATGATCCTGGATTACGCTCCTACCTCCAGGCCACCCTGAGCCGCGAGGGTTGGTGGGTGGAGGTCACCGGCGAAGTGGCGGCGGTGGACCATGCCCTGCGGGAGGACAAGATCGACATCCTGATGGTGGACCTGGGGCTGCATGGCGGGCAAGGTCCTGAGCTGGTGAGGCGCCTGCGCGGCCGGCACCCTGGCCTCCACATCCTGCCTACCTCTGGCCAGGAAACCAGCTTTGAAGGTCTTTTGGTGCTGCGTAAGCCCTATACCCCCGCCGAGTTGCTGGCCGCTCTCGGACGGCGTCTTCCCTAGCCGCAGCGAAGTCCAGTGCCGCCCAGACCACAGTAACCTCCTGGATTTTTCGCCAGGTACTGCTGGTGGTAGTCCTCGGCAAAATAATAGGTGGGTGCAGGCTGGATTTCGGTGGTGATGGCCGGAAAGCCGGCCTCACGCAGTCGCAGTCCAAACTGGTCGCGGCTACGCTCTGCCTCTTCTTTTTGTTCCGACCCATAAAAATAAATACCCGAACGATACTGCGTCCCCACATCGTTGCCCTGCCGGTAGCCCTGGGTGGGGTCGTGGCTCTCCCAGAAGCAGCGCAGCAGGCTGGAATAAGGAAGCTGGATCGGGTCAAAAACCACCCGGACCACCTCGTTGTGGCCGGTGCGGCCGGTGCAGACCTCCTCATAGCTGGGATTCGGCGTAAAACCCCCTGCATAGCCCACGGAAGTCGTCCAGACGCCTGGGAGCAGCCAGAAGCGTTTTTCGGCACCCCAGAAGCAGCCCATCCCGAACATCGCAACCTGACCGCCCTCCGGCACCAGCTCCAGAGAGCGGTGGTTCAAAAAATGAAGCGGGGGCTGAAAAAGAGGCTGCGACCGACCGGGAAGGGCCTGATCGGCAGAGGGCATCTGCGGCTTGCGAAAAAAGAACCCCATCCGGCACCTGGTTGCGATTAGACTGTAGAAGAATAGCGCTGTCTGTGCGAGATGGCGCCCCCAGGCACCCAAGCCGTCACCGGGGCTACACGATGATTCTGCTGCTGGCCTGCATCTTCAACAACGACGGCTCTATCAAACATGGCGAGGCCGAGAGTGGTTCGCTGGACTCCGCCGAAGAAAACAACGGCAACGGCGGCAGCCTGCGCCCCGACGACAGCGAAGTTGTCCAGGAAAGTATAGAAGAGAGTGATCCTCCCGCCATGGAGGTCTGCTATCCGGGCGAGCGGGAGGACTGGAGTACCTGCCTTCCGGTGATTCCTTACAATTCCTCCTGGGGCAGCGACTACAACTATCCCGCTCCCTACCAAGGTTCCTCGCAGTACCTGGCCCCGGTGCGCTTCCTGGATATCGACGCGCAGGACCCCGACCTGCTCCTGGCCCCCAATTTCGCGCTCTCCGAATTCCTCTCTTCGGCAAAGGGTCGGTACGGTGTGCTGCAGGGGCCCTTCATCGCCCGAATGCAGCAGCTTCGCGACGAAGTGGCCGCCCCTGTTTATGTCACGAGCGGCTATCGCAGCCCCGGCTACAATGCGGGAATCGGCGGCGCCGAATACTCCCGCCATATGTACGGCGATGGGGCCGACATCGACGTGAGCGGCTGGACGGTGGAGGAAGTGGGCGTGGCCTGCGAGGCCCTGGATGCCGGCTATGTGGGCCTGTATGAAGATGGTCACACCCACTGCGATTGGCGAGATGACGCGCTGGATCCTGCATTCTATGATGTTGCCAACGGACCAGTCCCCCCGACGCAGACCCGGGCCCAGCTCCGGTTGAGCGACGGCCTGTGGACCGCCCCCGCGGAGGGCTTTGACGAGGGCGAGCCTTTCCGACGCTGGCGGGCTTTTGCGGCCGATGGCAGCCTGCTTCTCACCAGCACCGGACGCAAATTTGCGACCCCGCCGGGTACAGTAACGCTGGAGGTGGTGGTCGGTGGCCAGATTGCGCTCCGTCAGACCCTGCCCTGAAAGAGCCGCCTCCCCACCGACAATCGGTCCAACGACGCCTCTTGACCCTTGCCATCCGGCGAGGGGCGCTTAAGACTTAGACGCTGTCTAAATCAGCCCACAAGGAGTGTTGATGTCCAAGCTTGCCGGAACCCAGACCCACAATAACCTCAAGGCCGCATTTGCTGGGGAATCCCAGGCCAATCGCCGCTATCTCTACTTCGCGAAGGTCGCGGACGTGGAAGGTCACCCCGACATCGCGGGCCTCTTCCGCGACACCGCCGAAGGCGAAACCGGCCATGCACACGGCCACCTCGACTACCTGAAGCAGGTGGGCGATCCCGCCACCGGCCTGCCCATCGGCGAGACCGAAGACAACCTGAAGGCAGCGGTCGCTGGCGAAACCTACGAGTACACCGATATGTACCCCGGTATGGCCCGCACCGCGCGCGACGAAGGTTTCCCCGAGATCGCCAGCTGGTTTGAGACCCTGGCCAAGGCCGAGAAGTCCCATGCGGGTCGCTTCCAGCGGGGTCTGGAAAGCCTCTGAGCTCTGCACGGATTTTGTAGCCGGGCGACCTTTTCGCCGAGGCTACAAAATCCTCCCGCTCCCTACCCGTTCTGGGGCGACCTGTACCAAGTCGCCCTTTGGTCTCTTCTTTTTTCGGAGTTTCCATGGCGCACGTCATCCCCTCCCCGCGCGACGAGGTCTACTGGAACCGGGAAGCCCTGATCAAAGAGGAAAAGCGGGTTTTTGAGATCTGCAACGGCTGCCGCCTCTGCTGGAACCTGTGTCCCTCCTTTCCCGAGCTTTTTAACAGTGTGGACGCGCTGGATGAGACGGCCGCACAGACGGCGGCCACGATCGCCGAACGTCAGGCCCGGGGAATCAACCCCCTGGATGAACATGCCTCGGTCGCAGAGGCCGCTGCAAGCCCGCGAACGGATGTACACGGCCCGGCAGAAGCCCTGGAAAAACTTCCTCTTTCCGTACACCAGAAAGTGGTGGACCTCTGCTACCAGTGTAAGCTCTGCGACCCCATCTGCCCCTATGTGCCCCCCCACGAATTCGGGGTGGACTTCCCACGCCTGATGCTGCGGCACCGGGCGATCGATGCCAAAGAAAATGGGGTGAAGCTCCAGGATCGGGTCTTGGGGGATCCCGACCTCGTCGGCAAGCTCGGCACACTCTTCCCGGCCTTGGCCAATTGGGGCAGCAACCTGCGGCCCAACCGGGTGATGATGGAGGCCACAGTGGGTATCCATCGGGACCGCCAGCTCCCCACCTTTGCAGAAGAAACTTTTCGAGGCTGGTTTCAGAAGCGGCACCCGACCCGTCCCGATCCCAAGACGGTGACGGGGCGCAAAGTCGTGCTTTTCTACACCTGCTCGGTGCAGTGGAACGAACCGCAGGTGGGCCGTGCGGCGGTGGAAGTGCTGGAGCACAACGGGATTACCGTGTTTGCACCTGAGTTCCGTTGCTGCGGTATGCCCGCCCTGGACGGCGGCGACGTACCCCGGGCAACATCCTGGGCAAAGCACAATGTGGAGATCCTGAAGCCCTATGTAGACGCGGGCTGCGATATCGTTTCGCCCGGCCCCACATGCAGCTTCATGATGAAGAAGGAATGGAAGGACTACCTCGGTACTTCTGATGCGGAAGCGGTCAGCGCCCGCAGCTTTGACCTCATGGAGTATCTGTTCAACCTCCGTAAATCCGGGGACCTGAAGGAGGACTACACCGAGGAGGTCGGCAGCATCGGCTACCACGTCCCCTGCCACCTCAAGGTCCAGAAAATCGGCTTCCGAAGCCGAGACATCATGAAGAAGTTGCCCGGCGCCAAGGTCAAGCTGGTGGACCAGTGCTCCTGTATGGACGGCACTTGGGGCATGAAGAAAGAGTACTACGACTTGTCCAAAAAAGGTGCAGAGAAGCTGATGAACGGGCTGACCGAAGACAAGCCGACCACCCTGTCCTCCGACTGCCTGATTGCCAAGCTGCAGATCGAAGAGGGCAGCGGCCAGAAGGTGGTACATCCCATCGAGATCCTGTGGAAAGCCTATGGAGGAAAGCCATGAAGCCGGTCCAGCGCACACAACTTCTCTCCAACGCCGACTTTGTCGCCCAGCGCCCCCGACTGGAGCGTGACCATGGACTGGTCAAGGAACAGCGCCGGTTGAAGCTGGGCGATGCCATGGTGCTGCTCTTTGAGAACCAGGCCACGGTGACCTGGCAGGTACAGGAGATGTGCCGGGTGGAAAACATCACTGCGGATGCGGCGATCCAGCACGAGCTGGATACCTACAACGCCCTTCTTCCCGATCACAGCGAGCTGTCCGCCACCCTCTTGATTGGCTATGCAGACCCCGAGGAGCGCAACCGCCGCCTGCGGGAGCTGCGTGGCCTGCACCAGCACCTGCACCTTCATATCGAGGGGGCCGGCAGCGCCAGTGCCCGCTTTGATGCCGAACAGTTCAACGAAGAGCGTGTCTCTTCAGTGCAATTTCTGCGGATTCCGCTCAGTCCGGCCCAGCGGGCGGGCCTCCTGGACTTCGGCAAAAAGGCCACCTTTGTGGTGGATCATCCTGCCTACACCGCTCAGGTTCCCCTGCCAGCGACCCTGCGTGGGGCCCTGGTGGAAGACCTGGAGACTCTGTAGTCCTACTCACAGAAGTAGTCGGTCACCGTAAGCTCGTCGATCAGGTGGCGGTTGGTGTCGCCACCGGTCCCGGCGGTAAAGCCCACATAGGCGGGGAAGGAAAATCCGCCGACATCGCCATCTAAATAGACCACGCCGTCGATACTCACCCGCACATGGGGCGCGGCCACCACCACCTCCATCCGGTGCCAGCCGGTATCCTCGATCTCGGGAAGGGTGGCCCACAGCGCAGGGTCATCAACATCCCCGTCAAACATAAATGCAACATGGTCGGCGGTGGTAGGGTCCGCATCGTTGTTGTAGTAGGTGTCCACCTCGATAGACCAGCCCGGCAGTGCCGGTCCGGTGGTGCACGGTGCATCCCCACCAAAGCCGATTCCACAGCCGGTACCACCCAAAAAGCCGGTCATCCGCGCGGTGTCCAGGGCAGTCAGAGAGATGCCGTCCGCGCCGGTTCCTCCTCCAATAAAAAAGTCAAAAGCGATGTCCACCAACGCCCCGTCCACCGGACTGGAAGTCTCAAATGCCGAGCCTACCTGCGTGGCGACGGCCTCGGTGAGGATCAGGCTGCTATTGCTGTTGTCCCAGCTTGCAGATCCTTCAAAGTTCCAGGAGGAGAGCGTAAGGGCATCATATGTATAGGCGCCATCCTGACAAAAATTGTGGCTGACGGTGGTGCTCGCTCCGCAGGAGTCGGTGGCCGTCAGGCTCAGGGTCTGCGTGCCTGTGCTGCGTCCGCTGCCCTGCCACAAAAAGGTCGAGCTGCCATCGGCCGCCGCCGGATCGCCGTACAGCAGACCCTGCGTGTCCGAAGTCCAGCTCAAAACGAGATCTTCTTCTGCATCCTCCACATCCCACACGGTACCCAGCACCTGCAGGTCCTGAGCCTCCGCCACCACCTCGCCCATCGCCGGCGTGGTGATCGACACCACCGGCGGTTGGTTGGCGGTGGCCGAAAGAGGAACTTCTACGATACTTTGGTCAGGATCGTCGGAGCTGACCACCAGGACGGCGTCCCCCTCGCTGCCCTCCAGCAAGGCAACCGTCGCCTCTTCCGGCTCCAGGCGGATGGGGAGGTTCACCGGTTGAAGCACCCACCCATCTCCCTGCACGTCCATCGCGGTGATCGTCAAGGTTGTAGAACCACTATTGCGGATCTTCACCTGTCGTTCTTCGGGTGCGCAGAGGCCCTCCAGTTGGATAGAGCCAGGGGCAACCTCGATAATCGGCTCCCCACCTCCCACCGTTTCCTGCTTCTGGTTGAGTCCGTAGTCGGAGCAGGCAACGATCAGGAGGCTGCCCCAAAGGAGTGTGCGCATCCGCAGATGATGCCATGAAGCTCAAGAAATGTCACCCCCGCCGCCGCCCGTCCTGCTTTTGCGCAGGCTCCACAGACTTCGCCTTGCAAAAAGGGAGGGTACGGCGTAAAAGCGGCGCCTCCACCGGAAGGACCATGAAGCTCTTTATCGACTCTGCCAACCTCGACGAGATCCGCGAAGCAGCCTCCTGGGGCATCATCGACGGGGTTACGACGAACCCTTCGCTGATCGCAAAGGAAGGTCGCGACTTTATCGAGACCATTCACACCATCTGTGGCCTTGTGGACGGCCCTATCTCCGCTGAAGTGATCGCGCCGACGGCCGCCGGGATGATCGCCGAGGGCAAGGCCCTGGCCAGCCTGCACAAAAACGTGGTGGTTAAGGTGCCCCTGAACATCGAGGGGTTGAAGACCTGTAAGGCCCTTTCTTCCGAGGGAATCGGCGTAAACGTGACCCTGTGCTTCCAGCCTGCCCAGGCGTTGCTGGCCGCCAAGGCCGGCGCCACCTACATCTCGCCCTTTGTGGGCCGCCTGGACGATATCTGCGAAGATGGGGTACAGCTCATCAAGTCGATCGTCGATATCTACCGGCAATATCCCGATCTGAAGACCCAGGTGCTTGCCGCCTCCATCCGCCATCCGCTGCACATCGTACAGGTGGCCGCGGTGGGCTCGCATGTGGCAACGCTGCCCTTCAAGGTGCTGAAGGCCCTCTACAGCCACCCGCTGACCGACAAGGGCAACGCCGCTTTTCTCAAAGACTGGGAGACGGTGCCCAACAAGGACATCCTCGCGCAGGTCGCCGCCTTCCAGGCCCGGCAGGGCAGCGCCGCCTGAGTGCAGAAAACAGCGGGCAGCAGCGGTCAAACGCGGTAGATCCCCGGAATGTACACGCTGACCCACGAAGGGGACTATGCGCTTCGCCTGATGGGTGGCGGGCGCACGCTGCTGTTTGATCCCCGGCGCTGCCCTGAGCCCCAGGATCTGGTCGTGTTGCTTTGGGGCGAATTCGAGAGGGTAGACGCCACGGCACGGGCCACCCACACGGGTCTGCGTCCGACCGTTTTTGCACTGCAGCCCATCCTGTTCTGGCTCCAGGGGCAGGGCCGCGTGGAGGGCACCATTCCTCCCGTGCAAATGGAGGGCTGGTCGGTGGAATTGTTGGCCTACACCCCCATTCCCTACGCGGCAGGACTGGAGGTGGCCTGGAAGGGGCTCTCGGCGCTTCGTCGGCCCGTGCGCGCCGCTCAACGTCTGGTTCGGCGGATGGAGCTACCGGATTGTAAGCCGGTGATCGCATCGGTGACGATGCCCGATGGGCGGCGGCTGCTGCACCTGAACCTGGCCCTGCATCGGGAGACCCCGCAGCCCTGGTTGGATGCCGCAGTCAAACGTTTTGGCAATCCCGACATTCTAGTGGTGGGAGCCGACGCGGGGGAGGAGGAGGCGGTCGCCGAAAAAATCAGGATATTCGGTGCAAAACAGCTATGGATTGCGGACCTTGTGGGGGATGTACGGCGGCACCTGGGCCTGCCGCGTCCCCATCCCGAGCGGGTGGTGCAGGCATTGGGTGGAGCCGCCAAGCTGCTTCCGGTGAATACGCCGGTAGACCTGGATCTTTAGGCCTTTTTACTGAGCAGCCGCGTACTCTTCCGGCGTGCCGATGTCCGCCCAGGCACCCCGATGCTCCAGCACACCCGCAGGGTCCGCAGGATCGCGGCCTGGGGCTTGCTGCTCCTGGCCGTCCTCGGTGCCTCCGCCTGCGGACCGCAGGAGGACCGGCGCTCC
>CAITDR010000369.1 GCA_903891165.1 uncultured Pseudomonadota bacterium
AGGTGGCGGCCCTGCAGGAGTGCATCACCGCGCTGAGAAAAGTGCGGGCGGATATGGGAATTCCCAAGGGCCCCCTTCGACTCGTGGTCACCGAGGAGCTCTCGGCGCGCCTGGGGCGCTACCATAAGGCGCTGGGCAATCTGGCTGGTACCAGCATCGAAAGTGGGCTTCGGCCCCACCCGGCGGCAGCGCTGGTGGTGGCCGGGCAGGAGTGCTGGGTGCCCCTGGAGGGTCTGGTGGACCTGGACAAGGAGCGGGCGCGCCTGGGCAAAGAGATTGAGAAGACCAGGAAGAGTGTGGGCTTCTATGCGGTTCGGCTCAACAATCCGGACTTTGTGTCCCGGTCTCCGGCCGAGCTGGTGGAAGAGAACCGCCAGAAGATGGCGGAAGATCAGGATCGTCTTGCCAAACTCCAGGCGGCTCTTGCCGCCCTGGGCTAGGCCATGCAGCTATCCGAGCTGGTGCGTCTGGCCCTGGAAGAGGATCTGGGGCCGGGCGATGTCACCACGGCGGCCTGTGTGGCGCCCGACGCCACCGGCGTCGCCACGATCTACGCCAAACAGGACATCGTGGTCTGCGGACATACCGCTGCCAAAGAGGTTTTTCGGCAGCTTGGGGCTGAGTACCAGGAGAAGATCGCCGAAGGCACGCCGGTGGGACCACGACAGGTGATCGCGGAGGTGAGGGGACCGCACCGTTCTTTACTGAGCGGGGAACGTTGCGCCTTGAACTTCCTGATGCGCTTGTCGGGTATCGCAACCCATGTGCGCTCGGTGGTTGCGGTCGCCAACGGAATGAAAGTGGTAGACACCCGGAAGACCACACCACTCCATCGGCAGTTGGAAAAGCACGCCGTTCGGGTGGGAGGAGCGTCCAACCATCGCTTTGGTCTGTTTGATGGGGTGATGCTGAAGGACAACCACATCGTTGCGGCTGGGGGCATTGCGGCGGCGGTGGCGCGGGTGCGCGCGGTGGTTCATCCCTTGTTGAAGGTGGAAGTCGAGGTGGAAAGCCTGGAAGAGCTGGAGCAAGCCTTGGCGGCCGGGGCGGATGTGATCATGCTGGACAACATGCCCAACGACATGCTCCAAAAGGCAGTACACATTGCCGGTGGACGCGCCATTCTGGAGGCCAGCGGCAACATGGACGCAGCCCGGGCGGGATCTCTGGCGGGTAGCGGCATCGACTATGTGAGTATGGGAGGCCTGATCCACCAGGCGCGCTGGGCGGACCTGTCGATGCGTATCCAAGAATCCTGATGTTTTTCAGCCTCTTGGGTGTCATTCTTGCAGGTGAAGTCTCAGAGATGGCGCCTGTTGCCGAGCCGGTCTCTGCCTGTGCCGGCTGGGGTCCGCCGACGGAAGTGGCGCGGGTGCAAGATGGGCGCCTGAACGAGATCTCCGGCATCGCCCCGTCGAAGAATTTTCCAGGGATCGCCTGGGTGATCGAAGACTCCGGAAACCGCCCCGTGGTCTACGCCCTGGATCTGGCCACCGGTGCCACCGTGGCCGAGGTCCACCTGCGTGGCACCCGGAATGTGGACTGGGAGGAAGTCCGCCTTGCACCCTGTGAACCTGGGAGTTCCCGTAGCTGCATCTGGGTGGCTGAGACCGGCGACAATGCCGCGATCCGCACCGACGTGGCGCTGCTACGCCTTGAGGAACCGGCTGAGCTTTCGGCCCGTAGCTGCTTGAAAACAGAGCGTTTTCCGGTGCAGTACCCCGATGGCCCACAGGATGTAGAGGCGGTCTACTTTGCTGAGGACGGCCTGCCGCGCCTGGTCAGCAAGGAGCGGGATGGTACGGCGATGATCTACCGGATGACTGCTCTGGAGAGCCCAGCGCTGGCCGAGGGCACCTTGCGGATGGTGACCCTGGATGGCAGCCTGAGGGCACCGGTCGAGGCGCCCCGGCGCTACCGGGTGACAGCGGCGGATGCGGTTGGCGGACAGGTCTTTCTGCGCACCTACGAGGCGACTTTTCTCTACCTCGGTGACCAACGGTGCAGCATCCCGGCACCCGAGGAGGTCCAGGGCGAGGCCATGGCGGTGGACCCGCGCGATGGCGCACTCTGGTGGGTGTCGGAGGGGGAAAATCCGGTGTTGTACCGGGCGGAGCGCCTGCCTGGGAAGCAATCGCCGTAGGGTGGTGAAAGATTCGGCTGTGGCCGGCGGCGAAGAGCCAGGCCGCCACCGCTTCGCCGATGTCAGACCGACCGGTGTCTACGGCGCGTTTCCACGACGCCAGATCACCTCCTCCTCTACCCCCCATCCCTTACTTGTCATAATATACCTTATCAGAAGTTCTGGATGGGGTCTTGCCAGCCCATTCCGCGCCCCTTCTGCCCGGGTTATGGCCGCCATGGATGTTCTGGACCTTGCTGGCCTGTGTGGATTTTGCCTGGTTGGAGCCTGCAGCGACGCTGCGGCTCTCGCCGACCACCCTGACCTTTCCGGACACGGTCCTGGGTGGCACCGCGACTCGGACGGTGGAGATCGAAAATACTGGCGACCGGGCGATGCGGCTGGATCTTCTGGTTGAAGCTCCTTTCTATGCCCCTGCGGTGCTGGATGTGCCCGTGGGTCATACCGAGCTGCAGGTTTCCTTTCGGCCCGGTGCGCGCCAGATCGCCGCGGGCAACCTGCGGATGTTGGGGCCTTCTCTGCGTCTGGAGCTGCCCCTGAGCGGCCGCACCGCGGCGGATGCC
>CAITDR010000370.1 GCA_903891165.1 uncultured Pseudomonadota bacterium
ATCCTCCTGCATCGCATCCAGAACACCGCAGACAAGCTCCATACAGAGCAGGGGATTGCAGCGATCTAACGGAGAAAGTTCAGCAGGCACCATCGGGTAGGCAAGAATGCTGCCACGCCCGGAGAGAAGCTCGTCCTCCCGATCCCCGGGCAGCCAGGCATGAAGCACCAGCCCCTCCTCTCCCGAAGCATCGGGCACCTCCAGGGCATCCAGCCGCTCATCCACCAGACCACCCAAAAGATCTCCGCGTGTGAGGCTCAATTCTCCCTCGTAGATTTGCGGCCCGGAAGGGGGAGGAGGCCAGGGACCGGTCAGGCGACCGATCAGGTGCACCGGATCGTTCAGACCACTCACCTTCCCGGGCTGCTCCAGGGCGGACACCTCCATCAACCAAAGTGGCATCGCCCGCAGCCGTCGAGGGGGGCGTCGCAGCTCCTGGCGGGAAAGCTGTGTTTTCAGCTCTCCCTCCAGCTCGGCACTTTCCCAAAGACCCAGCTGACCGGCCATATCCACCCCCACCACCACATCGCGGGCGATGGGTCCCTCCTGGATCAGGTGGTCAAGGATGGCCACCGGCCCCAGGGATTGGAGCGCCTTTTCGCTACGGGGATGAAAATAGCGAGGGATCATCGACAGATCATTGCGGGTTGTTCTCGCCCCGACCCAGCTCCTCCTGGAGCACCTGCATTGCCCCTTCGATGCGCAAAAGGGTAGCGCGCAGCTGGGCAACACGCCCCTCCAGCTCGGCCACCATCTTCTGGCCGCTCTCGTACTCCGACTTCAGCTGTTGTAGACGGGATTCCAGTTGGCTGCGCATGTACACTCCGCTGGGATCTCTATCCCCGCCGCGTGTACCCTGCACCCACTCCCGTTAATACTACGATTCGATACATAGCATCCAAGATTATATCGAAACGTACTATCCTGAAGGCTGCACTACCGTGAGGAAGCGGGGCGCTGGGTTCGCACATACCGAACATTGGAGGCCAAGAATCCAGAGCCCGTCCGCCGTGAAGCTGGTGAAGGGGCTATCACCCTCCAGGAGGCTCAGGTCGGCCCGGGTGGCATTGGCGACGGGCATCCGCCAGATCTCATCGGCCAGAAGCTCCAGATCCAGGAATTGAGCCTCGATATCAGCGACGGTCAGGTCATTGTAGTGACCCACCACGATCTGATCGATGGCTTCATCCGAGAAGAGTTTTCCTCGTGCATCCACGGTAAGAGCCGACCAGTCCATGAGGTAGGGCCCCTCCGCGGGCGCAGAGGTCGGGGTGAGGCTCTGGAGGCTCACGGTGTAGTCCAAGAGCCCACAGGGATCGGGAACCGTGATCAGGGTGTTGCTTTCCCCCGTGGTCGGCGTGATAAAACTCACAGCACGAATACCGGTTCCCAGCTGGTCACCCGTCGCAAGGGTGAGGAGGAAGGTCCCGTAGTCCGTGAGCATGTAGTCTTCGGGATGGACGGGGTTGCCGAAAAACTCCATGTCCGAGAGCATCAGGCTGGTGGCCGCGGCGTCGTTGGTCCAGTCGATGTAATTGGAGAGGTCGTCCTCGCGGAGGCTATCATTGTTGATCTTCTGCGTTGTCTGCTCCTTATCCAGGTTCTGAAAGCGGAGGAGGGCCACCGTTTTGATGGAGGAGGGATCCATGTCGTGGCACTGGATGTCCCGGGCGATGGCACTCCAGTCCACTTGGGCATCCACAGCAGGGGCCACAGCGACATCCGGGAAGGAGATCTCCCCCTCAAAGCTGTAGTTGTTGGGATCCTCCACGATCAGGTTGGGCTCGGGCTCCTTTTCGGATCCATCGCAGGCCAACAGGTACATCCACATCCAGGTCAAAAGGCCTCCATACGCGAAGGCAGCGTAGCCTGAAAACGGCCCGACCGCGCCTGCGAGGTGTGTGCGTGCGGGTCCGGGGCCTGTGGTGTATAGTGAAAGGAACGACGGAGTTCCCGTGCGGCTGCTGCTTCCCCTCCTTCCGATGATGGCCCTACCCCTGCTGCATTGCAGCACGCCCTTTGAGGCGCCCAAAGAGTCGGTGCCAAAGGAGGATTCGGAGAGCGATACCGACACGGACACCGATAGCGACACGGACACCGACTCCGACACCGATGCGGACAGCGACAGCGACTCGGACACCGACACCGATGCGGACACCGACTGCAGCCGCGACCCCGCCCCGGTGAGAAATGAAGCGGAGTGCGTGACCACCGAGGTACACTGCGGCCAAAATGTGTTCGGCACCACCGAAGGTGGTCTGACCAACTTCGACTCCGACGACTACACCTCGTGGTTCTGCACCGGCACCCCGGACAAGTACAAAGGCCCCGAGCGGGTATTTTTGTTCGAGCACCCTGGCGATAGCGACAATGTGGACATCACCCTGACTTCAGAGTGTGATGATCTGGATCTGTTTGTGTTCCAGTGGGAGTACTGGACCAGCGAAGCCTATTGTCCGACCGATGCCAACGCGATCAGCAATTGTGACGACGCGACCGGGAATGGGGGTGGGACGGTGCGGATTTGGGACAATCATGCTTCTCATTACTTTATTGTGGTGGATGGGAAGGATATGGTTGAGGATCAATTTAAATTGTATATTGATTGTGATCCTTGATGATTTTCCCCTCGGCGACTTGATTGGCCGGTTCGTTTGGCGAGCGATTTGCTTCGTGTGATGCGTTGTCTTCAGCCAAGGCTGGGGTTGTTTTGGGCGGGGTACCTCCGTGACAGCGTTCCAGAGAGGGTTTACCACCCTCTCTGCACTCTCCCGGGCAAGGGGCTATCCGCCCCCTGCCGACCCGGACCAGGGCAGGGCTGTGGATTGTGATCCTTGATGAAGCTCGCCCATCGGGGCGGTCTGCGCGGTGCGTAGCGTTGCCTTCAGCCGATGAAGCTCGCCCATCGGGGCGGTCTGCGCGGTGCGTAGCGTTGCCTTCAGCCAAGGCTGGGGTATTTTGGGCGAAGTTCCTTCGTGACGGCGTTGCAGAGAGGGCTGCGCGCCCTCTCTGCACTCTCCCGGGCAAGGGGCTATCCGCCCCCTGCCGACCCGGACCAGGGCAGGGCTGTGGAACGACG
>CAITDR010000371.1 GCA_903891165.1 uncultured Pseudomonadota bacterium
GGTGGGCCAGCTCTGCCTCCCGCTGGGTCCGGGTGGCGAGGTCCTGTTTTTCCCAGGCTGGACGCTTTTTTTCGATGCTGTCCAGGGGCCGGAGCTGTGCCAGTAGTGCCGCGGCCTGGTGGTGGTGGGCGTTGGCCGCCTGGCGCAGGCCGTCTTCCTCCCGCTGCAGTTGTCGGGCCTGCTTCACCAGCTTCATGGCGCGGTCACGACGTTCGGCACCCTCCTGGTAGGATTGTAGCGCCTGGGCAAAATCCCGGGCGGATATCCTGGCTTCCGGTTGAAGGTGCAGGGCCTGGCGGGCGAGATCCAGCAGCTCGGGGATGGCATGGGGACCACGCGGATCGTCTGGAAGAGGCTCCAATTCTACACGTGGCGGAACGGTCCCCAGGAGGATCTCCCAAAGAATCGCACCGAGGGAGAAGACATCGGCAGGCGGACCTGCACGGTGCCCCTCGCCCAGGGCCTGCTCCGGCGCCATGTAGGCCATGGTACCAAAAATGGCACCGGCGCGGGTTTGAAAAGCGGGGATAGAAGCACGATCCGAGGTGATGGGCGATAGGTCCTCCTCTTCATCATGCGCCGACTCTTGACGTGTCCAGATTTTGGCGAGACCCCAGTCCAGCACCAGCACCTCGCCGTGTGCGCCCACCATCACGTTGCCGGGCTT
Organism: uncultured Pseudomonadota bacterium; assembly: GCA_903891165.1. GTDB lineage: Bacteria > Myxococcota_A > UBA796 > UBA796 > SXON01 > CAITDR01. The sequence continues at coordinate 668 of CAITDR010000371.1, forward strand.
CAGATCCCGGTGGATCACCGTACGGGAGTGTGCATAGGCGATGGCTTCGCAGACCATCCGGAAGCTGTCCACCAGCCGCCGCAGGGTCCAGCCTGAGTGGTCCCCCTGGCGATGCCAGGCCTCGATCGCGTCGGTCAGGCGTGGTCCGCCCACCACCGGCATGGTGTAGTAGGCCCTTCCGTCGGCCAGGGTGCCGAGGTCGTGGACGGGAATAATAGCCGGGTGGGAGAGCTGGGCGGTGATCTGCGCCTCTTCCTGAAAGCGGACGCACCGCAGCTCAACCCGGGCGGGGGCGGCCCCGGCATTATGCCCAACCCCGAGTGGCTGCCCACCTGGTTGAAGAACCTCGACAACTTTTTCCTGGATCAGGGCGGCGACTTCCGGGTGATGATGATCAGCCAGCCCGTCCAGAGTGATCTGGTGGTCGCGGAGCTGGGCCAGGTTCAAATCAAGGCGCCGGCCGCGGCTGGTGGAAAGAAGCCCGGCGCGGCACGGCCCGGTGCGGTACGTCCCGGAAAAGCCATCCTCAACGCCCTGGAAAACGTGGCCGAGGGCCTGATCCGCGAGCATGGCGATGAGCTGGCCGATGCCGCTCTGGATCAGGCAGGGAAGGTTGTTTCCAATATCGGCAAGGGAAAGGCGAAGAAGTAGGGACGGTGGAGGGAATACTTTTGACGTGTCAAGCGTATTCCCTCTCCGTTTGAGGAGCGGCCCAGCCAGTGTCCCTTCGGTCTACTGTGGCGGATCCACAAGGTCGCGCCAGAGCTTTTCGGCGCGCTTGGGGGCACTGTCCACATGGGAGCAGAACCATCGTAGCCGTCCCAGCCGATCGGTCACCGGAGGCGGGGCATCGGCAGGCAACTCCACGGGGTGCTGCGCTGAGCTGGTGAATTTTCCGCCCAGGAAGACGTAGGTATCCAAAAGCCCGAGCTGGGCCTCAGAGCGCCCCGCCGTGGCCCCCATCGCGCGGCCCAGGCCGA
>CAITDR010000372.1 GCA_903891165.1 uncultured Pseudomonadota bacterium
AGAGACGATGCGGGAGGTGGATCCAGCTTCAGAAGTAGAAATACTTACCTTCCGACAACCCTATTCCAACCACAACAGCGGGGCGCTGGACTTCGGGCCGGACGGGATGTTGTACGCGGCCATCGGCGACGGGGGCTCGGGCGGGGATCCCCAGGGTACCGGCCAGGACCGAAGTGACTTCCTGGGCAGCATTCTTCGTCTTGACGTGTCAAGCGCTCCCTACAAAGTGCCAGCGGATAATCCCTTTGTTGGAGAGGCGGGCGTTCGGCCGGAGATCTGGCTGTACGGGGTGCGCAACCCCTGGGGCATGCATTTTGATGGCGCACAGCTCTACTTTGCCGACGTGGGCCAGGACAAGTGGGAAGAGGTGAACCGCGCCGTAAAAGGGGGGAACTACGGATGGAATCGGCTGGAGGCCACCCACTGCTTTAAGGATCCGGCGTGTAGTGCGGAGGGCACCATTGCCCCGCTGGCCGAATATTCCCACAGCGAGGGCCGCTCGGTCACCGGCGGAGTGGTGTACCGGGGACCAAAAATACCGGCCTTAGACGGTCGCTATCTCTATTCGGATTTTGCGATGGGCAAGCTCTGGGCCCTACCCACCGAGGGTGGCTCTCCCAGCCTTGTAACCACCCTGAAGCAGCAGCCTACCAGCTTTGGCACCGATCGAGCCGGGCGCCTGTACCTGGCGGACTACTCCGGCGGCGTCTACCGCCTGGATCCTCCCTAAGCACGGGCCAAGCGGGTTATAGGCGGCCATGCTCTTCCTCCTGATTGCCTGTGCCCACAAGCCTGTTGCTGACACCAGTGGGCGTCCGCAGCCGATGATTGCCAAGAACGAAGTGATCAGCGTCCTTCCGGTCGTGCGGGTGCAGGATCTGCCCGCGCCTCCCCTGGCCCCCCTGCCGCCTCCGGGCCCCATCGAGCAAGGGCTGGAGGACGTGCACCTGCCCGACCCCACGGTGTTGGATCCGGTCAAAGATGATGCTTTTTTGCGGAATGACTATATCGGCAATGTGCTTTTTGGCGGCGGACGGGTGCGGCAGGGGGACGTGGCCCTGGAGGTTCGGGCACGGTTGATGGAATTCAGCAACCAGGACCTGTATTCTGATCAGGCCACCCGTTGGCTCACCGGTGCGGTCAGTACGGCGCTGGAGGATGCACGCTACGATTGGAAGCCGCTTGTGGTCACGACGCCGCCCCCCCTGGATCGGGTTCCCTACCGTGGCCGCCATCCCGACGATGGCCGGGACAATGTGAACCTTCCACGCGAAAATTTGCGTCCGCTTCCCTGGGCAGAAGCGCCTGCAGGTCTGGTGCTGGTGCCCTACCTGCGCTCCTACTACACCCACAACGGCGGCTGGCACAACGGGCACGAGTGGGGCACCCTGGGCGGCGCCCGGGTGGAGGTGATCCTGGTGCTCTTCGACGATGGTCGCCCCGCCTGGTGGATGGAGGCGACGGGCCGCTACATCTCCGGTCTGGCCCAGCCCAGCCGAGCCGACCTGGACCAGTTTTTACTTTTTTGTGAGGACCAGGTAGAGGAGCAGTTCAAGCGGCAGCTTTTTCGGTAGAGGGGGAGGCGCCTAGGCGAGACCCAGCGCCCGCAGGCGCTCTTTGAGCTGCAACAGCTCGGCCTCGGCCTGCTCGGCGCGTTGGCGTTCGAGGCCTATCTTTTGTTGAGCGTCTGCGGCCTTCTGCTCGGCGACCGCCACCTTCTCCTCGGCCACTGCCACCTTCTCCTCCGCCACTGCCACCTTCTCCTCCAAGGCCTCCTCCCTCAGGAGAGCGTCCCCCAGGCGCTCGAAACGGCGACCGTCGGGGGTATAGACCTCCAGATCCTCCTTCCCCAAGTGGAAGCGGATACCCAACAATGGGCTTATAAAGCCGCCCACCACGGACACCTCTTCCAGCTTGTCATCGCGACGCAGGTACACCTGCAACTTCTGGCTTTCGGGGTCATAGGCGTAGTACTCCTGTGCCCCATATTTCTCGTAGAAGGCAAGCTTTTTACGCTTCTCAGCGGCACTGTTTGACGGCGACCAGACCTCGCCCACCACCTGCGGGGCCACACCCTCCTCCTCCCACTGTTTGTAGCTGGGTCGCACCCCCTTGGGCCTTCCGAGTGCCACCACCAGATCGGGCGCCTGCACAATCTCCGGATGCCCCTTCACCGGGTACCAGAACAGATCCCCGGCCACAAAATCGGGGAGCATCGCTTCCAGGTTTTCAATGAACCGCACGATCCACTGATATTGAAGTACATTTTCGGCCAAAGGCTTTCCGTCGGTTTCCGGGTAGAAGACTTCTTCTACTGCGCTTGCTCTGGCCATCCGCACCTCTTGCGCTGTGTAGTCCGTTTCTTGGGCATCCGCAAATCGCCCCTGCCAAAATCTGACCGCTCCGGTCAGATTTTGTCCAGCCACAGGCCAACCGTTCCGCTTTTTCAGCCGCTCGTCGTCAATCCAAAATACAAGCTGATCGCCGCCATACCCCAACAATACCAGGCAAACTTGCTGAAGTTCCCCTGACGAATCACCCGCACCAGGAAGAGCAGGGAGATCCAGCCCACTACCAGCGACACCAGTCCACCCACCACCCAGGAGGGCGCCAGCGCCGGATCCCAGTCCACCTTACGCAGCTTCAACAATACCGCGCCCAGAATGGCGGGAATCGAAATCACAAAGGAAAAACGCCCAGCAAGGTCACGATTCAGGCCCAGCGCCAGGGCAGCGACGATGGTGGAGCCGGAGCGGGAAATAGCAGGAAGAATGGCAATTCCCTGGGCAATCCCGATCAGGATCGCCTGGGCGGCCGTCATCTCCTCCACTTTTTTGTTTCCTGCCTGGACCCGCGCACTCCACTGCAGCGAAGCAGCGGTCACCGCAAACTGCCAGGCCAGCGACAAGGGACCAGAAAACATACTCTCAAAGAGGTCTTCCAAGGCAATCCCCATGATCGCCGTGGGCACCGAGGCCAGCCCCACCAACCACAACCAACGCACCCCCGGCCGCTGCCAGAAAGACTCCTTCCCCACAAAGGGATCCCGGAGCATTTTTAAGAGATCCTCGCGGAAGACCACAATGACCGGGATCAGGGTGCCCAGGTGCAGCACCAGATCAAAGGCCAGATCATCGCCTTGCACCTCTATAAAGTGCTGGATCAGCACCAGGTGCCCCGACGAGGAGATGGGCAAAAACTCGGTAACCCCCTGCACCAAACCCAGGAGGATCGCACCCAGGATCGGGCTCATTGTGCAGGTCCCTCGCCCTCTTCTTTCTCGGGAGCTTCCGGTTTGTCCACCGTAGACGGCGCCGGTTTTCCGTCCATCCGGTCGCGGAGGTACACAAGAATCCGACGGCTATCCGGACGCTCCATGGTCTCCGAGAAGGCGGGCATCCTCCCCCGCCCTTCGAGAATCACCTTGATCAAGGCGTCAAAATCTTCCTCCTTGATCTTCCCTTCCAGACTCGGCACCCCGCCCACCATGGCCGCGGCCGCCGGACCATCCCCTTTGCCCAGCTCCCCATGACACATCCAGCAGGACTGCCGATAAAGTGTCTCCCCTACTACGGGATCAGGCGGTCGTTTGGCGGGCATAGACGACGTAGGCGGAGGAGTGGGCTTCGTAGTAGGCCCCGCACCCATCAGACAGAAGAGGCCCATCAAAAAAATGCGCATGGCCGCCGTGTAGCCGACCGGCTGCGCACTCGCAATTCGCCCGCGGCCGCATTTGGGCATAGCTTTGCGCGTGCCGCGCCGCCTGCTGCTCCTGCAGTCCTTCCTCCTCTCCCTCCTGCTCAGCTTCCCGCTGATCCTGCATCCTTTTTCCCAGGCCATCGGCAGTATCGACGGGGACGGCCCCAAGCATGTCTGGAACCTGTGGTGGATGCGCGCCGAGTTTTGGGGTGGGGTCTGGGGCCTGCGCACCGATTTTGTAAACTACCCCGAGGGGATGTCGCTCTACCCTATCGAGCCGCTCAACGGGATCCTCACCGCTTTTTTGCCGCTGCCTCCTATCTTTCTCTCCAACATGCTGGCGTTGGCGCACTCCACACTCCTGGGGCTCTGTGCGGGCTGGCTGGGCTGGCGGGTGAGTCGCAACAGCATGGGTGCATATGTCGCGGGTGCGCTTGCGCAGGGATCGGCTTTTTCTGCCTTTACCCTCCATGTTGGTGTAGGGGAGCTGCGGCAGATCTGGTGGATCCCCCTGGGGCTGGCAATGGCGGACTGCACGCGGGAGGCGGCGTTGGAGGGAGGACGGGTGTGGCGCTGGGCCCTGGGGCTGGCGGCCTGCCTCGCAGGTGCAGTACTCTCCTGTTTTTACCATGGTTTTTTTCTTGGGACTGGGCTGGCGATCTGGGCACTGCTCACCCTTCGGCCCTCGGCACGCCTGATCGGAGCCTGGCTCTTGGCGGCTGGACTTTCCATTGCGGTGGTACTGCCCGTGGTGCGTAGCTTTTCCGCCTCCTACGATAGTAATACGCAAGCACCGGAGGAGAACTTCACCCAGTGGATGCAGAATTGGCGGCAGCCGGTGGAGACCTACCGTTTTGCCGCCTTGGACCCCAGCGAGGCGCTGCTTCCCCGCCTCGAAGCGCGGAAGCAGACCGACCGTCAGCAGATGGCCTACACCGGTGGGCGCTATCTGGGTGTTTCTACGCTCCTTCTTGGCTTCCTGGGCCTGATCGCCGCCCCGCGCAAGGCGCTGCCCTGGGTGGGTGTGGCCGTCGGAACATTTGTGTTGGCGATGGGGACGGTCCCCTGGTGGCATGGCCAGCAGCTCACCTGGGAAGGCGGGCGCCTGTTGCTGCCCTTGGCCTGGATCAACCGGGCACTTTCCTATGTGGCCGAGCCTCTCAATTTCCCGGCACGTTTTCTTTCGGTGACGACGGTGGCGCTTGCCGTCCTGGGCGCGCTGGCCTGTCGTTGGCGTCGGGTCTGGATTCTGGTACCCATTTCTCTTATCGAGGTTACTGCTGGGGATTTGGTACCCTGGCCACGTTCCACCTTTCCCATGCCAGACATGGGCGCGCTGAAGGCGGGAGAGGGCGCGGTGTTCGAGGCCAGTATGGTCCTGAAGGCGGGGGCCTCTTCCAACGACGGCTCCGTGATTGCCGGGATAGATCCTGAAACAAGACTGCGGGCAATGGCAGGCCAGCTGCAGCTTGGTCGCCCCATTCAGGGTATGCCGGTGGAGCGGGTGGACCATTGGGCCACCGGTGGGATGGCCTGGGCTCGTGCCCTGCCCTTGGCGGATGCACTCCTTCAAGGCGGATTTTCCGGCGGGAAGGACCAGTATCGGGCAGACCTGTATTTGTTGCGGGATCGTGGCTTCGACCGCGTACTTTTGACGCACGACAGCGAACATGGCCCCCCACCGGGGCCACGTGCGGTGCTGGACGCCCTGATGTCGCCCGCGGGGACGGCTCCCAACGGCACTCTCTGGGAAATTCCCGAGGTACCGGCAACTCCAGAGGAGGCTACGCGCTGGAGGGAGGAGCAGACGGAACGGGCCGCCAAGCTCTCGGCCCCGGCGCTGGCGCCGCAGTATTTTCCGGGAAAAGGCGGCTGACGAGGCGGCTGAAAAAGCCGTCGCGGATTTTCCGTGATCCCGCCACGGATCGCCCTTCCTCCTCCCCCAAAGGCGGATAGACTGCAGCACGGAATTTGCATGGAGATTCCTGGCCTGGAAGGGGAATGACCGCGACAGACTTCCTTTTTTTGCGAATCCCCGCCCTGGGCTCCCTGCGTCACTATCGCCTGGAGGATGCCCGCGCCGACCTGGTGGGCGGGCTCTCCGTGGCCGCGGTGGCTGTACCCCAGGCCATGGCCTACGCGCTGATCGCGGGGGTTCCCCCCGAATATGGCCTCTACACCGCCATCGTTATGACGACGGTTGGCGCGCTTTTCGACTCCTCTAAGCAGTTGATCAACGGTCCTACAAACGCTATCTCCATCGCGTTGCTGAGTGCGGTCGGCGCCATCGAAGACCCGGACATGCGCGTCCATGCGGCCATCCTGATGGCCTTCATGATCGGTAGTATCCAGCTTGGAATAAGCTTTCTGCGCATGGGGGATCTGACCCGCTACATCTCCCACTCGGTCATTGTCGGTTTTACCGCCGGGGCCAGCCTGCTGCTGGTTTTTGATCAGCTGAAAAATCTTCTTGGCCAAAAAGCGGTCGGAGATCCACACGATCATTTCTTGGTACGGGTGTACCGATCCCTTATGGAGGGAGGCGACGTACACCTGCCGACGCTCTATGTGGGCCTGGGCTCGGTAGGGCTGGTGCTGCTACTACGATGGGTGAAAAAGCGTCTCTCTATGCCGCTGATGCCCGAGTTTTTGATTGTCGTCATTGCGATGGCCGGACTGAGCGCGCTGATCGACCTCAAGGGGATGGGGGTGCGGGTGGTAGGCGCCATTCCCGGCAGCCTGCCTCGTCCCGAGCTGCCACACCTGGACCCGGCGTTGATGGAGGATTTGGCCACCCCCGCTCTCGCGCTGGCGCTTCTGGGGCTCCTGGAGGCCATCTCCATGGCCAAGGGCATCGCGGCGGTGACCCGGCAGAAGCTGGACCTGAACCAGCAGTGTCTGTCGGAAGGGCTGGCCAATTTTGTGGGATCCTTCTTCTCCTGCATCCCGGGCTCGGGCTCTCTGACCCGCTCCGCCATCAACCAGCAGGCGGGGGCGCGGACCCAGTGGTCGGGGGTGATCTCGGCGGTGGCCGTAGCGGCGATCATGATGCTTTTTGCGCCCTATGCGGCGTATATTCCGCGGCCGGCGCTGGCTGGACTCCTGATGCTGACCGCCGCGAAGATGGTGAACCTGCGGGATCTGCGCTTTCATATACGGGTTTCCAGATTTGATGCCATTATCGTGCTGGCGACGGCGATCTCCGCCTTTGCCATCTCGATCGAGTTCTGCGTCCTCATCGGCACCTTCCTGTCGTTTATGTTGGCAGTGCCTCGCGCCGGGAACCTGCAGATGACCGAATTTGTGCCAGGCGAGGACAACATTGTCCACGAGCGCCTCCCCAGTGACCAGCCCGACCCGCGCATCCATATCTATGGCTTTGAAGGCGAGTTCTTTTTTGCAGCCAGCACCAACCTGGATGCCCATATGGACCAGATCGAGGAGCGTCTGACCGCGAAGACCCAGGTGGTGGTGCTGCGGATGAAACGTGCCCGCAATCCCGACGCGGTGGGCATGGCGCACCTGGAGGGTCTGTGCGAGCGTCTCGCGGCGCGCGGGGTGCGGGTATTACTCTGCGGGGTACGTCCTCCCCTCAAGAATGTCATGGACCGCTGCGGCCTGACCACAAAAATTGGAGATTCTAACATTTTCCTGGAACAACCGATCCGGCAGACCAGCACGATGCTGGCCATGAAGTATGCCACCACCGTGGTTGGCGATTAAATTCCGGAGATGTCCGCCCCCCGCCCCCGCATCCACCCCTCCTATCTGGAAGTTTTGGAGGATGAATTTGCCACATCTAGCATGCAGCAGCTCCGTGCCTTTCTGGCGGAGGAGAAGCAGCACCACCGGATATTCCCTCCCGGGAATGAAATTTTTGCCGCCTTTGACCACACTCCTTTCGATCGGGTGAAGGTGGTGATCCTGGGGCAGGATCCCTACCATGGCGCGGGTCAGGCCCACGGCCTCTGCTTTTCGGTACGTCGAGGCATCCCAATTCCGCCCTCCCTTCAAAATATCTACCAGGAGCTGCACCAGGATCTGGGCATCCTCCCCGCCCGCCATGGCGAGCTCTTGGCCTGGGCCGATCAAGGGGTGCTTCTCCTCAATTCGGTGCTCACCGTGCGGCAGGGGCAGGCGGGATCCCACCAGAACCAGGGCTGGGAGGCCTTCACCGACCGGGTGATCTCCGAGCTGGATCAGCGGAAGGAGGGACTGGTGTTTTTGTTATGGGGTAAGGCGGCGCGGGAGAAAGCCGCACGGGTGGATCCCCGGCGGCACCTGCTGCTCACCGCCGCCCACCCCTCTCCCTACTCCGCCGATCGCTTCTTTGGATGCCGCCATTTTTCGAAGACGAACACGGCCCTTCAGGCACGCGGCCTGGATCCCATCCGCTGGCAGCTGCCGGAGTAGTAGGGGTTCGACGACACCTGACGAAGCTGACGAAAGACTGACGAAGGGTGTCGAAATTTCGACGGTCCGACTCGAAAAAATCGGCATTCAACCTACGGCACGGTTTTTGCATGCTTCGGGCGCATGTACCAATACCAGCAGCAGCCCGTCGTCACCCAGCGCCGTCCGGCTCCTCCCATCTACACTCCGGAGGAGACCGATCGCGAAAAAACCAACCAGATCCTTCAGGATCGCTTTGGGAACCACCTGCTCCAGCAGGGTCTTCTGGGAGAGGAGGGCCTGCCCGCCCTGGCCATGGACAGCCTGGAGGGTGTAGATGCCTGGCTTTCTTCCAATGGAATGGCGATTGCCTGTATGGAGGGGGCGGCCGCCAGTGGCGCGGACTTCCAGATGCCGCAGACGCCGGGGCGTCCGATGCCGGAGGCGGTGCGCTTGAAGATGGAAGCCTATTTTCAGCATGATTTTTCGGGCGTGCGGATACACGACGATGATGCCACCAGAGATGCCGTGAACGCGCTTGGGGCTTCCGCATTCGCCGCAGGGCACCACATCTACCTTGGCCACTATGCCGAGCCGTGGACGGCCCCCATCAATGAACAGATTCTTCGGCATGAACTTGCGCATGTTGTTCAATACGATGAAGGGTGGGCTGCTCCGGGCTTGTTAAGCCCCGACAGCAGCCAGGAGGCGGGAGGCCCGCATGGCGGAGGATCCAGAAGCCTGGATCGACCGACTTCTCCAGCAGGGAGGCGGCAGCACTCTTCGCGGAGCGGAGGCGCCCCTGTGGATGCGGGAGGATCCCGAGATCTGTAGCCAATGGGCCAATTCAGAGTTCATGACTTCTGAAGAGGACGAAAGGCTCCGGGCGTCGGGCTTCGACCTTCTGCCGCTCGACGACCCCAGCCGTTGCTTCGATCAACTTAAAGGAGGCGGGAACCTGGGCAGCGATACCGTCTCGGGACTACTGAATTTTTCAGGCTGTGATAAAACAACACAGAACCGGGACTACGGACTTACCCTCCCACCTCCTGCGGAACCCCAACAGCTGGAAGCGGAACAGCTGAGGCGCCTCCTGCAATTGACCATCGGCACCCTCTATACCGAGCTGAACGACAACCCCCAGACCTACACCGCTCTGGGAGAACAAGTCTATATGGACCTGTACATCTTGAAACTTCTGGCGGAGACCGAAGCCATCCAACACCTTCCCTGGCTCCCCCTCTACCCGTTCTTTCTGGACCTGACCTTCCTGGAGCGCATCTTCCCATCGGTCACCACCCCTCTCGCGGATGTCGCCACCGTCCTCAAATTTCTGCCTCTGAACAGTCTCCAAATGGGAGCCTTCGACCACGCCTCCGAAGACTCCATCCTCACGATGATCCAGAACCAATGGACTGCGGACTTCGACCACTTCTTCACTACCCGCCACCCCATCATCACCGGCGATTCCGACTACCAGAGCTACATCGCCGCCCGCCGGGACGATGGAGTGGACCCCATGCGCTATGCCAACGCGCTGCCCGATGTACGCAGCCTGCACTGGTTTGCAAAATCTGTTCTCGACAAGCTCGTATATGATCGCCTTACGACCGACACAAGTCGACCGGTCACCATCCTGTTGCTCTCCGCCCAGGACCACAACGGGGCGCTCCAGCGAAATGCGGGCACCGCAGCCGTGATCCTGGAGCCCCAGCACCGGGCGCTCCTGGCGCAGGGCATGGGCTCTCTGACCGAATTCCGGCCACTGCTGGAGGAGTGGGCTGCCACCTACACCGATGATGGCCAGTTTGAAGAGGTTCTATTCAACGGACATGGAAGTCCGTTGGGATTGGAGCTGGCCGCAAAAAACGATGAATTTGGGAACATCGAGAATGAGGAGAACCTGAGCTACACCGGCGCCACCGCCGAGGAGAGCCAACGCCTACTGGAGTGGCTCGGTAAACATCTGGAGGAAGGCGCAGCCGTTGGACTTTCGTCCTGCTCCACCAATGCGGAGCCCTTCGCCCCCCAAAGCCTCCCCAGTGACGCTGCCAACTGGGATACGGAGCTTCCACCGCCTATGATCGCCGCTGATCGTCTGAGCTGGGAGGAGGTCCGCGAGCAGATCCTGGCCCCGTCCACCTTTGCCGAACATCTCGCCTTGGACCTCCCCAACCAGAGGGTCCGCGGCGCCAATGGACTGCTCTACTCCGAAAAAGGGCGTGATCCCCACGGGAACCTGACGGTAGAAGGGTCGGAAGATCCCGACGTTTTTGGGGACAAGGTGGCCTATATCGTCAGCGGAAGGGACCCGGTTGGTGTGGTAAAGGGACTGATCCACGTTACAGCATTTGTCAATCTTGAAACAGCTTTAATACTGATGCGGCTTCGCGCCACCAACCCCTCCCCCACCACACCGCCGTGGGACGATCGGGTGGTACGCTGGACCTGTCAGTCGATCCTGAGCAGTGTCTCCACCCTGCCTGATCAGTGGCTCCTCTTCGCCAATCGGGCTCAGGCCCTGCTCTCGCTGAGCTCTCTCACCAAAAGCCTCTCCTCTTGTGAAGCGAAGCTGGGCATCCTGGTCAACGCCCTCGAAGATCTGCTCGACAGCCTGAGGGACCCCGCCATTCCCCTCCCCACCTTGCTGCGCTACGCCCAGCTTGTGGCAAAAAACGGTGCAGGCATGTTTATACATCTTCTGGAGCTTCTGGACAATAATGCACCTGACCGAACCATTCCCACGCTGGACGGGGACTACCTGAGTTCCCGCCTCACGGAAATGCAGACCTACGACATCTCCCCCGGCAGCCTGATCCTCGCTCTTCTCTGGTTTCAGCAGACCCGCTCTCCCGATGCAAAAGCCTGGCTCGACGAAGCACAAAAAAGCTACCCGAACTTCCAGGGAATCCCCGCCGCCTCCGACATCCTCCGGCACCTGCCCTACGTGCCCTGACACGCCAGCTCCTCGCCCTCTCTGCCGCCCTGGCCGTCGTCGGTATCCGGGGCACCGTCGGCGGAAATTGGGGGGAGAGCGGGCGGCGGACCAGGATTTCACCGTTGACGGGGATAGGCGGGGTCGGCTATGGATGCGGCGGTCGAATTTCTTAGCCCCCGTACCGACGCTTCTTGATTTTTCTTCCGGAGTCCAGATGGCCAGCTTGATGTCGAAGGCGCACGTTGCAAAAGTCCGTAACGCAGTCCAGAAGCTCTACAAAAGCAATGACAAGGCTGTCTTCTTTTATGGGGAGGCCGAAAACGGCTCCACCATACACATCACGTCTCCGGGAAAGCCCGCCGTGCCGACCACCTACGGGAACGTCGCCAACCGCGACAAGCTCACCGCTCAGTTCAAGGATGTGGAGCCCCGTGGCCAGATGAAGGTCATTTCCGGCTATGTCCAGTGCGTCAAGGGACTCCTGGTGTTCGAAACCCTGCTGGCCAAGGGCCTGAGCAAGGGCTCCACCCGCCCAAGCATCAAGGCGGCGAACGCGCTGAACAAGCTGGGAATCGCAGGCTTCACCGTGGGCGAGATCGACGGCGTGACCGAGGCGGCTGAGGCTGCGGACCCCGACGCATTGCCCGCTGGGGACGAGGCGGCCACCGACAGCGTCGAGGAGGCCGAGGCAGAGGAGGCGGGCGAGTCCACTCCGCCGGCCACGGAGACGGCGCCAGCCAAGGAGACGGTGCCGCCCATCCCGCCTGTGTCGGCGATCCTGAAGCTGCGGGAGACCATGAAAGGACGGGTCGCCGCGTTCAAAGCCGGGGACATCGGTGCCTATGGCTATTTTGAGGAAGCCTATGACAGCGCCCCGATGATGGTCTTCTCCAAGCCGGGGGTCGCGGTGGAAGGGAAAATGTTGCAGGCGGGGGCGGCCTTGACCAAAGAGGGGGCATGGCGCTGCGTGAAACAGGGGGGGATCGAGCTGTACCCGGGAGACTTCAGCTTCGGGGTGCTTGAGGCGGGCCTGGGGGTCCGGTTCCGGGCGTCCACCAAGGCCTTCAGTCTGCCGACCCCGCCGGACCTGGACGCCGCCCGCAAGGAGCTGGCCGACATCCTGGTAGATATCGAAAAGATGGGGCAGGATTTGCCGGGCCTCAGCCGTCGCTGGCGGAAAATGGCCACGCTGGTGGTCAAGGGCGCGCTCAAGGAAGTCGGTAAGAACCTCCAATTGCTCAGGCAGCGCTTCAAGCAGGCGATGCCGGGCGAGGAGCAGGCTGACGACGGAATCCGGGAACAGGGCCAGGCGATCTCCAACGGGCTGGCGCTCGTCGAATCCCTCTACAAGGAGGCCAAGGAGGCGCTCGCCAACCGGAAGAGCGAGGAGACCGGCGCGCTCACCGGGAAAACCAAGGGCGAGATGGTGGAGGCCTGGAACGGGCTCACCGAGGCCTACGAGTACAAGCACCCCGACGAATGGGAGCGGCTCACCCGCCGCGACAAGCTGAACCTCGACTGGCTCTTCGACGAGGACTACGAGAAGAACCGGGTCAAGGAGATGAAGAAGGTAGGCTCGGGCGTCCACGTTCAGGACGACACCGAGGGTCTGGCCGCGGAACGCCTCAAGATCGAGCGTGAGGCCACCCGCCAGATGCGCGCCAGCCTGACCGACAACATCAAAAGTCGCACTGAAAAAGCCAAGGAAGACGTCAAGAACAACTCCGACATGGCGGAGAAGCTGGTGTCGCTGCTCCAAGAGAACCCGGATTTGCTGGACACCGACGGCCTGCTCTCCCGCATTGTGGGGCCCATCTCTGGCCAGGGCCAGTTCTCGATCCCCAGCAACGGATGGGACAAAGAGAAGGACCCGTCCGAAAGGAAGCGGAAGCAGAACGAGCAAAACGAGACCAACCGGAGCCACGCAGCCCGGGTGATCAAGGAGATCACCGAAGCGGGCGAACGACTCAAGGCCGGGAAAGGCGAGGGCGAGGACGGCAATCGGGTGATGCAGTTCATCAGCTGCTTCGTCGACGGGCTGACCGAAGTGACCGAAGGCAAGAAGAAGGCCGGTGAACAGTTCGACAAGGTGTGGCCGATGTTCCAAGAGGTGTTCGGCTTGGAGGAAGGCGACAAGAAGGCGCTGTTGAAGCGGGTGGAGGGCTTCAAGGAGATCGCCGGTGGTGTGGCCGATACCCTCTCGGGCAAGGGCACGCGCAAAGACGACACCCGGGCCGGCAAGATGCCCACGGATAGCGACTACAGCATCGAGGACGCGGACGCGCTGATCAAGGGCGATATCTCCGGATCGATGCACTCTTGCCTGCTGGCGCAGGAGCTCTCTGAGAGCCTGCTGGGCCGTGAGGTCGAGAACGAGAAGGGCGAGAAGGTGCTGGTCAAGCCGGGCATCAGGGGGCGGGGAGAGTCGGTGCTGGTCACCGACAAGGGTATTCTCAACGCGCGGGCACTTGACGCGTTGGCGCTCACGGCAGGCGGCAAAATCGGCGACAACGACATCGTGCTCCACACAGCCTACGAGATGATCAACGGCATGCGTGCGATCTCGGGCGCGCCGAAGGTGACGCAGTCGCAGGCCACCACGGTCATGGCGCTGATGCTCAAGGGCGTCGGCTTCACGGATGCGATGGAGTCGATCTTCGGCGAGAAGGAACTCCCCTGGATGACGCACGGGATCTGAGGCACCTCCGGTGAAAAAATTCTCCCGCCGCCAGCTCCTCGCCCTCTCTGCCGCCCTGGCTGTTGCCGGTACGCTGGGCACCGTGGGGAGCTGGTGGGACCGCGCCACTTTTGAAGGCTACCTGGCCCTATCCTTGGAGGAGGCTCTTTTCCTGGATGCCCTTGCGGAAGCTGCCTTTCCCGCCGGGGGTGACCCCGATCTGGGCGGAGGAGAGGCTGGCGTCTCCAGCTATGTAGACGGCATCCTGGTAGCCATGGAGCCTACCCAGCGCAAGCTGCTCCGCCTCTCCCTTCACGCTCTTGACGCGTCAACCCTTCCCACCCATGGCAACTGTTTTCGGAAGCTCCCCCCTGAAGAAGCACGCGAGGTCTTTTTGGGGTGGATGCGCTCGGACATCGTGGAGCTGCGCAGTGCGGTCACGTCGGTCTATCTTTTTGTAGGGATGGCCTACACCAGCCACCCGCTGATCTCAGAGCGCCTGCAGGGCATGTTCCGCTGCGGATTTGGAAGGTAGATGGCCTGGAAAATTGGCGATGGACCGCTGCGACTTCCTCCCCCTCCCGCGGAGAGTTTTTCCACCACCGATCGCGAGCTGCGTGCGGATGTGGTGATTGTGGGCGCCGGACCTGGTGGATCGGCCGCTGCACGTGAGCTTTCCCGGGTGGGGATGTCCGTGGTGATTCTGGAGGAAGGACCTGCAGAAAGTCGCTTCCGGCCCAACCAGGGTAATGCCATGCGCTACCACATGCAGGAAGGCGGCGGCATGGTGGCCATGGGCTCCGGCGGCGCCTTTATGCCCATCGCGGCCGGGCGTGGTCTGGGCGGCGGCACGCTGGTCAATTCCGCGATTTCCTGGCGAGCACCCGACCATATCCTCCAGGAGTGGGCCGAACTATTGAAAACGGAGCAGTGGAGCCCCGCCGCCATGAAGCCCTACTACGACGAGGTGTGGGAGCTTTTGGGAGTCTGCCAGCCACAAAGCGACGAAGTGGCGGGTGCGAACAATCGACTGATCGTGCGCGGCGCTAAAGCCTTGGGCTACGAAGGTGGCTACCTGGACCGCTATACCCCCCAGTGTAGGGGCTGCGGCATCTGCTACTTCGGCTGCCCATCGGGCGGGAAATCCAGTACCAACCTTCATATGCTACCCGAAGCCGTGCAGAACGGCACCCGCATCCAGGCCGACTGCAAGGTGCGGGAGTTTTTGTTGGAGGGAGACCGAGTGGTCGGTGTACGCGGCCAGCTCCACCACCCCGATACCCGCGAGCCCGGCGGAAAAGTCACCGTCTATGCGGACAAAGTGATCGTGGCCTGTGGAGGCATCGGCACCCCCCGCCTTCTGCACCATGCAGGAATTGCCAAAAAGCTCGGGCCAGCGGTCGGAAAGGGGCTGCATGTACACCCCGGAAACCTGGTGGCGGGCATCTGCGAGGAGCGGGTGGAGCTCTGGCACGGCGCCACCCAAGGGGCCTGGTTCAAGATTCCTGAGCTGCCCGGTGTATTGCCGCATACATTTTCGGCGCCTCCCGAGGTCTGCCTTCTGCTGCAAGGGGCCGTGGGCCAGGATGTAAAGAAGGGGATGCAGGAGCTGCCCCACCTTTGCGGGGCGGTGGTCATGGTGTCGGACAAGGGGGAGGGCACGGTGAGCGCCTGGGACGACGGGCGGGCCTACATCACCTATGAATTTGCGCCGGACGATCTGGAGCGTACAAAAAAGGGCATGTACCACACGGCGCGGGTGCTGCTGGCGGGAGGAGCCAAGGAGGTCTTTGCACCCGTTCACGGTACCGGTCGCTACACCGATGCCGACAGCCTTTTTTCCGCGATCAAAGACAAAAGTCTTCGCGATTTCCAGCTCTACGCTGCCCACCCGATGAGCACCTGCCGGATGGGTCTGGATCCGCAGACCTCAGTGGTGCGCCCCGACGGCCGGAGCCACCAATTGGAGGGCCTCTACCTGATGGATGGTTCGATTTTTCCAACTTCTTTGGGAGTAAATCCCAGCATCACCATCTTCGCGATGGTGACGGCGATGGCGCGGCGGATGGCCGGTGGTACTCTCTGACCCCTCCCTCCGGGAGTAGCCACGGACAGAACTACCGCTCAGTCGTCCACGTCGTCGGGTACCTCGGCCCCCCGCGCCTTCAGCCACTTGCGCATCTCGTCCTTGTCCAGGGATTTTTCGAGTGCGGCGTGCGCCTCGATGAGGTCCTTCTCCACCAGCAGCCGCAGGCTGTCGTCCATCCCGATCATGCCCTGCGACTTCCCCTGGCTGATCAGGCCAGAGATCTGGTGCGTTTTCCCTTCGCGAATCAGCGAGGACAGCGCGCCGCTGCCAAAAAGTACCTCCAAGGCGGCCACACGACCGCCCTTTTTACGGCGCAGCAATTGTTGGGAAACAATGCCCTTGATCACCCCCGAGAGGATCCCACGCACACTATCCTGACGCTCTACCGGAAAAACATTGACAATTCGGTCAATGGTTTTTGACGCGGAGTTTGTGTGAAGCGTACCAAAGACCAACAGACCGGTTTCCGCCGCATTCAGCGCCATCTCGATGGTCTCCAGGTCGCGCATCTCGCCGACCAGGATCACATCGGGATCCTCGCGCACCGCCGCACGCAGCGCCGTGGAAAAGCTCTTGGAGTGCGGACCGATCTCACGTTGGCTCACCAGCGACATTTTGTTTGGGTGTACAAACTCGATGGGATCTTCGATGGTCACCATGTGCATCGGCCGGGTGGCGTTGATCTCGTTGATGATGGCGGACAAGGTGGTGCTCTTGCCGGAGCCGGTGGGTCCGGTCACCAGCACCAGCCCCCCCTCCATCGTCACAATCTTCCGCATCGAAGGCGGCAAACCTAACTGTTCGATGGTCATCAGCCGCGTGGGAATGATACGAAACACCGCCCCCATCCCGCGATGTTGCCGGAACAGGTTTACACGAAAACGCGAAACCCCGGGGATCTCATAGGCATAGTCCGCATCCCCATCGCGGGCATAGGCTTCCCAGATGTGCGGCGGAGTGATCGGCTTGACCAGCGACTCAAAGTCGCGGTCGTCCAGCACCCGAAAACGCACCGGGTCCATACGCCCAGACAGGCGGAAAATCGGCGGCCGCCCCACAGAAAGATGGAGGTCCGAGGCACCCTTGTCGTTCATCAGCTTCAAAAAACGATCAATGCGGTTCTCGGACATCGGCGCCCCCGCCACGATTGTACCCGAAGCGGGGCCTCTGTGGGGCGTGGGGCCGCTAAAACTGGGCGGCGGTCATGTTCCAGGTGATCGTGTCCTTGGCAATGGGGCCAATGGTGGTCCGATCAAAGCTGCTGGTGCCTGTATTCCAGACGTAGGAGCGCAGCTCCCGCTGCTCGTCGGCGGCCACATACAGCTCCAGCTGCCCGTTGCCATCCAGGTCCGTCGCGTAGGCGGTATGTTCGAAGCCCGAAGAAGCCGTCTCAATATTCCGGGAAGTCCACGCGCCCGAAGCATCGCGGCTGATGAACCAGATCCCGGTCTTCATCGCGGCGGCGATCAGGTCGGTCTTGCCATCGCCGTCAAAATCGCCGGGCACCAAAAAGCGGCATTGCTTGTCGTCGATGGTGGCGACCACTTCGTGGGTAAAGCTGCCATCTTTGCCAAGAATATAGTGACGAATCTCCACCGGCTTCACGACGCGGGCCTTGCCATCGGGACCCAGCTCGGTCTCGGCTTCGATCACCGAATACAGCTCGGCCTTCTTCCCACCATCCAGGTTCACCGCCAGGATTTCCTTGGCATGAGAGCCGCCCAGATCGTCCACCACCGTCGCCTTGTAGCTGCTGCCATCCCAGCGGTACATCCGCACCTGGCCGGGCTGAGACTTGCCCGAAGACTGGTTCCGTCCCGACGGGGTGACAAAAAATTCGTTCTTGCCATCACCGTCGATATCGCCGATCTCCACCTCATGCACAAAGGTGTCGGCCGCCTTGTCCAATTCGGTAAAGTTCAGCTTGTCGCCCGCCCAGCTCCCCACGCCCACCACCCCAAAGTCATGGGTGGCCACCACCACATCGTCCTGGCCATCGCCGTTCACATCCCCGATCTCCACATCGCGGAGCCGGTTGAACTTGCCCTCCCATTTCGGATTCCACCAGGTTTCCTGCGTCCATTTCCCACCGGCGACCTTCCACTCCTTCAGCATCGCCTTCTCCGCACCGATGCTCAAAAGACCACCCTTGTAGGCCAGGATCTTGTGGAAGACATTGGAGTCCGCGTCCTCCACCTTATAGGACTTCCAGCCCTCCGCGCCCTTCTGCCAAAGCACCATCGCGGCCGGACCGGGCTTGGGTTTCCCAGCTGCATCCTTGATAAACTGGGCTTGAGCCAGAAACAGTGTCGGCAGCGGTCCCGTCGGAGGCACTTCCTGGACGGTGGCCATCGGCTGCTCGGGCGCCGGCGTGGCGGAGGCGGCGGATGGCGTAGAAGCAGGCTTTGAAGCTGGATCATTCCCACCACAGGCCAGGAAAGAGAGCAGAAGGGTGCTGAGCATCAGAAGAATCTCCGGCCCGCGCCTATCCCGCTCCGCCCCCGTCGTCCGCCACACCCGATTCCGAATAGGTAATCTGAATTACAAAACCAACCGGCGGCAGACCAGTTGCAAAGAAGGAGCTATACTCCCAACGTGCTTCGGCTCCTGACCTGGAACGTGCGCTACTTTTCCAACCTGCAAGGCGGGCTCCGCAGCAGTGCCACCGGTTTGGAGGCCATCGTGGCCGCGCTGGATGAGGTGGATGCCGACCTCGTGCTGCTGCAGGAGGTGGAGGAGGACTCCTGGCGTGCAGGCTCCACAGGCCAGGCCCAGGCCGAGCGCCTTTCGGAGGCCCTGTCGCGACGGGGCCTGTCCTACCGCTGCCTCTACTACCCGGCCCACCGCTACCGTCTGGGAAAATTTGTATTCTATACTACAGGTTTGTGTACACTCATCGGCCCCCGGCTGGAGTTGCTGACGGAAAACAGCTCTCAGCCCAAGGACATCACCTATCGACGTTTTCCCGCCCTGAAGCCCCTGAAGCAGACCCGGGTCTGTGGCCACAGCCGCCTGCGTTTTGGGGAGCAGGAATTTGATCTCTACAACACCCACCTGTCCCTGCCGGCCTTCCTCTCGCCGCAGATCCTACAGCTCCCCAAGCATATGGGCTGGGGCCAGAACCAGGTGGAAGAGGCCAAACAACTTCTTGATTTTATTGGAGAAGCGCGGGGTGTCCGCCTGCTTGCCGGGGACTTCAACAGCCTGCCCGACTCGCCGGTCTATCGCCTGCTGACCGAAGCGGGCTGGATCGACGCTTTCCGTAAACTCTTGCCGCCCGAACAATATGATCGCTGGCAGACCCAGGGCCTGGGCGGTCTACGGCTGCATCTGGATCACGTCTTCTCTACGCCAGAAATCGAATGGATCGACGCCGAAGAAAGCCACTCCTGGGGAGAAGGGCGCTTCCAGAACCTCTCCGATCACGTTCCGAAACTGTGTCGCTTCCGGCTGAGACGTTAGATGAGGGGGGAGGCAAACATGATCCTGCTGCTCCTCTCCTGCGCACCCTCCCCAGAAATTTCTGCACCGGCCCAGGCGACGAAGTCCGCTTTGGAAGCCCTCTCGCCGGATCCGGCGGACCCGTGGACTCAGCGGGTGCCGGTGGTGCTCCGGAGCCCGGCGGCCACGGTGATCCCCGACCCCAACAACCCGGTCACACGCGGCTTTGGCCCCTTTGCAGGCGGTGATTTTGATGGAGATGGCTACGCCGATCTGGCCATTGGTGGCACCGATGGCAGCCTGGGGGGCACCGGAGAGGTGTGGATCCACAGCGGCGGCAGCGGCGGGGTTAACCTTGGCGCCGCGCAGACGCTCAGTAACAGTGGCGCCGCCAGCTTTGGCTACAGCCTTCTTGCCGCTGACTTCGATGGGGACGGCTTTGACGACCTTGCCGTTGGCGGGCCCAACGAAAATGGCGACACAGGGGCGGTGTGGGTCTATCTGGGAAGTGGCACGGGCCTTCAACTTGCAGGCTCTATTGCGGGCACCCCCAGTGGAAATCCGAACATCGGCGCCCTTTTTGGTGTGGTTCTGGCCGCCGGGGATGTGGACGGGGACGGCGACGATGAACTGTTTGTCTCTGCCACCGGAATGTACGATTGGGGCGGTGAGATCTCGGTCTACGACGGCGGTAGTGGCGGCCCCTTCTCCCTGCTCTACAGCCTGCCCCAGAGCGTCGGCAGCTACCATGGCTGGGCGCTCGCCGTAGGTGACCTTAACGGCGATGGCCAAGCCGATCTGGCCGTCGGCAGCGCCATCGAGCAAGTGGACGTCTACCTCGCCGGAAGTGGCCTTCCCGGCAACGCGATGGACTGGACCCTTTTGGGCGCCTCGGGAGCCAACAATTTTGGAGAGGCGCTGGCCTACGTGGAAGACAGCGACGGCGACGGTCACGGCGAGCTGGCCATCGGTGCGGATGCCAGCAACTACGGTGCCGGAGAGATCCAGCTCTATAGCGGTGGATCCACGCTGATCACCAGCCTGGGTGGGAGCATCCCCAACCTCGGGCTGGGCTGTAGCCTCTCCACACTGGACAGCAACGGCGACGGCTACACCGACCTGCTGGCCGGGGCCTGCGCCACCAACAGCCTGATCCCCTACCAGGTACAGCTTTTTGAAGGAGGAAGCGGCGGACTTGTTGCTTCAACCTCCCTGGTTCCGCCCAACAGCAACGGCGGCTACCGCTACCCTGCCGGGCTGGGCGACGTAAACGGCGACGGCTACGAAGACGCAGCACTCCTCTCCTACAACCCACGGGAAGCCTGGGTGCTCCTCGGAGATGGCGACAGCGATGGAGATGGCAGTGGCGACAGCGTGGATTGTGACCCCAGCAACCCCGCCGTCTATGCGGGTGCGCCCGAGCTGTGCGACGGTCTGGACAACAACTGCGATGGCAACATCGACGAAGGAATCTCCCTTCAAAGCTGGTACAACGACGCCGATGGCGACGGCTACGGAGACCTCAACAACAGCCAGAGCGCCTGCAGCCAGCCCACCGGTTTTGTCGCAAACACCGACGACTGCGATGACACAAACAACACCGTCAATCTCTGGGCACCCGAGGTCTGCGACGGGGTGGACAACAACTGTGACGGCACGGCCGACGAAGGACTCTCTTCGCCCTGGTACGGCGATCAGGACGGCGATGGCTACGGCGACCCCAACAATAGCCAGTACACCTGCAGCCAACCCACCGGTTTTGTCGCCAATGCCGACGACTGCGATGACACAAACAACGTCGTCAACCTCTGGGCGCCCGAAGTCTGCGACGGGGTGGACAACAACTGCAACGGCACCACCGACGAAGGCCTGCCCATTGTAAGCTGGTATACCGATTCGGACGGTGACGGGGACGGCGACCCAAGCAGCCTGCAGAGTGGCTGCGCCGCGCCCACCGGAAGTGTAAATACAGGTAGCGACTGCGATGACAGTAATCCCGCCGTCTTGTCGCTGGCCACAGAAACCTGCAACGGTGTGGACGACAACTGCGACGGCAATATCGACGAAGGGGTGCAGAGTAGCTGGTACAGCGACAGCGACGGCGACAGCTTCGGTGATCCCGGCAGTGTAAGCCTCGCCTGCAGCGCCCCCACGGGCAGCGTTGCCAATGCCGATGACTGCGACGATGGCGACGCTAACAGCTATCCCGGAGCAACAGAGCTTTGCGACGGAACCGACAACAACTGCAACGGCAGCATCGACGAGGGAGCCGGCAGCACCTGGTATGAAGACCTGGACGGAGACGGCTTTGGAAGCAGCATTGTGCTGGGCAGCGGCTGCACCCAGCCCACCGGCAGCAGCAGCACCAACGACGACTGCGACGACAGCAACAACGCCGCCTACCCGGGTGCCACCGAAATCAACGGCGACGGCATCGACCAGGACTGCGATGGCAGCGATGGAGTCGTCGATAGCGACGGTGACGGCACTCCCGACGCCAGCGACTGCCAGCCCCTGGATAACACAAGCTACCCCGGCGCTACCGAGGTCTGCGACGGGTTGGACAACAACTGCGACGGCGCAGTGGACGAAGGTCAGACCCTTACAACCTGGCATTTTGATGGCGATGGCGACGGCTACGGCGACGCCGCCACCACCCAGGATGCCTGCCAGGCGCCGCCCACCTACGTCGCCGATGGGAGCGACTGTGACGACGGCAACGCCCTGATCCATCCCGGGGCCACCGAAATTAATGGCGACGGCATCGATCAGGACTGCAACGGGGCGGACAGCAGATCCCCCTGGGGCTGCAGCAGTAGCCCCACGGGTGGCAGCTCCGCCCTGATCGGCCTGCTGGGAATTTTGTCACTCCGCCGTCGGCGTGCGTAAAACGGCTTTCCCGCCTCAGCGCAATCGGAGGCGGCGGATCCCCAGTGCCATCAGGCCGACCACCCCAACGGTGGCGGCCTCCTTCAGGTAGTAGTGTAGGGTAGAGGCTGAAAACATCGCGGAAAGCCCGGCGGCCCCGTCGATACCATAGGCCCCAAACCATGCTGCCGAATCGATATATTTCGTTTCGCTATAGGGCCAAAAAAGGGGGACGCCATAGCGGGCCGCGGCCCCCGGTGTACCCGTGCTCCAGTCCATGGGCACATGGGCCAAGCAGGCCAGCACCACAGCAAGCCGATCTTTTGAAAAAATAGAACAAAATAATCCGATCAGGAGTGCCCCACACAAAGAGTGACTGGGGCCATGGTGCCAACGAAGCCCCTCGGGATCCCAAAGCACCGGCACAAGATCCAGGTCCGGCGCCACCCCCGCGAAAGCCAGAACACCCGCTCGCCACAAAATAGCAGACCTACTTCCAGTATTTCCTCCGATCGGCCCTCCAAAAGCAACCCCCAGGGCCAGGGCAACACCGATGTGGGCAAGGGGCGAGGGCAAAGGAGCTCCAGTACGACATTTCTGTCAGGCTGACGGCGACGAAATCCATGCTATCCTATCCTTATGCGTAGCTTCTGGATCCTGCTCTTCGCCGCCTGCGTGTGGTCGCCCCGGAGTGGCTGCCTGATCACCAATTCCGGAAACGGCTCCGTGGGGTCCGTCCCCGGAATCGGCCGCTTTGACACTGGCTTTGATAGCGACGAGGAGGAGTGCGAGTCCACCATCGTCGCGACGCTGCCCGAAAGTGGCGCTACCGAGATCTACATCGGTAGCCCCATCGTTTTTACACTTTCAGCACCCGACAGCAGCGCGGCGATTGAGACCGATGTAGAAGGAACAACAACTATTTCTGACGACGGCCTCCAAATCCTCTTCCAGCCCACCGCGCTGGAGCCGGAGAGCAGCTACGCCGTCTCGCTGGCTGGCTGCGCGGACTACAGCACCGTTGAATTCAGCACGTCTGATATTGGAAAAGAGCTGGAAGTTTCTGCGACAAATCTTGGGTGGACCTTCAATCTCCAAGAGGGTCGTGTACAGGATCCCACCTCCGCCTGGCTCCAGGCGGTCCTGGGGTCCATTCGGATGGGAGTGGGGGAGGATGAGGTGGTGATTTTGGGTGCTGAAGGTGGGGAACAACAAAACTGGTGTGCCCCGACCGGCGCACTCCCCCTCGACCCGATCGCACTGCCGAAGGTAGCTGGGTCGGTGGGAAGCAGCTCCGCAGGCTTAGCCGAGGGCGGCGCCGTACCCCTCCAAGATCTAAGCCTCGAAGCCACAATTTCGCCCGATGGCACCGTCGCGATGCTGTCGCTCAGCGGCGCAGTCCCCGCCGACCAGCTCGCCGAGCGGCTTCCCGCACTCGGACCTACCGGCGCCGCGATCTGCGCCTCTGTCCGGGCGAAATTGGGCGACTGCTCCACCTGCAGCGACGGTCAGCTCTGTATTCCCTTCTTCCTGGGTGAAATTCCCGGAAGTGCCGCTACCCCGCCCTCGGCCGTCCCCGGCTGGAATTGCACCGAGTGCAGTACCCAGCCCCCCGCAGCCGACGCCACCTGCGAGTAGGCCCTTAAAAATAGACCATTCTTCCTGGCCGAAGCCAGCCCACCAGACAGAGCCCCCCCTCCTTGGCCGTCTGCACCGCCAAAGAAGTGGGCGCCCCAAAGGCCACCAGGGCGGAGAGCCCGCCCATCCAGGCCTTTTGGACCAGCTCAAAACCCAGGCGGCTGGTCACCACCATGCCCATCCCGTACACATCGCGCTCCGCACGCAAGGCCGCGCCCAGCACCTTGTCCATGGCGTTGTGCCGCCCCACGTCCTCCCGCAGAAAAAGCAGCTCTCCCGCCCGATCAAAGATGGCGGCCGCATGCAGCCCACCCGTTGCCCCAAAGTTCTCCTGCTGCGCCTCCAGGCGGGCCGGCAGAAGGCGCAGCAGCTCCGGATCGGGGCGCCAGGGATCGAGCTTGGGCGCCTTCCGGCGGATACGATCCATCGAAGCCGTCCCGCAGATTCCACAGGAAGAGGTTGCAAAAAAGGCGCGATCGGCAGAGCGTGCCCGCGCCGGAGGAACCCCTTCGGATAGGCGTACATCCACCACATTGTCGGCCACCGTCGCCAGCGCGCGGAGGTCGTCGGCCCCGTCGATCACCCCTTCCGTCCACAAAAATCCGGCCGCAAGGTCAAGATCCTGACCGGGGCTGCGCAGGGTGATCGCCACCGGCTGCCCCTCCACCCGCAGCTCCAGGGGCTCCTCCACCACCACCTCGTCCTCGCCGGGATCTCCCGGCCAGGGCCAGACCGGCACCCTGGTCTTCATCCAGCGACCAGCTGCACCACGGCGTTGTAGTCCGGCTCCTCGGAGAGTGGATCGCAGCGCGTTGTTATAACTCCATTACACTCCGGCCAATAGGCCTGGATGTTTCCCGGTGGAAGGTCCGCAGCGCGCAGAATCCCGGCGTAGCGCCCCAGACCCGACACCAGGGCAATCTTCGCCCCCTCCTGGAGCCCCAGGCGGGGCAGATCATGGCGACTTACAAAAATATCCTCGCGGGAGCGCCCGCCGTGGATATGATCCGCACTCTTCAGGACGATGGAATTGAACTGTTTGCCGCGCCGGGTGGTCAGGTAGAAGTGCCCCTCAGGGACCTCGATACGTCGCGGCGGTGCTGGGATAAATTGTGCCTTTCCCTGCGGCATATTCGGGAAGTGCCCCCCCTCACACAGCACCTCTCCCCCCCACTGCACCGAATCCCCGGTTTTTTCTAACTTTTCAATCCCCGCATAGAGTGGAACGATACGTCCGATCTCCTCACGGATGGCCTTACTTCCAGGATAACCAAGGGCTTTTTGAAGGTCGGGAAAAGCTGCGATGGCCACCTGACAGGGAATCTCGTACTCCGGGCGACACTCGCCCACCTGCGGGTGACCGGGGATCTCCGGCGAAAAGCGGATACGACGCTCGGTAGAGGTGGAGGTACCGCCCTGCCGCTGCTCGTAGCGGGTCTGGGCCGGCAGGAGGAGAATGGGGCCGGCCCCCTCCAGGACGGTGGAGCTGTTGATCACGATATCCTGGTGGATCCGGAAGGGGACCTTCGAAAAAGCCTGCCGTAACCCTTCGGGATCAGGAAGTACCGCCAGGAGATTCCCCCCCAAACTGTACAAAAAGTCGATGTCGCCCAGCAACATCGCCTGCACCATGGCCAGGGTGGTCAGGCCACGATGGGTGGGCAGCGGGTGGCCCCAATGTGTCTCAAAGGCGGCGCGATTTTCCTCGTTGTTGGGAATGTGCCCCGGCAGAATGCTCGGCCCGGCACCACACTCGCCGCCGCCCTGCACCCCGGAGTGCCCGCGAATGGGCACCAGACCTGCCCCGGGCCGCCCCAGCTGCCCCAAGGCGAGGTGCAGCGCCGCGAGTGCATGGACGTTTTCCGTGCCAAAAGTGTGCTGGGTGATCCCCATCGACCAGACCGAGATCGCATCCTTCGCCCGTGCATAAAGCTCCGCCAGCCAGGCGATTTTGGCGCGGGGAAGCCCAGAGTCACGCTCCA
The DNA here is from genome assembly GCA_903891165.1 of uncultured Pseudomonadota bacterium. Classification (GTDB taxonomy): domain Bacteria; phylum Myxococcota_A; class UBA796; order UBA796; family SXON01; genus CAITDR01. Next base: position 25,725 of record CAITDR010000372.1, read on the forward strand.
GATCCTCCCAGCGCAGGCTCCGCAAGAGCGCCCGCTGCTCCGTCCAGCCGGTGGTGTGGGCATCAATATAGTCCTGGTTGACCCTCCCCTCCTCCTCCAAGAGCTTCAGCACCCCGTTCACCAAGGCCAGATCGCCGCCCACCCGCACCTGAAGCCAATCATCCGCGATCTTCGAGCCAAACAGCGCCGAGAGCGGCATCGACGGCACCCAGTAGCGCTCCAGCCCCAGCTCCCGCGCCGGGTTCACCACCACCACCCGCACCCCCCGATCCTTGGCCTCTGCCAGATACTTCATCGTGACCGGCTGGTTGTTGGCAACGTCACTTCCCCAGAGCACCAGCAGGTCGGTATCCAGCCAGCCCTTCAGAGAAATGGTCGGTGCTCCCACCCCTATCGTGGCCTTCAGGCCCGCCACACTCGCCTGGTGGCACAGCCGTGCACAAAGGTCCACGTTGTTGGTCCCCGATAGACGCGCCGCCTTGGCAAAGCTGTAGTAGGTCTCGTTGGTGATCCCGCGCGAGGTGGCAAACCAAGCCTGCCGCGGGCCCGGGACCGGGCGCAGGGCATCCCCGGCCAGCTTCAGAGCTTCTTCCCAGGAGATCCGCGAAAAACCCCGGTCGCCGGGCCTATAGACAAAGGGATAGGGCAGCCGTCCAAGCGCATGGAGCTGCTCATTGTCCATCTTCCGTAATGTACTTATGTCAGAAATGTCCTCCGGACGGAGAGCGGGCATGGTGTTCAGGCGCAACAACCGCAGGCGGGTCAGGCAGAGGTGGGGGCCCTCCATCACGTCGTCTTTCAGGCCACTGGTACCCAAAGAACAGCCATCGCAGACGCCCTTATTCAGGATGTTCCAGGCATAGGGCAGGGCATCGCGGTTCTCCCACAGCACCTCCGCCATCTCGCGGAAGTGGTGGGGCTTGTCCTGGCCCAGGCCAAAGGGAACCAGCGACTGGAAGGCGGCCTGGCCGGGAATGGGGGCGTGCGTCGGGTGCATTCCTTTTTATACAGCAAGCCCGCCCCGAAAGGGAAGGCCGCGGGATAAGCAAGGCAGATGTACGCCTCCCTCCTGACGATGCTGCTCTCCTGCGGCGCCCCGGAAGAGATCCCCACGAAGCCGGACGCGCCGCCTCCGCTGGAGACCAATCACGGCACCCCCGCCGGGCACGAGTTCACCAGCTTCGAAGGAGAAGTCCACTGGACCTGGGCTTTTGACGACAGCCCCGACAGCCTGCTCTGCGACATGTGGTGGGAAGCTACCGGCACCCCCATCAACAAATGCCCTGACTGCACCTGGGCTTTCCGTGTGGAGATGACCCTGGACGAATCTCGGAGCAGCTACGACCCCAGCTGCCTGGGTGCCGAAGCCGAGGCGGACCTGAGCTGGCGCGTAGGCCTGAACGAGAACTTTTATGGGTACAACGTTCCCTTGCTGATGTACTACGATGGCGCCATCTACGAAGATTGGCTGCCCGGCTTTGTCAGCAGCTGGACCTACCCCGAGCTGGTCTGGGGCGGCGGCTGGCTGGCCATGCCGGTGGTGCAGGGCGATCAGAGCTATGCTTACACAAACTACTGGTATGGGACAGCGACGGTGAAGTAGCTCAGTCTACGGTGGAGCAGTAGCCACGGGCCTCGTTGGTGTTCAGCACCACCCGCAGATCCAGCACAGGATCCTTGCCGAATTTCCAGGTCTGCCCCCAAAGCCAGGCTTCCCCGCCAAATTCCTCGGGGCGCGCCTCGTAGGAGATGCTGTCGGGCACAAATTGGTGCGGCCAAGCGCAGTTGTCGAAGTCGGGATCGGCCAGGGTCGCCGTACCCGCAATCAGGGCCGTATTTCCACCGGGAACCAGGGGATCGGGCAGACCGGTAGAGCCGATGGTGGTCAGCGGCAGATGGTAGACCTGCGGAAAATCCTGGTCGGACCAGGCTCCGCTGGTGGAGAGCCCACTGGCTGCCCCCACACTGGCGTCGTTATGCCAGCCCGTATGAGGCGGCCCTGGCTGAGCACAACGGTAGGATCCATCTGCAAAAGGCCCCTCCCAGCGCCCTTCTTCGCAGCGGTTGGCATTGAAGGTGTTGATCAGCACCCCGTCGCGTGTGGTGGCGGTCTTCAGCGTGAGGGTGGCCAGCCAGTCCCGCGCAAAAGTGTGATCCAGGTTACTTTCATCCGTACCATCGGGACGCAGAAGCAGCGGGTTCATACCCCAGGTGGCGATGGGATCAAAGGAAAAAGGCTCGTTGGAGAGGTCGGGCGACACCATTCCGGTGACGATGCCACTCTCGGGCGCAGAGATCTGGCCGGCCCCCGGTGTGGTGGCCCAGAACCAGGAAACTGTACCATCCCGACCTAAATCAACCTCGGAAGAATACCAGATCCGGTCGCGATGGGGCTCGCCCCCCTCCCCGGCGGCGCGGATGTAGTTCACCCGCCCCACACCTCCGGCACCCAGGGTGTGGCCGGCCTCCCAGCCACCCACGCCGGGCGTGCAACCATAGGCGGGGGCACGGGCACCCTCGTCCCAGTAGCCCAGGCAGACATGGGCCCAGCCCGCATGATCCCAGGGTAGAGGCAGACTTCCGTCGTCGCCATAGGCTCCCAGAATAAAGACCTGTGCGGTCAGATCAGGCGCGCAGGCCAGGACGGTGGCGGTACCGGTGCGCAACCAGACCTTGCCGTCGCCGTCGTCCACCCAGCTCACCAACGGTGCTTCGTCCAGACAGGCCCGGGCGGCCACGCAGCTCTCCCAATCTCCCGCCCCGACCTCCAAGCAGCTCTTGCACGCCGAATCGTCGGGAAAGAAGGTGTGTTGGATAAACTCATCACAACGATCACCGATCTGAGAAAGATCGCCTCCACTCTCCGCAAGCTCGCGGATACACTCCCCGGACATGACCTCGTACATCAGCTCCGGGTCGCCGATCAGGCTGCCATAGAGCCCCAGGCTGTAGTTGGCCTCATAGGCGACGCCCGCCTCCTCAAAGTTGACCTTGACCGCAGGCTCTTCACAGAGTCCGGGGGTCCCATCCACCCCCCAGGTCTGGTCATAGGTCAGGGCCTGCACCCCGTAGCTGCTCCAGTTACGGGAAGAAATGTTTGCTTCCACAAAAGAGAGCAAGGCCTGGCCACGGTCCATGTCCAGATCGCCAGCGATGGGCGGCCCCAGGAGGGAGAGATCGGGCAAAACTCCCTGCGGCCCCCGTGGGACATCCGGCCGCGTCACAACCCTGGACAGATGTCCTGCAGCTTCCACCTGGGCAATCCCGTTGTGTTCTTATCCAAATCCCACCCCCGAAAACACCGCGGGAGAGGCACCCAACGACGCTGCACGCGGGCCTTCCTCGGTCTCGGGCGCCCGACAGGCCGCGCAGGACAGAAGCAACAGCGCAGCGGGCACCCTCTGGAAGGGGGCGACCTGTACGGAAGAGAAGCGTCGGCTGGGCATGATCGGTTAACCTGGGACTGAGAGATAACATGCTGCCTGCACTGCATCCCCTCCTGTTCCTTGTCGCCTGCGGTGCCCCCTCGCTGCTCGACCCGGCGCCCGCGGCGGCGCCCGTGAGTGGCGATGCCAATGGCGACGGTGCGGCCGACATTTCTGATGCGGTCTATCTGCAGAATATGCTCTTCCGCGGTGGACCAGAGGTACGCTGTAGTCTGGTTGCGGATGTGATTGGAGACGGAATCCTGAACCTCGCCGACAGCATGTTGCTGCTCTCAGCAGTGCTGCCAGGGGATTCAAAGCTGCCACCGCTGCCTGCGGGGGTCTGCGGGGCCGCCGACCCCACGGCGGTGCCCGAGCCGGCCCGGCTGGGACTGTCCTGGGAGACCCCCAAGCGGGCCACAGGCGAGGCCACCGCGATCCTTCAGCTTGAAACACGCGATCGGCCGGTTCAGGCATGGAGTGTGGCGGTCGAAGCCGAGGGCTGCACGATTGTCGAGGTCAGCACCGAAGAAACGGCGGCCGACTGGGTCTACCGGGATCCACCTGTAAAACGTTCCTCGACCTCCTACGACTACCACCGCCTTACGACGAATGGCGCCGAGGCCGGAGTGGTGTTGGATTGGCAGGGAGACAATAAACTCTCCATCCAAAAAGAGCCCTGGCCGATCCTGAAGTTGCAGCTGGAGCCCGCGGGGGGCGAGTGTGGCGACTGTATCGTGCGGGTGCTGGCAGGGCGCGCAGAAGGGCGGGTGGACAGTGTAGCCACGTTGAATGGGTGGAGTTTTCCGTTACCCGGGGTGGAGGAGAGCTTTCAGCTTTGTAAGTAGTCATCCTCTCCGCAGGAACATTCGGCCCCTAAACCGGAGCACCCATCCATGCCGTTGTCCCCCGATCTCCAGAAGCTCCAAAAGTTGTCCCCCATTGCCCTGACGGACAAAATCTGGACCTTGCTCGCCGAACATTACCAGCAACCCCACCGTCACTACCACAGCCTGCAACACCTCGCCGAAATGGCCGCACACTGGCAGCAGGTGGCCGCCGATCCGGGCTGGCTGGACCCACGATCCACTTGGTTGGCCCTGCTTTTTCACGATGTGGTCTACGATCCGATGGCCACCTCCGGGCAGAACGAGGCGCAGAGTGCCGCCTTGCTGGCTGATCTTCTTCCCGATACCGAAGCGGCACAGCGGCTGATCCGGCTCACCGCCACCCACGGCACGGCCACCGGCGAGCCGTTGACCGGGGATGCCGCCCTCTTTCTGGACTGCGACCTCGCGATTCTGGGCGCCGAAGCTTCCCGTTTTCAGGAATACGAGAGGCAGATCGCCGCCGAATATGTGCCCTTTGTCGGTGCCGAAGCCTACCGCACCGGCCGCGCGGCATTTCTTCAAAAACTGCTCGACCAACAACGGCTTTTTCATTCGGAGCTCTTCCACCGCCGCTTCGACGACGCTGCACGGAAAAACCTGGACGGCCAGGACGGCGCCTGAAGCGGCAAGAGCGCCCGCGTGCTACGATCCCCCCATGCTCTGGCTGCTGCTCGCCTGTAAAAACACGCCCGGGGTCGCGCCGGTGGGCGAGGACGACCCCCATGTGCTGGTCATCGTCCTGGACGGCGTGAGGACGGACGAGTTTTCCTCCTTGAACCGGTCCGATCTGACGGGTGTCACCGGGGAGGAGTGGGGGAGTCGCTTCTGGACCGATGTAGCGTCGGAAGGCCGATCGGTACGGCAGGCGGTGAACCCCGGACTGACCTCCACGGGATCGGGCCATGCCTTGATGGTGACGGGACGTTCACAGCCAGTGATGACCGTTCCCTTTGAAAACCTGGATCCAGGGGTCTATTTTCCTCTGGTGCCCACAATTTTTGAGGAGGCCCGAAAGCAGAAGGGATGGGGGGAGGAGGAGGCAAAGATCCTGGCAAATGCAGTGATGTTGCCTGCGTCGGCCCGATCCATCCATCCAAGCTATGGATCGGGGGCATCCTACGATCTGGTCGATAGTCCCGACGGCTCCGAAATCCCCGAAAATGACGACAGCATCGTGTTGGATCGACTGCGTCAAATCATAAACCAGGGACCACCAAAAATGCTCCTGGTGAACCTGCATGACGCCGATCGTGTCGGTCACGAAGCGGACGAAGTCGGCTATCCGCAGCGTGTCCAGAAGCAGAGCCGCGAGGTGGCCGACTTCTACCGCTGGCTGGAGGCAGAGCACCCGGCCTATGCCTGGCAGACCCTCATCGTTGTCACCTCAGATCATGGCCGGCATCGGCACGACGAAGAAGGTGGCTGGACAAACCATGGAGATGCCTGTACCGGTTGCCGCGAAGTGCCGATGGTTTTTCTGGGGAGGAAGGTGGTCAAGGGGGAGGTCAACCAGACCTACACGCTCTTGGATGTGGCGCCGACCTTGGCCGCACACCTCGGCGTGGAGCTGCCCTGGGCGGTCGGACTGCCACTCTTGGGCGAAGGAAAAGCCCGCGAAGGAGCTTCCGAAGTCTCCGGATCGGGGAATGTCCTGGGGCAGAGCCGCTACCTCACAGATTTGGCCCACCGCTCGATTGTCGAGGTGGACGGCGAACAACTCTCCGATCGCGATGCCTTTGCCGCCGAAGCCCCCACCGTGCTGGAGAATGGGGCACGGACCTGGGCCTGCTTCCGCGAGCTGCACCTGGATCCAGGCGAGGATTTTTGGCCGTGGATCCCTCGTTGTTTGGAGCGCAGCGACGGAAGCTGGACTGAGATCGGCCTTCCCGACAGCCAAGTGGGTCCCCACTTCCGGGCCGCCATGGCTGTCCAGGAGGAGACCCTCGGCGTGGCCTGGCTGCATACCCCCACCACCCGCGCCCAGGACGGGAGCGGCGACACGGATCAGTTGCGATTTTCAAGGTGGGAGGCGGGACAATGGACACCACCCGCCACCGCCAACCTGCAGTTCACCGCCACCGACGTGGCGCTGGCGACCACTCGCAGTAGCTGGGTGATGGCGGTCGCAAACAACGCGCCGCCCCCCAACCAGGCCTATACCCGCCGGATCGAGGTATTTCGCGCGGGATTTCCCGATCTGGAAGCCTCCCAGACCTTTGACCTTGCGGAGTTTCTAACGGAGCCACGTCGCGTCGAACAACCTGCCCTGCGCGCCGACGCCGATCACGTCTATCTTGCGATGATCGGTATGGACAAAAACCAGCGTGGTATCGGCTGGGCAGAGAGTAGAGATGCCGGACAAAGCTGGGAACCCACCCAGTGGATCCTCGGCGGGGACATTCTCCTGCACCAGGCGCCGGTGTGGAGCGGCGACCGCCTCTACTGGGCAGAGCAGGCCGGTGAACAGAGCCGCATCTGCTCCACTATCTCTCCCACCCAGCCCATCACCTGCCTGGATGTAGACAGTCCACGCCTGGAGAGCTTTTCTGTAAGGGGGGACAAAATTCAAGTGGTGGTGGACAGCGGATGGGGAAGCTGGGAGCTGCGGGAGCTAGCCCTATGACCGAGGAGGAGGAGCTGTGGACCTTCACCCTCTCCTTCTACGCGCTGCCGGGGGTCTCCGAGAGCTGCCTGCGGCTGCAGGAGGAAGCAGGGGTGGACGTGAACCTGTTGCTGACCGGGCTGTGGTTGGGTCTGTCCGGGCGTGGAGCCATCGCGCCGGAGTGGCGGCCGGACCCGACGCTGCTCCAGTGGAGGGAACAGGTGGTGCAGCCCCTTCGCGATCTGCGCCGTCTCCTGAAAGGAACGGGGGAGGAAGATTTTCGCGAAGACGTACGTCGCCTGGAGCGGAGCGCGGAGCGCCGCTATCAGCAGAAGCTGCTTCTATCGCTGCGACCGCACTGCCAACTCCCCGGCAACCCCACCGAAGATGCCAGTAAAACCCTGCCACTTCTGGGAGGAGGAAGCTCCCTCCTCCTTCAAAAGGCGATCCTGGACTGGCCCCCCAAGGGATAGTGACTCACAACAGAGTCACGTCGGCAGACAAGGCACTATCTCTGTCCAAAAAGTACCTTTCGAGCTTCTTCATCCATCGGCGCCACAAAAGTCTCAGGCATCTTCATCCCACGTTGTACCGCCGGGCGCGCGCCGATCTCCTTAAACCAGCGACGCAGGTGCGGAAACTCCTCCAAGTCTTGGCCCTGGAGCTTATGGGGACGGATCCACGGCCAACAGGCAATATCGGCAATACTGTAGCTTCCCGCAAGATATTCGACATCCGCCAAGCGGGTGTTCATCACCCGGTACAGACGATGCGCCTCGTTGGTGTAGCGGTCGATGGCATAGGGCACCGGATTGGGCGCGTACTGCCGGAAGTGGTGGGCCTGTCCCAGCATCGGTCCCAGGCCGCCCATCTGCCACATCAGCCACTGGATCGCGGTATAGCGTCCCGACGGATCCGTCGGGAGCAGGCCTCCGTAGCGCTCGGCCAGATACAGGAGGATGGCACCCGACTCAAAGAGGGAGAGCGGACCGCCCGAAGCATCGGGATCCACGATGGCCGGAATCCGATTGTTTGGGCTGATCGCCAGAAACTCGGGCTTGAACTGCTCGCCAACGCGGATGTCCACCACGTGCATCTCGTAGGGCAGCCCCAGCTCTTCGAGAGCGATGGAGATCTTGTGGCCATTGGGCGTCGGGGAGGTGTAGAGCTGAATCATCCTCGCAAGCTATACACCCCCACCCCGAACAGCTGTAGGAAGACTACAGAACCCCAATTTTATACCAGCGGGAGACCTCCTTACAGGGACCGCCCTCCTCCCCTTTTGCCCCATCGGTCACTCCCCACAGCAGGCCCTCGGGATCTTCTCCAAGCCCCTCCATGCTCTCGGGGAGCGTCCCGATCACCCCTCTTTTGTCGCTCCACAGCGTAAACGGCCCCGGGGCATCGGCCGCAGGCCCCAACACCAGCACCAGCTCTTGGCTCCGCCGCACGGCCTCACGCACCCCCAGCCCGCCCGCTTCGATCTCCCGCAGCTCGCCGGTATCTGTCCGCACCAAGAGGGTTTTTCCCCCAGGCACCGGCGCGCGCAGACCCAGCCAGAGCCCCCCATCCCACCAGGCTCCTTCCACATTCAGGCCGCGTCCTTCCTCCTGTTCCTCCATCGCCGCCGTACATACCGGGCAGCCCGCCCAGGACACCGAAACAGGCCCCTTCCCAAGCTCTACCACCTGCCTTCGCTTCAGGTCTTCCTTCCCATTTTTCTTGCGGCTGTGCGAGCCCACAACAAAAAGACGTCCGTCGTGGAGGGCCAGCGCCTCGATATCCTTCACTGGCGGATCAAGGGGCAGGGTGCCCACGGGCTGAAAGCGACGATCAAAGAGAAAGAGCTTGTCATCCACCTCGTTGTCGGCCACCACCCACTGCCCTTGACGCCACAAGAGTGCGGAGGCCTCGCAGACGCCAGCTATCACGTTCTCGGGGCCGAAGGTGGGCAACACCTGGGGCGGAGCCTGCGGCACGGCCGACACCGGGGTGACCGGGGCTTCCGCTTGGACCGGGGCCGGTGGCAACACGGTGGGGGGGGAGCCCTGGCAGGCGAGGAGCAGGAAGAGCAAAGAACCTCCGCCGGAAAATCTACCTCAGAGCTTCAACAACTTAAAGGCATGTGTCCACTGCCCACGCTGAATCCCCGGTGCACACCAGAGCTGGCAGAGGGCTTCCACCGGGCCGGCCGACTCGACCTTGCCCACATCTTCGGCGTCCCAGCCGAAGTCTTCGAGGATCGCCGTGGTCGCTGCCTTGGCAGAGGCGTCGTTTCCGCAGATGAACATGGTCGGGCGCCCGCCGGGGAAGCTGGGGTTGACCATAAAGGCGTTGCCCACAGAGCTGAAGGCTTTGACGAAGTGCGCTTCGGGAGCCAAATTTTGAAGGCGCTGCATGAGCGAATCGTTTGGACCCGTGAAGTACTGGAGCACCCCATTCTTGGGAGCGGCGTCCATGATCGGATTTGTCGCGTCCAGGACGATTTTCCCCGCCAAAGCCGCAGACAATCCGCCCACCACGGTCTCGGCCGCGGTGCCCTTAACGGCCAGCACCACCACCGTCGCCTGAGCAACGCCCGCCTCCGCCGACACCGCCGAGATCCCGCTCTTCTGCGAAAAATCCGATAGTTTCGCCACATCCCGGCTACAGATCTGTACGGGGTAGCCGTGCTTCTGGAAGCCCGCCGCCAACACCTGCGCGACCTGCCCCGAACCAACCACCGCCACCGAAGATTTTCCTGTCATGTTTTTATCCTCTGTTGAAAAAGAGTTTACCAAAAATCAAAACTCGCGATGGAAAGAGAACACGGCACCGCCGGGAACCAGCGTAACCGATGCCCCGTCGTTTACCAGCACGCAGACCGTGCCCCCAATCAGGAGCAGCCCTGCCCCCGCCACCGTTCCATAGAACAGGTTCCGGCTGGCGTTGTACTGCTTCTCAAAATAGTTTGCTTTCCCCTGGAGACTATCGTCGTCCTGAGCGGCTTCGGCGGCGGCCTTGTAGCGGTTGTAGTCCCGCAGGGCCGCATCGTACAGGAAGATCGAGGTACCTCCGCCTGCCACCCCCACCCCCAGCATGCCGATGCCCGCCCAGAACTGGGGAGGTTTGGCTTTTTTCTCCTTCGGACCTGGTTCATCCAGGTCCAAAGGCGCCTCCTCCTCCCCGTCCACCGGGTTGCCATCTTCGTCCAAGGCCACGATGTCCAATTGGATGTCGTTCGGGTCATCGTCGGGCGAGGGTTCATCCACCAAAGCGGGATCTTCTTCACGATCGCGCTCCTCCGCTTTGCGACGCTCTTCCTCCCGGCGCTGCTCTTCCCGACGCTCGGCTTCACGCCGCTCCGATTCACGACGACTGGAGTCCTGTTGAGCGGCTTCTTCCTCCTCTTCCCGACGAGCCTCCTCAGCCAGACGCTCCTCCTCAAGCTCTCGCGCCCGTGTGTCCTCTCCCTCGGCAATCACCTCCTCCTCTTCCGCCGGGTTGATCGGGGTATTTGCCCCGGGAGGACGGCTGCCCGAAGCATAGGCACGCGCCCCAACTTCCGCAGCTTTTTCCGATGTTTTTCCCTGAGGAACCACCGTCGAGGGCTTGCTGCTGCCGGTGGAGGCCAGCTTCATCTGGTAGGTCAACGTATCGTTGGGGCCCACCATCACCGCTTGCGAAGCCTCCTGGTAGCCGTTTTCGCGTGCGCTCAGCAGATGTACGCCCTCGACAACACCCTCCAGGGTAACCGAGCCAGAACCACGCATTTTCCCGTCAACATAGATGTCCGCGGTCTTGGGAGAGCCGCTGAGGACCAGCGTTCCCGCCCCCAAGGTCCGCAGGTTGACCGGCAAGGTCTGCGTCTCTGGGCTGTCGATGGTGACCATGCCCTTGAAGGCAGCAAATCCCTCGGCTTCGACGCGAAGCGAATGTGTTCCACATTCCACTTCGATGGCGACCCCGGAGGTTGCCGGGAGTGGATCCCCATCCAAAAATACCAATGATTCCGCGGGGTTCATGTTCAAAAGCAACGAGCCTTTTTTCTCGACGAGGGCCACGTTGACCTTGCTGACCTTGCCCTCCGCCAGCGTCACCTCGACCTCTCCCTGCCCGCAGGCATCGCCGACGGTCACGGTTACCCGGCCGGGGGGAAGGTTGCTCAGGGTAGCAGGTGTCCGCTCGCCCGTGTCCGACCCATCAATAAATATAGGTGCCCCCTCCACATTGGAAGAAACCTGCAATTCCTGAGCCATCGCCATCGAGCAGAGAAACAACACGGATACCTCGGGGTAGCGCGAGCGGAGCCGGACCTTCTAACCCGGACGCCGCTGCCGGTTCCAGAGAATTTCATGGCCCTGCCGCCGATTTTTTGTCAGCTGCCGTGTAAAAAGATGCAGGAGCGGTGAACCTGAGCGATCATAGGGCTCGGGGGTTCTATGCTCTCCTTTCTTGGTGGAAAAAAGACCCTGACCGACCAGCTGCTCAACAGCAGCTGGAAGGACGCCGCTGAGCGCGAAACGCTGCTACGCCAGCTTCGGGAATCCGGCCTACGCCCACCCGATCTTCTCCCGTTGATCGGCCACAATGACCCCGCGGTCCGGCAGGTTGCGGCAGAGCTGTTTCTATCGCGTCCCGACGAACGCTCGGCGCTCCTCCTGATCGAGGGCACCGCCGACAAGCACCCCCAGGTGCGTGGGGTGGCGCTGCGCCTGTTCAACCGGCACCCCGACGAGGCCATCCGACGCACCCTGGACGGACTCCTCGCGGACAAAGAGCACAATCGTCAGCGTCTGGGCTGGGAATACGCCCTGAACCTGACCGGGAACCTGCGTCTTATTTTTTTGGAGCGGGTCTTAAAGGATGGCCCTGCCGGGCTGCGGGCCACCGCCCTCCAAAAACTGCTCCAGGACCGCGACCCAGCGGTGATGGTGACCCAGCTCTTAGAGGCGGCGCGGAGCACCGACCCCCGCCTGAACAGCGCGGCGATGGAGGCCCTGGTACGGGTGCCCGACCCCCGCGTGCTCGACCTGATGCTGGATCGCTTCTCCACCGGAGATGCTGCGGCCCGGGATCGGGCCACGGCCTATCTGCGCAGCGCCGCCAAACGGGATCCCGCGGGAATGCGAAAGAAGATGCTGGATCTTCTTGCGGCAGGTGAGGATGCAACCCGTCGGCAGGCCATGGAGATCCTTTTTGAGACCGGCGCCATCGACGTGGTGCTCATGGAGGTACTTCACTTTTGTAAAGACATGATGGGATGGCTGAGGACACGCATCTTGGAGACCCTGCGCACCTTCGGCGACCCGGTGATGATGGCCGCGGTCGAGCTGTTGCAGCACCGGGAGGAGGAGGTACGTACCGCCGCCCTTGTTTTGTGTGAAAATTTCAAAGATGGCCGTCTCGTGGACCCGGTGGGGCAGCTATTGGCCGAGCCGGACTGGTGGCTGCGGATCTCCGCCTGCGACACCTTGGGGCGACTTGGCGACGAACGCGGCGTACCCTACCTGGTCAAAGCCCTGGAAGATCCTGATACACGCTGGGCGGCCATCGACGGGCTGGCACAATTGGCCTCCACTCAGGCACTACGGCCGCTGGCAGCGCTGTTGCGCGATCCCCGCCAAGAGGTACGGATGGAGGTGGTACGGGCCTTCTCGCGCTTCTCCGACCCCCGCCTGCTGCCGTTATTGCAGGCGGTCAAAGAGAAAGATCCTTCTACGGAAGTGCGAACCCGTGCCGCAGAAGTCCACCGCGATCTGGCCACCCGGCTGCACCAAGCGGTGGGAGAGACCGACCGGGGAACCTCGGCCGCCAACATCAAAAACCTGAGCCGCCCGATTGATCGGCTGCTGGCGATGATCCGGGACGAGGGTGCGAGTGACCTGCACCTGACGGTGGATGAACCGCCGATGATCCGGGTTTTTGGGCAGATCAAACGGCGAGATGACCTTCCCACCTGGTCGGCGGACGAGATCCGCGACGCCATCCTGTCCATCCTGGAGGAGCGGCAACGAAAAATCTTCTTGGAAAGTGGCGAGCTGGACTTCTGCCACGCGGTGCCCGAGGTGGGGCGCTACCGGGCCAATGCCTTTGTACAGCGGAAGGGTAGCTGCGTAACCTTCCGTGTAATCCCCAATGTTCCTCCCACTTTTGCCGATCTGCGTATTCCTGGACAACTCACCGAGCTGTTGGACTACCACCAGGGCATGATCGTGATCAGCGGGCCGGCCGGCTGCGGAAAAAGCACCACGCTGGCGGCAATTGTGAACCTAATCAACGAGACGAAGGCCGACCATGTGATCACGCTGGAAGACCCCATCGAGTTTGTACACCCGGTCAAGTCCGCTCTGTTGAACCAGCGAGAAGTAGGGCGGCATACGCAGTCTTTTGCAAGGGCACTCCGCGCTGCACTTCGTGAAGATCCCGATGTGATCGTGGTGGGAGAGATGCGCGACGTGGAGACGGTACGGCTGGCCATGACTGCCGCCGAGACCGGGCACCTTGTGGTGGGCACTCTCCATACCACGGGTGCGGTTGCGACGGTGGATCGCCTCATCAAATCCTTTCCCCCTGATGAACAGGCACAGGTTCGGATGGCGCTATCAGAGTCGCTCAAGTACGTGGTAAGCCAGCAGTTGATTCCGCGTCGCGATGGAAAGGGGCGGGTGGCCGCCTTTGAAGTGCTGAAGGGCACCTTTTCGATCGGGAACCTGATCCGGGACGAAAAGGTGTTTCAGATTCCCTCGATGATGCAGATCGGGCGGCGCTTTGGGATGCAGACCCGGGACATGGCGCTGACCGATCTGGTGGAAGCGGGCCTCGTTGCGCCAGAAACGGCGTGGGCACGGGCGGACAAGCCCGCCAGTTTTGAGGCACTCTGCGACCCGGCCTTCATCCGCGAGAAGAACGCGGCCAACCAGGCTACCTGATCCGACGTGACTCTGATCAGAGTCACGTTTATTTTGCACCGGGGATGCGGATGTTTTTGAGAAAGTGCGATGCCCGGAGCCTTCGGGCCTGGAAGGAATCGCTGCTTTCTGGGGAGCGGATCGAGGCGGACAGGAGTGTTTTGGGGGAGAAGGCGGAACTGTGGGCGCCATTGGTGGATATTTTAGATGGAAAGCCTACTTTTGAAGAGGCACCGGCGGGAGCCGGGGTAACGGTGGTGATCCCCGCGCTGAGGGTGCCCATTGGGGTGGAGGCCTGGCTACGCGATCCGGCCGTGGCGCAGCTTTTAATCCTTGCCAACGGAACTTTTCCTGAGTGGAGTCATCCGAACCCGAGGGTGCGGGTGCTGAGGGTGCCTTGGGAGGGGCACGGCCGTACCCGGCAGCGTTATCTGAATCAAGTTACTACAGAATATGTACTTTTTTCGGTGGAGGACGCGCTGCCCCGCGGCACTCCGGCGGGCTGGCTGCGGGAGGGGCTGGGAAACTTCGACGCCGTGTCCGGGCGGCAGCTCCCCTGGCCGGACAGCGATGTGGAGAGCTGCCGACGTTTATGGCTGTGGACGCCGCCGGGTACCGATCCGCAGCCCGCACTTCCGCACCCGGTGGGTGGCGTGCGACACGATCATGTGCTGGCGCTCTATCGCACCGAGACACTTTTGAAGCGACCGCTGCCCGACGTGCCCATCGCCGAGGACTGGCACTGGGCGCGTGAGGCCCGGGTGGGCTACTGCCCGCGCGCCTGGGTGGTACATGCCCATCCTCGGGAGTTCTGGGCTTTGTATCAGCGTACCCGGGACACACATCGGGAGTTTCGCAAGGTGGGACTGCCGCCGACGGTGCCGGATTTCCGCAGTTTTTTGGGGGGAATTCCAGGGAATCTGGGGAGAGATTGGCGGGGGGGGCTCGGCGAGCTTTTGGGGCAGTGGGTGGGGGGGCGTGGCGGCCTGGGGAAAGGAGGTTAGGCTGACGTGACCTTGTCACGACAGGAGCCCGCATGCTGATCGACTTCACGGTGTCCAACTTCCGCTCGATCCATGCCCCGGTGACGTTGAGTATGGTCGCCACCGAGCGCGGGAAGACACGGGCAAAGGGGAACAGCCGCAAGCGGCCAGTTCCGACCGACGAGGAGATCGGCTACACGGTGCCGATGCCGGGGGCTTCTTTGTTGACGGTGGCGGGGATTTTTGGGCCCAATGCTTCGGGGAAGAGTAATGTGGTGAAGGCGTTGGGGTATTTTATTTCACGGCTACATCCCATGCGAGAATATGTACCACCCCAGACTCACTTTCTCCTGAAGGACGATGCATCCAAGGAGCCCTCTCGATTCGTGATCCGTTTTTTTGATCCGGGAAAGCAACAATTCTACTCGTATCGATTGGGACTTCAGGGGCAGGATGTTGTGGAGGAGGAACTGCTCACCGGTCCGGAGGAGGAGAACCTGATCTTGCGCCGACCTTCGCCCGGCGAAGATTGGGTTCTGGCTTCGGAGTTGGAAACTATCCGACCGATCCTCTCTTCGCTGGCGACACCCACCGTTGCTTTACAGCTGCTCTTGAAAACTTTTGACATTCCTGTATTGTCATACATAAAATATGCAATCATGAATTCCTTGCTGGCCGACGGTTTTGGTGGTACTGTGCCCCGTACCCTCACCTGTTTGACGTTTCAGGCGTTGGAACATGCTCAGTCTGACATTATTCGGCTTGTTCAGAACTTTGATACAGGCATCCACGGCATTCATGTCGAGAAATCTGAGGCGACACAGCAATTCCAGGTCACCACCACCCACCAAACCGAAACGGGGACCATCTCCTGGAGAATCCAGGAGGACTCTCACGGCACTCGCGCCCTGTTCGAACTCTCAAGCCTGATTATCGGGGCTTTACAGGGAGGGATGTGCCTCATCCTCGACGAATTCGGCGCCTTCCTCCACCCCCACATCACCCAGACCATCGTCAAGCTCTTCCAGAGTCCCGAAACCAACCCCAAGGGCGCTCAGCTCATCTTCAACTCCCACGACTTGCAGCTCCAGGCCGAGCACCGGATGCGGCGGGACCAGATCTGGTACACGGAGCGGCGCGCCGATGGCAGCACCGATCTCTACCCCTTGTCCGCCTTCCACCCCCGTAATGACGAGGCTATCGCACGGAATTACAGCGCGGGACGCTATGGCGCGTTGCCGGTATTGCCCGGACGCTTTCAGGATCTGGTGCCACCTGGTAAAAAATAGTTTCCAGCGGAAGGATCCGCCCCGGCGGATGCTTCCCATTACCGTCATTGCTTGCGAGGGGCAGACAGAGGTGGCCTATTTTGAAGCGATCCGCATGGCCTGTCGGAAGCCACCCGAGTTGATCCAGGTGGTGCGGAAGGGTACCGCACCCGTCAGCGTTGTGGAGTTAGCTGAAGAACGAAGGAAAGAACTGGAGTCCAATAAGAACTGGCGCCCTGGAGACAGTAACTGGGCTGTTTTTGACGGCGAGGAGCACCAACAGACTGCTGGGCAGCGCCAGGGCTGGAACGATGCCATCCAACGTGCTCAAAGCCGCGGCGTTGGCCTTGCGACCAGCGATCCCTGTTTTGAGCTTTGGCTACTCCTCCACCACCAAGAGCAGCGCGCTGCGCTCCACCGGACAGAGGCCAAGAATAAGCTGGAAAAAGCCAATCCAGACTACGCTAAAGGCACCAAAGGCTCTGTGCCCTACGGAGAGGCAGTAGTGCGATCCGACAGCGACCCATCTTATACAAATGCACACAAACGATCCCGCCAACTTTCGTCCACCCCCACAAACCCCCTCACCCACGTTCACCACCTGACCGAACACCTCCGCAAACACTACCTCCCCAAATAACCCCTCACCCCCTCCAAAGCCTGCCTCTCCCGCTCCTCCCAGCCCCCGCGCAAAATCAAAACCTCCTCCCCCCGCTCCCGCAAAATCTCCACAAAACGCTCCTGCATCCAGCCACGAATCCCCTCCCCATCGCGAAGACCATCCTGCACAAAGGGCACATCCGCCTCACACAGCAAGTACAAGCGCCGGTGCCGCGACTCCGGCGACTTCCAGGCCAATAACTCTGGTACCACAGACCCCAGATAGCGCTCCGCCCACACCGCCGTGGCCAGTGCATCGGTGTCACAGAACAGCAGCGGATGTTGACGCGCCGCCTCCTCCTCCC